>JANPCI010000133.1:0-12386 GCA_031430875.1 Actinomycetes bacterium | reverse complement strand
GGCGTGGGTGCCGCAGTCGCCGCCGACGGATCGCTGATTGCGTCTGTCGGTGATCCCCACGTGATCGTGTATCCGCGGTCGTGCCTCAAGCCGATGCAGGCCCACGCGATGGTCGGCCTCGGCCTCGAACTCCCCGACGAGTTGCTTGCGGTTGCCTGCGCCAGCCACGCCGGGACGCCGATGCATCTCGAAGCGGTGCTTGCGATCCTCGCCCACTACGGCCTCGACACCTCGCAACTCCAGAACACGGCGGCGCCTGCGCTGAGTGATCCACGTTCGGAGCCCTCGTCGCTGCGGCAGAACTGTTCGGGCAAGCACGCCGCGATGCTCGCCACCTGTGTCGTCAACGGTTGGCCGACCGAGACGTATCTCGACCTGGAGCATCCGCTCCAGGTGGCGATCGTGTCGGCCTTTGGTGACCTCGGATGCGTCGTGCATCACATCGGCGTCGACGGCTGCGGCGCGCCCACACATGCGCTCGCGCTCGATGAGCTGGCGGGTGCGTTCGCCGCGCTGGCCTCGACTGATGCTTCCGTGGCCCGATCGATGCGGGCAACTCCGCTGATGGTCGGCGGAGCGGAGTTCGACGACACGCTGTGGATGCGGGCAGTTCCCGGCCTGATGGCCAAAGAGGGGGCCGCCGGAATGATGGCGATGGCCCTCGCCGACGGCCGTGCCGCAGCGTTCAAGATCGCCGATGGGTCGGGCCTCGCCCGCCGGCCTGTGATCCCCGAGGCGCTGCGAGTTCTCGGTGTCGACGTCGACGCAGCGGCGGCGAGCGCCCGCGATCGCGCCGTCGTGCCGGTGCTCGGCCACGGCCATGAGGTCGGTCGGGTAGAGGCACTGGAATGGACGCCGTGGAGTTCCTGACCCTCGACCGCGAGTCGTTCACCTATGGCGCCTCGCAACCCGTGGCCCCGCTCGTGCGGCGGGTGATCGCCGAGAATCCCTCGAAGTTCACGTACTTCGGAACGGGCACGTACATCGTCGGTGGCGACGCGAACGGGCGCGGCGACGTCGTGGTGATCGATCCCGGTCCGCGTCTCGACACCCATCGTGATGCGCTCGCTGCCGCACTCGATGGGTGCCGCGTCAAGGCGATCCTCGTCACCCACTGTCACTCCGACCACTCGCCACTGGCGGCTTGGTTGACGGCCGAATCCGGCGCCCCGACGGTCGCGTTCGGGCCCCACGGCGACGACACGTGGGACATCGGCGACGATCCGCCGGGCGACGATTCGCCGGACGACGATCTGCCGGCGGCGGACGAGCCGGCTGCCGACACTGACACCGGGCCCGTTGTCGAGGAGTCGACCGATCGTGACTTCACTCCCGACGTGACGGCCGCGACCGGCGACGTGGTTGCGGCAGCCGATGGCTGGGTGATGACCGCACTTCACACGCCGGGCCACACGTCGAACCACACCTGTTTCGCGCTCGACGACGGGACGACGCGCACGTTGTTCACCGGCGACCATGTGATGGGTTGGAGCACCACGGTGGTGTCGCCTCCCGATGGCGACATGGGGGCCTATTTCGAGTCGCTGCGGATGGTCGCCGGGCGTAGCGACGACGTCGCCATCCCGACGCACGGCCCACCGATCCCGAACCCGTCCGCGTTCGTCACCGGACTGATCGAGCATCGGCTCCAACGAGAAGCACAGGTGCTCGACGCCGTACGCCGCGGGATCGACATGATTCCGGCGATGGTCGACGTGCTGTACGTCGATGTCCGTAAGGAGCTGCACAGGCCTGCCCGGCGCAGCGTGCTCGCCCACCTCGTGAAACTTGTCGATGATGGCGTGGTTGCCGTCGACGGTGACTCGTTGCCGAGGCTCGACTCCCACTACCGCCCGGCGTGATTCGCATCGTCGTACTCGTGCGGGGGATCATGGCCACGTGTCCCGCCGTCTCGCCTTCCTGCTGATCTTGCTTGGCGCCTTGGCGTCGTGCAGCAGCACGGGCGATGACGAATCGCCGGCGATGTCTGTCTCATCGAGTGAGGTTGCGATCCCCGCCGAGGTGTCGACGACCGAACCGGTCGCCACCACCGAACCGGTCGCCACCACAGAGCCGGTCGCCACAGAGCCGGTCACCACCGAGCCGTCGGTGGTCATGGTTGGTGAATGGCAGTCGATTCCCGGCGGCCCCGACTGCAACTGTTCCGACGGCAGCCCGTTCGAGATCTGGGAGCGTCCGGCCGACCCGACCAAGGTGATGCTCTACTTCGAGGGCGGTGGCGCCTGCTTCAGCGCCGACACGTGTGGCCCCGCGAGCCAGACGTACAAGAAGAACCTGGCGCTCGGCGAGGCCCCTGATCTGAGCGGTGTGTTCGATGAGATGAACCCGGAGAACCCGATCGCCGACTGGTCGATCGTCTACGTGCCCTACTGCACCGGCGACGTCCATCTTGGCGACGCCGAGACGGTGTACTCCGACACGGTGACAATCGACCACAACGGTTTCGCCAACGCTGACCGGGGCCTCCAGGCGGTGGTCGCCGGCTATCCCGACGTCGAGCAGCTCCTGGTTGCGGGCTCGAGTGCTGGGTCGATCCCCACGCCGGCGTTCGCGGGGCTGGCCGCCGATGTGCTGCCCGATGCCGAGATCATCACGTTCGGCGACAGCTCGGCCGCGTATCCGGACGTGCCGGCGCTGAACCTGGCGATCGGTGGGCTCTGGGGTGTGTTGGGGAACGTTCCGGACTGGCCGGTCAATGAGGGTCTGGCCCCCGAGGACTGGAGTATTCCGGGCCTGTACGTCCAGGCCGGGTCACAGCATCCCGATATCACGTTCGCCCGGTTCGACTTCGCGTACGACGAGGTACAGGCGACGTTCGCTGGGCTGGCAGGTGCCCCCGCCGACGACCTGCTGACATTCATCGAACAGTCCGAGGCCGACATCGAAGCGGCCGGCGTGCCGATCGCGTCGTACGTCGCTCCCGGTACCACCCACACGATCCTCGGCAGCGATGGACTCTACGAGATGGAGGTGCAGGGGGTTCGCCTCGTTGACTTCTTCGCCGCACTGGTCGGCGGAACGGTTCCCGCAGACGTGCAATGCGTGGAGTGCGAACGCCCCACCTGATCTGTTGCTCGTGGCGTTTGATGCAGTGGGCAGCCGTCGGCGTCACGTTTGACCCGGCACCGTGTGACGGTTCAGATGCCGTCGGCGGCGGCGGCTCCTGCGGCGTCTTCTACCGACGGGGTGGTGGCGTCGGTGCGCAGGCGGGTGAAGATCGCGGGTGGCTCGCGCCACGGATCGGCGAGCGTGCCGGCGCGCGCATCACGGATCGTCGCCCACACTCGTTCAGGGGTACACGGCAGGTCGATGTGTCGCACCCCGAGATGTGCCACGGCGTCGATGACCGCGTTCTGGACGGCCGGCGTCGAGCCGATCGTCGCTGCTTCACCGATCCCTTTCGCGCCGAGCGGGTTGAGCGGCGTCGGTGTTTGCGTCGAATGCGTCTCGAACGAGGGCAGCTCGGCTGCCGACGGGATCCCGTAGTCGGCGAGGTTCGACGTGACCGGGTTGCCGTCAATGTCGAACTGAACCTCCTCGAACAGGGCCTGGCCGACACCGGCGGCAATGCCGCCGTGCTGTTGGCCCTCCACGATGAGCGGGGCGAGCACCGTTCCGCAGTCGTCGACCGCCACGTGGCGAAGGAGTCGAACCTTGCCGGTGTCGGCGTCGACCTCGACGACGGAGATGTGGGCCCCGAAGGGGAACGTGGCGCCGTCCTGGTGGAAGTCGAACTCACCGTCGAGCTGTTCGCCGAGTTCGGTGGCACGAGTGGCGAGGTCGCCCCACCCAATCGCCTGGGCGGGCACCCCGGCCACGCCGATCGTGCCGGTCGATGTGTCGACCACGATGTCGGCGACGTCGGCTTCGAGTAACTGCGCGGCGAGCTGTTTGGCCTTGTCGACCATTGCTTCGGTCGCTCCGCGAATCGCCGAACCGCCGAGCTGCAAAGATCGTGAACCACCGGTGCCGCCGCCCGTGCGCACCCGGTCGGTGTCGCCGTCGACGAGCGTGATCCGTTCGACGGGGATCCCGGTCTGGTCGGCGACGAGCATCGCGTAGGCAGTTTGGTGGCCCTGGCCGTGCGACTGCGTGCCGGCGAAGATCGTCGCCGACCCGTCGTCGTGGACCTCGATGGCGCCGAACTCCTCCGCACCACCTCCGGCGGTGATTTCCACGTACGCGGCGACGCCGATTCCGAGCAGCCGGTGGTCGCCGCTCGCACGACGTTCGGCCTGCTCCGCGCGTAGCTGTTCGTAACCGATGGCTTCGGCGGCGCGTTCGAGCGGGAGCAGGTAGCGACCCGAGTCGTAGACGTTGCCGGTGAGGGTGGTGAAGGGGAACACGTCGTCGGCGAGGAAGTTGCGGCGCCGGATCTCGATCGGGTCGATACCCAGTTCCAGCGCCGCCTGATCGACGAGTCGTTCGAGGAGCGCGGTGGCCTCGGGTCGTCCCGCCCCGCGGTACGCGCCCATCGGCGTGGTGTTGGTGACGGCGACCGCGACGTCGAACTCGATCGTCGGGAACGCATACGTGCCCTGCGCCATCCGACGGGTTCCGCCCGGCAGGAACGCGCCGATCGACGGGTAGGCACCGGCGTCGCCGACGAGGCGCACCTTCAGCCCCGTGAAGTCGCCGGAGCGTGTGCATCCGAGCTCGACGTACTGCACCTGGCCGCGGCTGTGGGGGAGCGCCTTCATGTCGTCGCTGCGCGGCGGCACCCACACCACGGGTCGTCCCGTTCGGCGAGCGGCGGTGGCGACCACGGTGTACTCGTGGTGGATGCCGGCCTTGCCGCCGAACCCACCGCCGACCTGTGGGGTGACCACGCGGATGTCGGCGGGCTCCATTCCGAGCGCGGCGGCGAGCTGTCCGTGCAGTCCGTGGGGCATCTGCGTCGATGCCCAGAACGTCAACCGCCCATCGTCGCCGATTTCGGCACCGCAACAGTCCGGCTCCATCGGAACGACGGCCATGCGCTGGTTGACGTAGCGGCCGCGCACGACCACGTCGGCAGCGGCGAGATCGGTGCGCGGCTTGTCGACGATCACGAGCGCCTCGTTGGATCCGTGCTCGGGGAAGATCAGGTTCTCCGTCTCCTCGAGCGCATCCTCGGCGTCGACCAGCGCCGGCAACGGATCGATGTCGGCCCACACGGCCTGAGCGGCGTCCTCGCCCTGTTCGAAGGTCTCGGCGAGCACCACAGCAATCGGCTCGCCGACGAAACGCACCCGGCCATCGGCCAGCGGTGGTCGCGCGAAGTCGGGGTGCACTGTGGCGAAGCCGTGGTGAGGTGCGACACCCAGTTCGGTCGCGGTGAGCACCTCGACGACGCCCGGCATCCCGATCGCGTCCTCGATGTGGATGGCGTTGATGATCCCATGAGCGACGTCGGAGCGCACGAACACCGCGTGGAGCCTGTTCGGGAGATCGAGATCGGCCAGGTACTTCCGGCTCCCGGTGAGCAGGCCAGGGTCCTCCGTTCGCAGCACCCGGGTGCCGAGGATCGATCCTGGTCGCGGCATGTCGGGGTCGATCATCGCCGCCGAAACTACCTCCGACCGACCGAACCTCACGCGTCGGCAGACATCAACGGCCGTTTCGGCTGGCCGCGGGAGGTGGCAGACTTCCCGCCGGATGACGACCGACAGCCCGACACGTGAGCACGCCGGGCTGGCTTCGACCTTTGCCAATTCCGGGCTGCGGAGGATGTACGGCGCGGAGGTGATCTCGGGCGCCGGCGACGGCGTGTTCTGGGTTGCGCTCGTGGTGTTCCTCGCCGACGAGCCGCGTTTCGGACTGTGGTTGACGCTTGCGGTCATCGCCCGGCTTGCTCCTCGGGCTCTGCTGAGTCTCTCGGCGGGCTCAATGGTCGACCGCAGTCGCCTTCGAACGTTGGTGGTGACCACCGAGCTGGTGCGAGCAGGGCTCATGCTGGCGCTGGCGATCATGGTCGCCGAAGGCGTGTCGCCGCTGCTCGCGTTGCTCGTCGTGTTGGCGTCGTACACCGTGGCCGTGCCGACCCGGCCGGCGTTGTCAGCGATCGTCCCGGCGGTTGCGGGTGAGGGGCACCTCGCCGGCGCCTGCGCGGTGCTCAGCACGATTCGGCAACTGATGACCTTCGTCGGGCCGCTGCTCGGCGTTGTGGTTGCCGCGTGGTCGGCAGCGGCGGGATTCGCGGTGAATGCGATCACATTCGCATTGTCAGCCCTCATCCTTGCCGGGATCAGCGGAGTGCCCGATCGCCCGCCGGTTGAGCGGATGGATGGCACCACTCGTGAGCCCGCTGTCCGGCTCGGTCTGGTCGAGTCGGCAGTTGACGGCGCTCGTACGGTGCGGTCGATTGGGGCGCTCCCTGCGCTCGTGGTGTTGATCGGCGTCATGTACTTCGTTCGGGGTGCCGAGATGGTGCTGCATGTGTACGTCGTTCGCGATCAACTCGACACCGGAGTGGGCGACATCGGGCTGCTCGGCGGAGCGATTGGCCTCGGAGCGCTGCTGGCAATGCCGATCGCGGCACGGGCGGCCGGATCGCGAAGCCCCGTGCGCCCCGTTCTCGTCTCCATCGTGCTCACGGCGCTGCCCACAGCTGCGCTTGCCATCATCACGCAGACCATCTGGGCGTGCGCCGTGCTGGTCTTCGTCGGGGTCGGCATGGTGGTGTTCGAAGTCGTCATCGTGGTGATGGTCCAGCGCGTGACTCCATCAGACTCGCTCGGGCGGGTGTTCGGAGCGGTCAATGGTGCGGCGAACGCCGGAAAGCTCGTCGGGGCTGTCGCCGCACCGGTGCTCGTGGCGGTCCTCGGTCTCGACGTGTCGCTCATCGTGGTCGCCGTGTCGCTGCTCGTGATCGGTGCGCTCGCCACTCGGCCGCTGGTCACGATCGGTCGCCTTGCCGATCGGCGCCAACGTTCGCTGGCCCCGACTGTCGAGGTGCTGGCAAAGCTCGCCATCTTCGAAGGTGCATCGCGGCAGTCACTCGAGCGAATCGCTGCGGAGGTGGGGGAGCTGACAGTTGGCGAAGGCACCGTCGTCGTCCGACAAGGCGACGAACCGGACAACCTGTACGTGACGATCAGAGGCTCGCTGCGTGTGACCGTGGGTGGCCGCGAGGTCGGGCAACTCGGCGACGGTGACTGGTTCGGTGAGATTGGGCTGATCGACCGACGGCCCCGAACCGCATCGGTCACATCGTCGACCGAAACCGTGCTGTGGCGGATCCCGGGCTCGACGTTCCTGTCGGCGCTCGAAGATGGCGGTGCTCCGCCGTCGTCGCTGCTCGACAGCATCGCGGACCGGCTCTCGACGCACCGCTGAGACGAATTCGACGCGGGGTTGAGACGCGGGCTGACCACGCGTCGCATTCAGAGTTGGGACGTGAGCGCGTCGAGGCGGCGCTGGTTCTCGGGGAGGTCGAGGTCGCCGATCGCTGTTCGGGCAGCGTCGAGGTGGGTTCGGGCGTCGTCGAGGCGGCTGCGGGCGATCAGCGACTCGGCCCAGTCGATCTGCGTGCGGGCGATCCACGGCGGTGTCCGGAACGCTTCGTGTTGCTCGACGGCGGCTGCGAACAGCTCATCGGCAATGTCGTGTTCGCCGAGTACGTCATGAAGGAGCGCGCGGTACCGATCGGCCGCGCCGAGGTAGATCCCGCCTGTCGCGAGCTGCGTGCCGGTCATCAGCTCCAGTTCGGCGATGAATCGGCCGCATTGATCGGCGATTCGGAGCGCGGCCACGATCTCGCTCCAGTAGGCGAGCACTATGGGGTAGCCCGCGTCATCCGCGAGTTCCTCGGCCGAGATCAGCTCAAGTGCCGTCATGACCCGATCGACGTCACCTTCGGCCATGCGGATGTACACACTGATCGCGCGGGCGGCGCTTGCCGGGTGGCCCATCTGCTCGGTCAGGTCGGCGACGAAGCCGAGGTCGACCAGGGTTCCCGTCTCCCTGGCGAGCGCCATCATCGTCGTTGCCTCGTACACCGTGGCTTCGGGCGCCGCGAGGCTTGTCATACCGTCGACCAGCTCCACTCGCCTGATCGCCGCGGCGTCGAGGTCACCGGAGACGGTCAGGTTCATGGTGTATGGAAGCAAGGCAGAGACTTCGCTGAGGTTCGCATTGGGACCGTCCGGGAGAAGGAGCTGGGACAGTGTGTGTTCCAGGACGTCGCGGTCGCCCACCCAGAAGGAAAAGAAGCAGGCTCCTTGCAAGTACCGCATCCGGAGTGATGGTCGGGGTGCCAGGCGAGCCGCTTCGATGAAGATCTCGAGGAGTCCGACGCTTTCACGTGGCCCGACTGCGCGATATGAGCTAGAGCCGGGGTTGCGAAGCTGCACTTGTTCCAGTGGCGAAAGCCCGGTGGTCAGCGCCCGGAACTCGGCGAGCGCAGTCGCGCGCCCTTCGATGTCACGCTCGAAGATGAGTTCGGTCGCGAGGAACCCCAGCATGTGCGCGCGCTGTGACCGAGTGAGTTCTTCGAAGGCGAGGACCTCACGGAGTAGTGCCGTGCGTTCCGGGTCCGGTGGATCGCTGCTGTCGAAGCTGGCCCGCGGGCTGACCGCCATGGCCTCGCATGCGGTGCCGAGGTCGCCGGCGGCAAGCGACGCGCGGGCAGCCGCCATGCCGTTCTCCCTCGCCTCGATCCCCGAACCGGTGTAGATCTGGACATCGGCGAGCTTGACGAGCGTGCGTCGCCGGTCGAACGACGAGCTGCTCTCGTCTTCCATCAGTTCGAGGGCCTGCTGGAACCATCCCACTGCGTTCTCGAAGGCACCCCGATCAGCTGCTAGATCGCCCGCCCGAATGGCCAGTTCGATCGCGCGTGCCGGGTCGCCGCCTGCCGACGCCTCGGCCCAGTGCGTGGCCAGTTCGGCGATGACGGCGTCGAGGTCGTCGGCGTGTCGGGCCTCCAGCGCTTCGGCCACCCGACGATGCTGCCGGGCCCGGCGACTCGACGACAGCTCGCCGTGCAGGGTCTCGCGCACCAGAGCATGGGCGAAACGGTGCCGGTCGACGCCGACTTCGATCACGAGGTTCGCCCTGGCAGCGATGTCGAGCGCGTCGAGCACGTCGTCGGCGTCGCGGCCGACCACGTCGGCGAGCAGGTCGACGTCGAACTCGTAGCCGATGACCGCAGCAGAGCGCAGGACGGTCTCCACGTCGTCGCCGAGCCGGCTGAGTCGCCTTCCGACGACTTCACGGATGCCCTCCGGGATCCCCGCCTCTTCGGGCCGCAGATCGGACACCCAGCGACCGTCGCGTTCATATAGCGCCCCGGTCTCGGCGAGGTGGCGGAGCACCTCGCCGAGGAAGAACGGATTGCCCGACGTTTCGCGCTGCACCACTTCGGCGAAGGCCAGACCCTGCTCGTCGAGCTCGTGCCCGCCGGTGCGCGTGAGAAGTTCGCGAACGCCGCTGTCGCCGAGCCCGTCGAGGGCGATGCGGTCGACGGCGGGCATACGGCGGAAGTCGGCGAGCATCGACGACAGCGGGTGCGTTCGGTCGACGTCGGTGTCGCGGTAGGTGCACAGGATCATCAATCCGACCGGCGGGTTGGAGATGAGATGACGCAACAGGAGCAGCGTGGGCTTGTCGGCCCAGTGCAGGTCGTCGAGTACCAAGAGCCGCGGATGGTCCGTGCCACCCACCGACAGCCACGACCCGACCGCCTGGAACAGCCGGTAGCGCTCGACGTCGGGCTCGTCGTCGAGCGCCGAGGGCAGACCTTCGACGAGTCGATCGAGTTCGGGCACGATGCGGACGAGGTCGCCGGGGAACTCGCCCAGTTCGATGAGCACGCGGTCGGGCGAGGTCTGGCGAACGAAGAAGTCGAGCGCGCCGGCGAATGCCTGAAACGGGATCGTGACGTCCTCGTCGCATCGCCCGCCGAGCACCCTGCCGTCGCCGCCCTGCACGCGCACGGCAAGTTCCTGGGCGAGTCGGGTCTTGCCGATACCTGGCTCACCTGCGAGCAACACCACTTCGAAGCCCCCGGCCACGCAACGCTTCCAGGCGTCGACGAGTTGCTCGAACACCTCGTCGCGGCCGGAGAACGGCAAGCCCGTCGCATGGGCGAACACCGGTGGCAGGCCGAGTTCGACTGCTTGCGGCTCTGGCTGAGCGAGCGGTGACCAGAGAACCTGGCACGTGGGAAGTGGATCGGCGAGCCCCTTCAACTCCAGGTCACCGAGTGAAGCGAACTCGTGACCGCCGCGCCCTCTGGCCATCAACATGACCATCTCGGCGCAGCGGATGGTTGCCGGCTCGGCCGACGCCTCGAGTCGTTGGGCTTCTACGACGGGTAGTCCGAAGCAGTCGTCACCGTCGAAGGTGACATCGCCGGTCGAGATCCCGACCCGGATCTGCATCCGCTCGCCGTCGCTGCGGCGGTTGCGCAGGTCGAGCTCCTGCTGCATGGCCACAGCTGCAGCAACCGCACCGGCGGCGCTCGGGAATGTCGCCATCAGCCCATCGCCGAGATGCTTCACGACCTGGCCGCCATTCACGGCGATCGCCTCGCCGAGCACCTCATCGTGAACAGCTCGGAGGGTCTCGGCGGCATCTTCGCCGACGCGTGACCTGATCTCGGTCGAACCGACGAGGTCGGTGAACATGACCGTCGCGGTCCCTACGTTCGGTTCGCCACCCATGTGTCATCCCCCGTGGTCGGTGATCGGCCCCAAACCGCCCTTGGAGACGGTACTCCAGTCACTCAGTTCGCCAGCTCACGAGTGCGGGTTCGGAGTTTCGACCGCTTGCTGACTAGGGTCGCTTCGAGTGCATCGGGGAGGTGCACCGAGAGAATGACCAGGGAGCGTGCGGACGTGGGAGTTGAGACTTGATCCTGCTGACCTTCCGCGACCTCGTCTATCGGAAGACCCGCTTCATCGTGGTGACGTTGCTCGGAGCCGTCGTGTTCGCGCTCTTGTTCGTGATGACCGGTCTGGTCGATCAGATGAATGTCGAGCCGTTCGAAACTGTCGGAGTGCTGGGTTCGGATGTGTGGATCGTGCCGGAGGGCATCTCCGGGCCGTTCACGGCGATTTCGGCAGCCCCGATCAGTGCGCTCGACGCGGTGGTCGCGGAGAACAAGAACGCTGCGGTGGTGTCACGTTCGAGCTTGTCGACCGCCGACATGACCGACGAGGTCATCGTGGTCGGTCACGAACCGGATGGTCTGGGGAGTCCGCCGATCGTTGAGGGAAACCCAGCCTCGGTTTCGGGTGATCTGGTGGTCGACTCGACCCTTGGCCTCGACGTCGGCGACGACGTCACGGTGGGTGCTATGTCATTCACCGTCGTCGGGGAGTCGGAGGACACGACGCTGCTCGCCGGCATCCCGATTGTGTTCATGACGTTGGCCGACGCCCAGAACCTCACGTTTCGAACGACCGATGTGATCAGCGCCGTGCTGGTGACTGGTGCGGTCGACGGGTTGCCGCCAGGTGCGAAGGCGATGACGGCCGACGAGGTGGCCGCCGACGTGCTGAAACCACTCGACGGTGCGATTACGTCGATCGATCTGGTGCGGCTGCTGTTGTGGATGGTTGCCGCCGTCATCATCGGCGCAGTGGTGTACCTCTCCGCCCTCGAACGTCAGCGCGACTTCGCCGTGTTGAAGGCGATGGGAGCGCCGAACTCGGCACTGCTCGGCAGCCTTGCGCTGCAGGCTGTGCTCGTTGCGCTCTCGGCCGTGGCCGTCGCCGCAGTGCTCCAGGTCTTCCTGGCGCCGCAGTTCCCACTGCCGGTGGTGGTGCCTGCACGGACCTTCTGGCAACTCCCGCTTCTCGCAGTGGTGATGGCGCTCGCTGCGGGCGCTTTCGGGATGCGCAAGGTGCTGCGATCCGATCCGTCCCAAGCCTTCTCTGGAGCTGGCGTATGACTGATGGTCCGCTGATCGTTACCGACCTGATGGTCGAGTTCATCCACGACGGCTATGCGATCCGCCCGCTCGAGAACCTGTCGTTCGAAGCGCACCCCGGTGAACTCGTCGTGCTTCTCGGACCCTCAGGGTCTGGTAAGACCACCCTGCTGTCGTGTCTCGGCGGAATCCTGACTCCGACGGCGGGCACGATCTGCCTCGGTGACACCGACATCACAGCGCTGAAGGGAGCCAAGCTCGACGTGTACCGGCGCGAGCAGATCGGGTTCGTGTTTCAGGCGTTCAACCTGATTCCATCGTTGACTGCTCGCGAGAACATCGCCGTGCCGTTGAACCTCACCGGCATGAGCCGCACTGAGGCCTTTGCCCGTGCCGACGAGCTGCTGGAGAAGGTCAACCTCGGTGATCGCGGCGGTCATCTCCCGAGTCGGCTGTCGGGCGGGCAGCAACAGCGCGTGGCCGTCGCCCGCGGGCTCGGTCACAACCC
>JANPCI010000132.1:0-21968 GCA_031430875.1 Actinomycetes bacterium | reverse complement strand
GGGGCGACAGTGAGGGCGCTACGACACGCAGTAGCCTCGCCACCCACCATGGGATTGCAGTCATTGGAGCACCGTCTGGAGCGTATGGTCGATGGCGTGTTCTCTCGTCGCTCCCGCGGGTCGATCCGCCCCATCGAACTCGGCCGTCGTCTCGTGCGCGAGATGGACGACAATCGCTCCGTCGACGTCAAGGGTCGCCGCATTGTTCCCAACGACTTCACGATCATGCTCAACGCCGTCGACCATGCCGGTTTCGGCGACATCGAGGATGCACTCGTGTCAGAACTGGCCGAAGCTGCACGCGAGTACGCCAGAGAGGAGGGCTATCACTTCATGGGGCCGGTCGCGGTGCAACTCGCGGTCGACAACGAGCTGCGAAGCGGACGCTTCAACATCGTCAGCCAACTCAAGCAGGCCGCAACGGGGCTCGGCATGGGATCTCTCGTGCTGCCATCGGGCGAACGGATCTACATCGGCGCCGGCCTGGTCAGTATCGGTCGTCTGCCGGAGTGCACCATTGCGGTCAACGACAGCAACATCAGCCGCCGACATGCCGAAGTCCGAGCCGGTACGACCTCGTACGTCGTCGTCGACCTGGGATCCACGAACGGCACGATGGTGAACGGAATGAAGATCATCGGCGAACAGCGGCTCGGTGAGGGCGACATCATCAGCGTCGGCTCCACCCACCTGCGGTTCGAGGCATCCTGACCCGCTGGAGCTGAACGCTCCCTCGCCATGACCGACCAAGTCCTCAACCTCCTGAAGTTCGTCCTCCTCGGACTGCTGTACCTCTTCTTTGCCCGTGTCCTCTGGGCGGTGTGGAGCGAGGTCCGCACACCGACCCGACGCCCCGCTGGGGCCGACCCCAGGGTCGCGCAGGCACGCCAGGCGACCCGTCCTGGCGTTGCGCCAGCAGCGGCGCAGACGGTGGATCGAACGCAGGCCAAGCGGTCCAAGCGGGCCAAGAAGACCGCCCGGGGGCGGGCGAGTCGCCTGGTGATTCTCGAGCCGAAGGCACGACGGGGAATGAGCATCGAGTTGACGGGCGATGTCACACTCGGCCGTGAACCTGGGTGCACGATCATGATCGACGACGACGCGTACGTGTCACAACTCCACCTTCGGGTGTTCGACTACGAAGGCCAACCCATGGTTGAGGACCTCGGCTCGACAAACGGCACGTTCCACAATGGTTCCAAGCTCGTCGGTGCCAAACTGCTGCATCCCGGCGATCGCATCCAGGTCGGCACCACGCTGATCGAGGCACAGTGATGGCCAATCTCCGCGTCGGCTCGACGACTCATACCGGCCAGGTCCGACCCGCCAACGAAGACAGCCTCCTCATCACCCCGACCGTCTTCGTCGTGGCCGACGGTATGGGCGGGCACGAGGCAGGTGAGGTTGCAAGCCAGATCGCCGTCGAGCGCATCGCGGAACTGCTCGAGAGCGACGAATTGCCCTCAGCGGAGGCCGTCGTGGCCGCCATTCGCACCGCCAACGGCGACATCTTCCGCGCTGCGATCGCCAACCCCGGCCACACCGGGATGGGCACGACGATCACTGCCATCGCAGTCATCGGCGACCACTACGCGGGCCGCGCCGAGCCGAATCTCAACCTCGACCCGGTCGGACCATCTCCTCCCGAAACAGAGCCGACCGAAACAGAACCGACCGACACGGCGACACTCCCCGGTGACGTGACACCGATCGTGCCCGCTGTGCCAACCGAGGCCCTCGTTCTCGCCAATGTCGGCGACTCACGCACCTACCTGTTCCGTCACGGTCGGCTCCGTCGGGTCACCGTCGACCACAGTTACGTCCAGGAACTCGTGTCGACCGGCCACCTCACCGAAGCCGAGGCCCGCAACCACCCGCGACGCAACATCATCACGCGCGCGCTCGGCATCGAGCCCGACGTTCGAGTCGACTGGTGGACGCTTCCGCTCATCCGCGGTGACCGTTTCGTGTTGTGCAGCGATGGCCTGGTCGACGAGGTCGACGACGACGACATCACCATGACGCTCACCACCGAGTCGGATCCGCAAGACGCCGCTGACCAGCTCGTGAAGCTCGCCAACGACGCCGGCGGACGCGACAACATCACCGTCATCGTCGTCGACGTGATCGAGGGCGACGACCCACCCGATGCCACGCAGGAACTCGACATCGTGCCGCTGTGGGCCGACGGTGCCGCCGATCCGACGCCCGCCGGCACGCTCGAACTCGATGCCGATCCCGCCCAGCCGCCATCGTCGGGCGACCTCGAGACGAAATCGGCGCCTCGACGCTCGAGCCTCAAACGATTCGCCATCGGGTTCGGGATCACCGCGGTGATCGTCGCGGCCTTCGTCGTGTTCTCGGCATGGGCGCGGAGTGGCTACTTCGTTGCCTTCGACGACGCCGACCAGGCAATCATCTACCAGGGCCGCCCGGGCGGCGTCTTGTGGATTGAACCGACTGCGGTCAATGAGGGCGGCCCCGCGCGCAGCGAGTTCGAGCCCGATGTCGCAGCAGAGATCGACGACCAACCGGAGTTCGATTCGGCCGATGCCGCTGCGGGCTTCATCCGAGACGGCGTGACGACGACCACCACCACCACGACGACAACCACCACGACCACCGTCGCGCCGACAACCACGGTCGTCCCCGCAACGACGGTGGCGACGGGCGCCCCCACCGGAGTGACGACGACTGCAACACCGTGACGGTGGTGCACCGCTCCTGCCATGAGTGACCTCGACACCACTACCGCGGAACCCGTCGTCGTCGTCGACTCGCCACTGGCACGCAGCCGACGCTCGACCGAGCTGACGCTCGTTGTGATGGCGGCGCTGATCACCGGCGCTGCCTACACCATCACCGCACTCGGCACGAACGCCGAAATTCCTCCGGGCATCATCTTCTTCGTTGCGATCCTGCTCGGGCTGCTGCTGGGCGCGCATGTGGTCGTACGCCTCGTCGCCCGCGGTGCCGACGGCACCCTGCTCCCACTCGCCGCCCTGCTGCACGGCATCGGGTTCGTCATGATCACCCGGCTCGACGATGAACTCGCCGGGCTCCAGGCCACGTGGAGCCTCATCGCGATCGGTGCGTTCGTCGCCACGCTGCTCGTCGTCCAACGAGCCACCGACCTGGCCCGCTACAGCTGGCTGTTCTTCTTCGGCGGCGCTTTTCTCCTCCTGCTGCCGCTGGCACCCGGCCTCGGCACGAACATCAACGGCGCACGAATCTGGGTGAGCCTCGGGCCGGTCAACTTCCAGCCGGGCGAGTTCGCCAAGATCGCGCTCGCCATCTTCTTTGCCTCGTACCTCGCCGATCGACGTGAGTTGATCGCCGCCTCGACGTGGAATGTGGGTCCGTTCCACCTGCCCGAGCCGCGCTACATCGCGCCGATCATCATGGCGTGGGGCTTTGCCGTGGTGGTCATGGTGTTCCAGCGTGATCTCGGATCGTCGTTGCTGTTCTTCACGTTGTTCGTCGTGATGATGTGGGTGGCGACCGAACGGTTGAGTTACCTGTTGATCGGCACCGTGCTGTTCGGCGCAGCTGCCTACTTCTCGTGGACACAGTTCAGCCACGTGCAGACACGCGTCGACATCTGGCTCGATCCGTGGGCCGATCCACTCGGCAAGGGCTACCAGATCATCCAGTCGCTGTACGGTCTCGCCGACGGAGGCCTCACCGGCACCGGACTCGGCCGTGGCAATCCGGGGCAGGTGCCCGAGGCGCAGAACGACTTCATCTTCTCCTCGATCGGTGAGGAATGGGGCCTGATCGGCGCCAGTGCCGTGCTGATGGCCTTCATCCTGATCGTCGGTGGCGGTCTGCGGATTGCGCTGCGTACCGACCGGACCTTCGAGAAGCTGCTCGCAGTGGGCCTCACCACCATTGTCGGAATCCAGGGGTTCATCATCATCGGCGGGGTCATCAAGGTGGTGCCGCTGACCGGCATCACCCTGCCGTTCGTCAGCTACGGCGGCTCGTCGCTCGTTGCCAACTACATCTTGCTGGCGCTACTGATCCGGTTGTCGGACTCGTCGGCGCGCCGACTCGGCGAACTCCCCGACGATCCGACGCCCGGCGAACGCTGGAAGGCCTGGCGCCTCTCACGACAACTGCGCCGCGCCGAGCGACAGGCCCCGGCATGAAGGACCGCACATGAACCGCCGGATCCGCCAGCTCGCGGCGGGGCTGATCGTGTGTTACGTCGTGTTGTTCGTCGCGCTCAACTACTGGCAGGTCGGCCGCAAACCCGAGCTCGATGCCCGCTTCGACAACACCCGCCAGACGCTGAGGGAGTTCAACCGACCTCGCGGCCCGATCGTGACGAGCGATGGCGTCGTGGCGGCTGTGTCGTTTCCAACGGCGCCCGGCGAGCCGTACAACTATCGCCGCGAGTATCCCACCGGCGACCTCCTCGTCGATATCACGGGGTACTACACGTTCGCGTTCGGCTCAACCCAAGTTGAACGGCTCTACGGCGACGTCCTCACCGGCACCACCACCGAACAGCAGGTCCGCGGGCTCGGTGACCTGATCGGCGGCACCGTCGACACGACCGGCACCGTGGAGCTCGCCGTGCGGAAGGATGCCCAGGAAGTGGCCCAGTTCCTGCTGGGTGGACAAACGGGCTCGATCACCGTCATCGAGCCGAAGACCGGCGCGATCCGAGCCATGTACAGCAACCCGACGTACGACCCGAACACGTTCGTCAACGCCGACTTCGAGGTCGCCGAGGGCATCATCACGGAGCTGCAGAACGCCGAGGGCAATCCGCTGCTCGCCCAGGCATACCAGGAGCGCTACATGCCCGGGTCGACGTTCAAGGTGATCACCACCGGGATCGCACTCGAGGCCGGCGCCGTGACGCTCGAGAACACATTCGCAAACGAACGTGAATGGGTGCCGCCCCAGACGACCGACCCGATCCAGAACTACAACCGCAGTCTCTGTGGCGGCGATCTCGCCACAGTGTTCGCCCGCAGCTGCAACATTCCGTTCGCCCAGTTGGCGACACTCGTGGGTCCGGAGCTGATGGTCGAGGGCACCGCCGCGTGGGGCATCGGCGAGGAGCTGCCGATCGACTTGCCACGACCTGCCGCGAGCACGTTCGGCAACACCGACAACCTGAGCCAGGAACTCCCACTGCTGGCGATCCGCGGGTTCGGCCAGAGCGAGGTGCAGATGGTGCCGTTGCACATGGCCATGGTGGCGGGCGCCGTCGCCAACGGTGGCCAGATGATGAAGCCGTACGCCGTGCAGGCGACCTACGACCAGGGCGGTCGAGTGCTCGACCAGACATCACCCGAGGTCTGGAAGACGCCGATCTCGCCGGCGACCGCCGAGATCGAGAAACAGCTGATGATCGGCGTCGCCGAACGCGGAACGGCGAGCTGCTGCATTGCACTCGAAGGCGGCATCCCCGTCGCTGCCAAAACTGGTACGGCGCAGCTCGGTGACCCGTCGAACCCCGACCTGTCACACGCCTGGATCATCGCCTTCGCTCCGGCCGACAATCCGCAGTACGCCGTGTCGGTCGTGCTCACCAACGTGCAGTCGACGGGCGACGTCGCGGCGACCGGTGGTCGTCTCGCCGGCCCGATCGCCAAGGGCATGCTCGATTTCCTCCTCACCGGCGCCGGATCGCAGCCTGTGACACCGGCAATCCCCGGGGCCGGCACGTGAGCGCCAGCAAGCAACACCTGCCAGCTCTGGCGGGGGCAGGGTCGGTAACCTTGCCCAGCGCTGAGAACCCGCGTTCCAGCTCAGAAGGCACGACGTGACGAACAACGGTGAGGCGACGGTCATCAACGACCGGTACGAGATCCACAAGCGGATCGGGCGCGGCGGCATGGCCGACGTCTTCTCCGCGCGCGACCTCCTGCTCGACCGCCAGGTCGCCGTGAAGGTGCTCTTTCCCGAGTTCGCCACCGACGCCAACTTCGTCGAGCGGTTCCGACGTGAAGCACAGTCGGCCGCCAGCCTGTCGCACCCCAACATCGTCAACGTCTACGACTGGGGCAAGTTCGAGGGCACCTACTTCATCGTGATGGAGGAGGTACAGGGTCGCACCCTGGCCGAGATCCTCACGACCAACAAGCAGCTCACCTCGAAGCAGGCTGCCGAGATCGCCAGCGAGGTCGCGGCGGCATTGGGCTTCGCCCACGACAACCACGTCGCTCATCGTGACATCAAGCCCGCGAACATCCTGATCGGCACGAACGGCCAGGTGAAGGTCGCCGACTTCGGCATTGCTCGCGCCCTCAACGCTCCGACCGAGTCGAACCTCACGCAGGTCGGCTCGGTCATGGGGACGGCGACCTACTTCTCGCCCGAGCAGGCCCAAGGGGCACAGCCCGATCCGCGTAGTGACCTCTACTCCCTCGGCATCGTCATGTACGAGATGGTGGCCGGACGGCCACCATTCACCGGTGAGAACCCGGTGAGCATCGCGTACAAGCAGGTGCACGACTCGCCACAGCCGCTCGTTCAGATCGTCGCCGATGTGCCCCGATCGTTCGAGGCGATCGTGGCCAAGCTCCTCGCCAAGGATCCCAAGATGCGGTACCCGGGTGCGGCGGCGCTCCGTGACGACCTTCGCCGGTTCCGCAACGACGAGCCGGTTCAGGCGCTGGCTGCAGCAGCCAACGCCCGTGCGGGGGTCGCCGGTGCGGCGGCTGCCGGAGCCCTTGCGGGAACCGCAGCGGGAGCGACCACCGTCAACCCGACCGTCGCCCCCACCGGGATGGTTCCCGGTGTCGCACCACGCGCCAATTCCGGACCATCACCGATGGTCGAAGCGGGCTATCCGACGGGCGCGTCGGCGGACGCGATGTACTACGACACCAACCCGTCGCGGACGGGTTGGTATGCGCTGGGGGCGTTCGTCGCGCTGATCCTCCTCGTCATCGGCGGTGTTCTTCTCTTCCAGGCCCTTGGCGGCGACGAGGGCGACGCCGAACCCGCGCAGTTCGTGCTCGACGACTACACGAACAGACCACTCGAGGAGGTCATCGCCGATCTCACCGCCAAGAACATTCGATTCGTCACGACACCCGAGGAGAGTGCCCTCGTCGCCGTCAACTTCGTCGTGCGCACCGACCCGCCGGCTGGCACGTTGATCCTCAAGGACGACACCGTCGAGGTCTTCTTCAATCCCGACCCGCAGCTCGTGCCGATCCCCAACGTCGTCACGCTGCCGATCACCGAGGCAAGTTCACGCCTTGCAGCCGACGGGTTCGTGGTCGGCACGATCACGAACGAGGAACGCGACGACCTCGCCGACAAGACCGTGATCTCGACCAGCCCGGCCGCCGGTACCCCGGCGTTACAGGGCACAGTCGTGAATCTCGTCGTAGCGGCGCCGTTGTCGAGTGTGCAGGTGCCCGGCGACGTCATCGGCATGACCGAGGTCGAGGCGCGGGCGCTCCTGCAGGCGCCCCCATTCGACTTCGTGGTCACCACCGACGTGCGCTCGAGTCCCACGGTGCCAGCGGGCACCGTCATGGAGATCCGTCCCGGCCCCGGCGAGTTGATCCCCAAACGCAGTGACGTGTTGATCATCGTGTCGAATGGTCCCGAGCCCGTGCGGGTGCCGGCCGTGGTCGGTCGCACGGAGGCACAAGCCCGCAACACGTTGACCGAAGAGGGCCTCGTCCCGAGCGTGTCGTACGTCGACGTGCCGGCTGGAGCCACCGACGACGGGCGAGTCGTGGCGCAAAGCCTTCCGGCCGGCTCCCAGGTCGACCCCGGCACGGCGATCACGATCACCGTGGGTCGAGCGATCACGACGGTGCCACCGCCGACGTCCACCACGACGACAACTCCGCCGACCACCGCCCCACCGACTGCCGCGCCGGTGACGACAACAACAACCGTCGCCCCCTGATCTAGGAGCGAGCGAGGAAGTTCGCCAGCAGTTCGTGGCCCTGGCCGGTGAGGATGCTCTCGGGGTGGAACTGCACGCCCTCCACCGAGAGCGTGCGATGGCGCACACCCATGACGACACCGTCGGCGCTGCGAGCCGTGACGATGAGATCGTCGGGGATGCTGTCGGGTGCGAGCGTGAGCGAGTGGTACCTCGTTGCGGTCAGCGGTGACGACAGACCGGTGAACACACCGGTGCCGTCATGGATGATCTCGGAGGTCTTGCCGTGCATCAGCTCCGGAGCGCCCACGACGTCGGCGCCGTAGACGTGGCCGATCGCCTGGTGGCCGAGGCACACACCGAACAGCGGCGTCCCGATCGCGGCGAACGCCCCGATCGACTCGCAGATGATGCCGCTCGTCTCGGGCCGGCCGGGCCCCGGCGACAAGAGCACCGCGTCGGGCTGCAATGCCACCGCATCATCGACCGAGAGTTGATCGTTGCGCACCACGATCGGATCGGCGCCGAGTTCACCGAGGTACTGCACCAGGTTGTAGACGAAGCTGTCATAGCTGTCGATGACGAGAACACGGGTCACCACACCAGTATGCGCCTCACTCAATCCGAAATTCGGAGCCGGTATTGCGCGGAGCGCAATACCGGCTCCGAATTTCCGGTCGTGGCTCAGGTGAGCGGTCGGTTGACCTGATCACGTATGCTCGGTGCTGCATGGCTCCCCCGAAGCGAAAGACCGGCGGAGGTCGGGTGACCCCGAAGGGGACTCGGCCCGAGGATCGCCACACTCAGTCCGACGACCAACCGCACCACGCCGCCGAGGCGTCGTCGAGGTACACACCGAAGGCGACAAAGCGCCAACTGGTACCACCGCATTGGATCCCGATCATCATGATCGTGCTACTCGTCGCGGGCGGGTTGATGATCATGGCTCGGTACCTGATCTTCACCGACAGCAACATTCCGACGCTGATCGGGCTGGGCTGCATCCTGGCCGGGCTCTACACCGCCACCAAGTGGCGTTGACCGACTGATCGAACACCCGGTTCCCGTCCTGTGGGAAACCCCGAATCACATCCGTGTGGTTCTACCCACATTGTCCCCAGCCTGTGGACAACAGGTCCTGGCTTGGGGGGGCTCGCACACGTTGACGTGACCTCAGTCGAAGAGGGGCGCAACCTCACTCATGTCCTCCAGACAGTGTCGCGGAGGCGGTGGGTCGTCATCAGGAGCCATTGTCAACCTCAGCTCCACCCCGCAGACATCGCAGCGATACCTGCGGTTCACCTTGCGCAGTTCGCCGGTCGGTGGGGGTGCCGGCGGCAGCGAGGTCATGCTGCGCAGCATCATGATGCCGGTTTTCCACAGGACATAGCCCATGAAGATGCCGAACCCGACCCAGATGATCGTCGAAACGGCAGGCACTTCGCCACGCTACCGGCGATCGCGATCGGGGTCAGACCCCAATCGCGAGGTCGCTCATCCCGGTGTCGTCGTCGCCGGGATCGAGACCGATGAGAAGGTCGAGGACGCGGCGGACGTCGGCGATGTCACGGTCGTCGAGGTGGATCGCGAACTGGGCCTGAAGCGCTCGGCGGTAGCTCACGTTCATCTCGCGCCAGAGTCGGCGACCGGTGCGGGTGAGCTCGATCTCGACCGCGCGTTGATCGGCGCCGGACACATCCCGATGGCGGGCAATCCACCCCTCCTCCTCCAACCGATCGAGACGACGGCTGAGACTCGACGGCGGCAACCTGAGGTCGGCAGCGACATCGAGGGGCCTCGCCCGGCCGCCCAGTCGTTGGAGTGAGGCCAACACGTCGAACCAACCCAGCTGAATGTCCCAGTCGGCGCGCAACTCTTCGTCGATGCCCCGTTCGATCTCGCCGACCACCGCCTGGAGTCCACGCCAGGCGCCGATGCGGATGACGTCGAGGCGCGCCATGATTCAGACGGCGCACACGCGTGAGAACCCGGTCACATTTCGATCCTACGCATCGAGCCCACCCGTGGCAGCGACTGCCTCGTCCCAACTCGCCCGCTCGAGGAACAGTTTTCGCGTCGACATGACCCACCGAGGGGCGTTCAGCCCGAGCGCGCCGTGGAGGCGGCCGTCACGGCCGAACAGTGCGAGGAACTTCGCATCGGCTACCGATCCTGCCACGATGCTCACGTCGTCGTCGGCTCCCGCTCGGCCGAGAAACTGGATCCGATGCTCGAACTGATCACTCCAGAAGAACGGCAGCGGCGCATACGGCTCGGCTGGTTCGCCGACAGCGAGGTGCACGAGGTTGTTGGCGGCCTGGGCTCCCTGCTCGGCCGCGTTGGTCCAGTGCTCGACACGCATCTCCTCGTCGAAGAGTCCGTTCGGCCACCGCGCCACGTCGCCGGCAGCGAAGACGCCCCGGATGACAGCGCCCGTCGCATCGAGCGCATTGAGATGCGCGTCGCACACGATGCCGTCACGAAGTTCCACGCCACTGCCGGCCAGCCAATCAGTCGCCGGCGACACCCCGATGCCGACGACCACGACGTCGGCAGGGACGACCTCACCGTCGGCGAGACGTACGCCGTCGGCGGTCAACGCGTCGATGCGGACATCGCAACGAACACTCACGCCATGGGCCCGATGCAGCGCGGCAATGGCCTCGCCCATCTCGGCGCCGAGGCCCCGGATCAGCGGTGCCGACGCTCCCTCGAGCACGATTACGTCGTTGCCCAATGTCTTGGCGGTGGCTGCAGCTTCGAGGCCGATGAAGCCCGCACCGATCACCACAACCCGACGACCGCCTGGCGCGATCTCGGCCCGCAACGCCAGGGCATCGTCGAGCGAGCGAAGTTCGTGGACGTGGTCGAACGTGTCATGGCCAGGAAGGCGACGTGGCCTGGCGCCGGTCGCGATGATCACACTGTCGAACGGGATCGACTCACCAGTGGCGAGGGCAACCGCGCGCCCGGCCAGGTCGAGGCCGACGGCGGGCGATCCCAGCCGCCAGTCGACATCGAGTTGGTCGAACATCTCAGGCTGACGCAACTGGATTCGGTCAGGTTCCCATTCACCCGACAGCAGCTTCTTCGACAGTGGTGGCCGGTCATACGGGCGGTGAAGCTCATCGCCGACGACGACCACCGAGCCGACCGCATCGTGCTGGCGAAGGGTCTCCGCAGCGCGCAAACCGGCCAAGGATGCACCCACCACGACAACCCGTTCGAGCGATGGTCGCAAGTCTTCGATCTCGGTCATGGTCGACACGATGCCATGGTTTCATGATGGAGACGAAGCTCGCTAGCGTCAGCTCATGCCCTCCCCCAGCCCCGTGAACGACATGACCGTCCCCGATGTCAGTGCCGTCAACGAGATGATCGGCGAGCTGTTCGCCGGCTCGAACAACTCGTGTGTGGAGCTGAGCCGAACGATGGCCGTCGCCAGACGCGAGATCTCCGAAGCCGAGCTTCGGCCCGGTGCATTCATTTCCGGGCCGTCACAGTTCGGCCTCGCCGACGCCGCACTGTGGTACCTCGTATTCGGAGCCACTGGCCGGATCGAACCGATGGCGCTCACGTCCGAACTCTCGATCCGATTCCTGCGACCCGCTCAAGGATCTGTGCTGTGGGCCAAGGCGACGCTCGACGTCGCCGGCCGACGCAACGTAGTTGGCACGGTACGGGTGTGGTGCGACGATCGCGAGGATCGCCCGACGGCCACCGCACAGGGCACCTACGTCCTGCCGCATTGATCGCATGATTGAACGTCCGCGATTCCACCTGGCCATGCCGGTCCACGATCTCGCTGCGGCACGTGCCTTCTACGGCGAGTTGTTGGGATGCAGCGAGGGCCGATCGAGCAACACCTGGGTCGATTTCGACCTGTACGGCCACCAGTTCGTCGCGCACCTCGATCCAGCGCACCGACCCTCGTCGCTGTCGAATCCGGTCGACGGTGACGACGTCCCCGTCCCCCACTTCGGCGTGCTCCTCAGCCCGATGGCCTGGCAGTTGTTGGCCGACCGGCTGATTGTCGCCGAGACGGCATTCGTCATCGAACCGCATACCCGCTTCGCCGGCCAGGTCGGCGAGCAGTCGACGATGTTCCTCCTCGACCCGTCCGGTAATGCTCTGGAATTCAAGGCATTCGCCGACGACTCGCAGGTGTTCGCGCGGTGACGATCCCCGTCACCGGTGCCGACGATCCACGTCTCGATGACTACCGCTCGCTCAACGATCAGGCGTTTCGCCGACGGTACGAAGCCGACCGGTGCTTCATCGTCGAGGGGTACGTCGCGATCGATCGCCTGATCGAGTCGGGGCACACGGTCCGCTCGGTGCTGCTTGCACCCTCACGGCTCAGCCGATTCTCAGAGCAGGCCCGGACGCTCATGGCAGCGTCCGTCCCGGTGTACGTCGCGGACCGCGAGGTGATCGCCGACGTCGTCGGGTTCGATCTCCATCGTGGCGTGATCGCATGCGCCGATCGGCGGCCACACCCATCGGTTCAGGATCTCGTTGCCGGTGCGCACCGCATCGCCGTGCTCGAAGGCCTCAATGATGCGGAGAACCTCGGCGCCATCGCCCGAGCGGCACGGGCTTTCGGTATCGAGGGTCTGATCATCGATGCCACGTGCACCGACCCGTACAGCCGTCGGACCGTTCGGGTCAGCATGGGTGAGGTCCTCACACTTCCGATTGCTCGCGCCGGCGCCGACGAATGGAACAGTGTCGTCGATCGCCTCCGCACCAGCGGCTTCGAGGTGTGGGCGATGACGCCGGCGAGCGACGCCCACGACGTGTGGAGCCTGCCGGCGCCGGAGCACCTCGCCGTCTGTCTCGGCGCCGAGGGTCCCGGGCTGAGCCGGACGATGCTGAGTGGTGCAACTCGCCGTGTTCGCATCCCGATCTCCGCCGCCGTCGACTCGCTCAACGTCGCCCAAGCCGCCGCCGTTACCTTCGCCGCCACCACCCGCACCAGTTGAGACGCCCGGTTGAGACGCCCGGTCAGCTTGACCCCGCGTCTCATGGGTGATCAGTGGGCGAATTTCACGTTCGGCAGGATCCGGTCGATCCAGCGCGGCAGCCACCACGCCCTGTTGCCGATGATGAAGAGCGTTGCAGGAACGAGCACCAACCGGATGAGAAAGGCGTCGAGCAGCACCGCCGTGCCGAGGATCAGCCCCATCTCCTTCATCGGCAGCGTGCCGGCGATGGCGAAGGTGTAGAAGACGGCGATCATGACGCCGGCCGCGGCCACGATCGGTCGACCGCTGTGGCCCAGCGATCCGCGCACCGCCTCAGCGGCGTCGCCCGATCGTTCGAAGTGTTCACGGGTCGAGGCGAGCAGGAACACCGTGTAGTCCATCGAGATCGCGAAGACGAGAGCGAAGAAGAACAGCGGTGCCCACGACGTGAGATATCCCTGACTGTCGAAGCCGAGCAGGCTGGCGCCCATCCCGTGCTGAAACACCAGTGCTCCGACGCCGAACGCTGCGCCCACCGACAGGAGGTTGAAGATGACGCCGACGAAGGCGACGATCACCGCCTGCAGGGCAACCATCAGCAGCAGGAAGCCCAGCAGGAGGACCACACCGATGACGAGTGGCGCCTTCTGGCTGAGCGTCTGGTCGAGGTCGTAGTTTTCGGCGACCGGGCCACCGACAACCACGCCAGCGGGGAGTTCCGTTCGCAGCGTCGGGATCAGTGCGAGCGCCTCCTCGGAGGACGGGTCGTAGGCGCCAACGGCCTGGATGATGCTGGCACCCTCCATCCCGGGCTGGGGTGGGAACGCCATGACGATTCCCTCGGTGGCCATCACCTGATCGGCCACTGCCTGGGCATCTGCTCCCGCAGGCACGATCACCTGGATGGGGCCGGGACCACCGGGGCCGAAGCCGTCGGCGATCATGTCGTAGCCCTGGCGGGCCTGTTCGCCTTCGGGCAACACGGTGATCCCGGGCATTCCGGTCTTTAGACCGAGCAACGGCAGGGCGAGTGCGACGAGCACGATGATGGCACCGACGGCGACCACGACCTTGTGGGCCTGGATCCGATCGGCGAGCCGGGCGAAGAACTCGCTGTGATGATCGCCCGCCTTGTGCCATGGCAGTGCGAACTTGTCGATGCCGGGGCCGAGCAATGCGGGGAGCAGGGTGAGCGCCGCGAGCAAAACGAAGCCGACCGACAGCATCATGCCCGCCGCCATCGAACGGAACGCCGGGATCGGCACGAGGAGGATGGCGGAGAGACTGATGAGCACAGTGATGCCGGAGAAGAGCACGGCCTTGCCGGCGGTATCCATCGAGATGCCGGCGGCATGCCGGGGATCGTCCGGATGAGCGTGCAGTGCCGCTCGGTAGCGAGTGACGATGAAGAGGGCGTAGTCGATGCCCAACGCGAGGGCGAACATCATGGCGAAGTTCAGCGTCCAGATCGAGAGGTCGGTCACCTGGGTGATGCCGTAGAGCACCCCCATCGACGCGAGTAGACCAGCTGCGGTGAGTAGCAGCGGAAGGCCCGCAGCGGCGAGCGTGCCGAACGCGATCACGAGGATGACGGCGGTGACCGGCCAGGTCAGCAGTTCGGCCTTCATCATGCCCTCACGGTTGACGGCGTTGAAGTCGTCCCAGAAGGCAGGTGAGCCGGTGAGGGCCACGGTGATCTGATCACCGGCGACCTCGGTCGACAGGTCGTTGATCGCGTCGCCGAGTCGTCCGGCGGCGCGCACAGCCTCGGTCGGGTCGACCTCGGCGCCGGCCTGGATCATGACGGTCATGCCGTCCATACCGGGCTGAGCGGGCATCGGCTGGCCGAACCCTGGCTCGGTGACAATGAGTGCATTCACGTCAGCGATGACCTGCTGGTAGGCGGGGTCGTCGATCGGCGTCGACTCGCTCTGGATCACCACGACGGCCGACTGCGACGAGAGCCCACCGAACTGCTCGTCGACGATGTGGCGAGCCGCGAGCGACTCACTGCCGTTGACCTCCCACATCGCACCCGAGAGTGCATGTTCGAGCTTCGGCGCGAACACACCGAGGCCAAGTGCCAAAACGGCCCACGCGATGATGACGGCCTTGCGATGGCTGTGCGCCCAACGACCCATGCGGGCGAGCGGCGGATGCACGACGTCGGTGTCGAGATCATCATGATTCGGATGTGTTTTCAGCGCTATATCTTCATGTAGCGATAGATTTGAGGGCGAAACGTCGATGGTCATGTCGTGGTTCCTTCGGTGGATGGCTTGGTGGATGGGGGTGGACGCGGTCAGATGGCGAATGTGCGCGCGTCGTCGGCAACCTGCTCGCGCAGGCGGTCGCAGACGATGGCACACACCGGCATCAGGCTCGGATCGCTGACGGAGTAGTAGGCCGCTGTGCCTTCGGCCCGGCGCGACACGATGCCGGCGTCGTGGAGGATCCGGAGATGCTTGGACACGTTGGCCTGACTGGTGCCGAGTCGATCGACGAGTTGGCCGACATTCTGCTCACCCTCGTCGAGCAGGGTCCTGATCACGCCGAGTCGGGTCGCATCGCCGAGCACACGAAAGCGCTCGGCAACGTGTTCGAGCAGTTCGGAGGGGAGTGCCTTCGGCATATCAAACACTTTATAACTATCGAACGATGATTGCAACCTGTTGTGCCGGGCGCTCGAAGAACGGGTTTTGCAGGAGCGGTCTGACCCCTGATGCAAGGATGGACGCAGGACAGCCGGCACCGGCCAAACACGACCTGAAAACGACAACAACCCCCGGACCAGCCGGGGGTTGTCATCAGATTCGATGGAGTCAGTCGACCGATTCGGAGGCTTCCTCGCGCGGTTCGGGGGCTTCCCCGAGTCCGAGTTGAGCAAAGATCTCCGCCTTGCGGTACTCGAAGTCGTCCTCCTCAACGTCGCCGGCAGCGAACTTCTCGTTCAACTGACGGAACTCCTCGAGCAACGCATCCTCGTCGGGCCCATCGCTGGGTTCCTCGTCGGAGTCCGATCCCTTGCCGTGTCGTACGGCAAGCTTCTCGGCCTTGCGCTCCTTCTTGCGGAGTTCTCGTTGTCGCTTCTGGTAGGACTGCGGACTTCGAGCCAATCGGAACGCCTCCTCAGACGATCTTGACGTCGACCGCTTCCGGGCCCTTACGGCCGGCAGCGATCTCGAACTCGACGGTGTCACCGTCGTTCAACGAACGACGACCTGACCCCTGAATGTTCGAGTAGTGCACGAAGACGTCGTCGCCGTCGTCGCGAGAGATGAAACCGAAGCCCTTCTCGTCATTGAAGAACTTCACTGTACCTGTGGCCATTTCGGCTCCTTGTTGAAATCGGAGCCACCGTTGACTCACGTTTACGAGTGTCAGACTAGTGACGTTTGTGCGATTGTCCACCGCGCTCGAGCGAGCGGCGTGGTCACACCGTCTGAGCGGCCGCCACGAGGCGGCGCGGATCCACTGCCGTGAACGGGTCGTGTCCGGTGATCGCGAGGCGGGCCAGGATGACCGATGCCATCGCCACGCCGACGATCCCGGCGAGCGTGAGGGCGATGTCACCGACCCCGAGTCCGTAGACGAGCCAGAGCCCGGCTTCGACCCAGGCAATGAGCCAGGTCGATGCCGACACCCCGACAAGATCGCGGGTGCGACACGCCGACACGACAGCCGGCAACAGTTGGATGCCGTACGACAATCCGACTGCGACAGCGGCGAGCGGCCAGCCGCCGAGGATCAGGAAGGGCAGTGGGATCATCCCGAGGCCGAAGAAGCCGAGCGACATTCCCGTCACTGCCGAACGCCCGACAGTGCCGACATACAGGACGGCCATCGACGCGTAGAGCACGAGCGAGATGGCCGAGACGGGCACGAGCGCCCACACCCCAGCGACGAGGCCGTACGTCAACCACCATCCGTTGATCGCAAGGCTGACCCCGATCCACACCGGCGACACGCCCGCGACTCGTCGCGTGCGCGCCAAGCGACGGGCCTGGGGGAACGCCATCCACGAGCCGAGGATGGTCGCCACGATGACGAGGGAGTTGAGGAAGAGGTTCACGGAGTTCGGCCTGACGAGTGTGTAAGTAGCTAACTGAGATTAGTACCTTACACGATAGCAGGGCGTTACGCTGATGACGTGTACGTCACATCCGGACACGCCACCGAGATTCGACTCACCCTCGAAGCGATGGTCGATCTCGTGAACGCGCTCACCGATGCGCGCGGCGGCGTCAGCGCCGACGTGCGCGGCCTGCTTCACCAGCACGGATTCACGCGGGCGAATGGAGCATCGACTGCGTCGATACGGCGGGTCGAATCACAGATGAGCCACATGCTCGACACCCTGAACGAGCTCGCTACGGCTGACCCTGCCCCAATGGTGACATGGATCAACGGGGAACTCGCCGAGCGACACATCACACCGTTGCTCACCGCTCACGACGGTGCCGGGCTCCACATCCATTGGACCCCGCCATCCGCTGCGTTCGACGAACAGGTCATCGCCGACATCCTGATGGCACTCGCGCAAGAGGTCTGTGACAATCAGACCGAGCGTTTCGGAACGTGCGCGGCAGTCGACTGCGACCACCTCTTTTTCGACGCAACCCGCAACGGATCGCGACGGTTCTGTTCCAACCCTCGGTGCGCCAGCCGCACCCACACCGCCGATCATCGCGCCCGTCAGCGGTCAACCTGCGCCGAAAGTCGGAGTGAACCTTGCGTTGAACGCACGGTTCACTCCGAATTTCAGTCGACGAGACGACCAGCTTCGAGCCGCAGCACCTGATCTGCGCGACGGAACGCAACCGTGCGATGTGAGACCGCGATCACGGTCATTCCTGCATCGGCGAGGTTCGTCCAGAGTTGCACCTCCGTCTCGACATCGAGCGCACTCGACAGGTCGTCGAGCACCACGAGCTCAGGAGAATGCACGAGCGCGCGGGCCGTCGCGAGACGTTGGCGCTGCCCGCCCGACAAGCGCAGGCCACGAGGACCGATGAGGGTGTCGGCCCCTGCCGGCATGACGTCGATGTCGTCGGCGATCGCCGCCAGGCGGAGTGCCGTCGCCAGTTGATCCGGATCGACCGGACCGAGGCCGACGTTGTCGGCAACGCTGTCAGAGATCAGCTGCGGCACCTGCGACAGGAAGGCCGCGTTCGGCGGCACGAAGAAGGCCGAGCGATCGGCCACCTCCTCGCCGTTCCAGCGCACAGAGCCGCTCACCTCGGCCTGCCACGCGAGCCCGAGCAACGCCCGCAGGAGCGTCGACTTGCCGGCCCCGACCGGGCCGGTGATCACGACGAACTCTCCTCGGCGCACGGAGAAGTCGACGTCGAACAGCACCGGGCGGCCGGCATAGCCGACACTCAAGCCGACGACGTCGAGTCGATCGAGCGGCACACGATCCGGCCGCACGACTTCGGGGCGTGACCGACTGTCGCCCGGATCGATCGGAAGGTGGCGTTCCCGCACGGTGTTGGTCGCCTCGTCGCCGGCGACGAGCTTGCTCATCCGATCGAAGGCGACGCCGGCCTGCTTACGACGAGCCAGAACTCGTCCCACCATTTTCGGCAGAAAGCTCAGCCAACCCAGATATGCGGTGAACAGCGCGAGCGTGCCCAGGTCGAAGCTGCCCGAAGCGATCGCTGCGGCGCTGACGAGCAGCACGAGGCCGAGCCCGACATCGGCGGCGCCCTGGCTGAAGGCCTGCACACCCTCCTCCAGGACGCGGTCACGAACTGCGGTCTGCCGGCGACGATCCACGAGAACCGCGAGCCGAGCGAGCATCGGTTCGGCAGCGTCGTTCACCTTCACCGTCGTGGCCGCGGCCATCACGTCGCCGAGCAGGCCGGTGACCTGCTCCGTCGCCACTCGGTCGGCAGCTCGGTAGTCCTTGATCCGCGTGTCGAGGACGCGGGTCGCAACACCGACGCCGAGCAAGGGGACGATCAGAATCAGCGCAGCGGTCGGGTCAGCGGCGGCAAGGACAAACCCTGCAATCACCGTGAAGACGACGCCACCGGACACGTCGACCATGCCATCGACGAAGTTGGCGACGTCTTCGGTGTCGTCACGGAAGTGGGTGACAGCCGATCCGGCGGAACCGACCGGCTGGCCTGCGTGAAGGCCCCCGCTCGCCATCTGAGCGCTGAGCATGTTGGCGCGCAGCAGCGTCTGCATGTGAATCCACGCTTTGGTCCAGATGAGCGCGCCGTGGTGGATCGCCACCATGCGGATGGTCTCGCTCAGCGCGATCGCAGCCGCCCACCAGAGGGTCACATCGGTGTCGCCGGCCTCGAGCGCGCTGTAGCCACGGCCGAGGAAGTACCCGGTGAAAGCGGGCATCATGAAGAAGACCACGAACAGCGACCAACCCCACCAGAACTCACGTGGACGATGTTGCGATACGCGCCAGGCGAGCTTCCACACGTTGTCGGTCGGCTCGGCAGTCGTCATCTCTGCCGGCAGGTCGGCGCTCACGATGTCACGCCCGATTCGATGTCACGTGTCGACGCCGGCTCGGAGTCGCGCTCCTCGTCCAATGAGATCGCGAGGAGCTGTGCGAACCGGCTGTCGTCGTCGCCGACGAGATCGGTGCGGTCACCGTGCTCGACGATGCGACCGCGGTCGAACACGACGATCTCGTCGACCGAGCGCAACGTCGACAGTCGATGGGCGATCACGAGTGTCGTGCGACCGCGCATGAGTTCGACGACCGCAGCTTCGAGCCGCCGCTCGGTGTCGGGGTCGACCCGGGCCGTCGCCTCGTCGAGCACCAGGAGATCGGGATCGCGCAGCCACACCCTTGCGAGCGCCAGCAACTGCGCCTCGCCGGCCGACAGGCCGCTGCCTGCAGATCCGAGGGCCCGATCGATGCCTGCGTCGGCGAGGGTGTCGAGGCCCACTCGACGCAGGGCATCGCTCACCTCGGAGTCGGTCGGCCCGTCGTCGAACAGCGTCACGTTGTCGCGCACCGTTCCGGCGAACAGCTCCACTTCCTGGGGCACGAGCGCCACGCGCCGCCGCAACTCGCCCAGGGGGATCTCGCTGATCGGAACGTCACCGAGTGAGACGCCGCCGGCGGTTGGTTCGACGAGTCGCAGCACGAGCCGCGAGAAGGTGGTCTTACCGCTCCCCGTGCGGCCGACGACGCCCACGGAGCGTCCGGCGCCGATCCGGATCGTGACGTCGCGCAGCACCGGGCGGTCGTCGCCGTAGTCGAAGTGGACATCGTCGACGTCGATGGCGAGCGGCCCGACGGGCGGGCTCGTGTCGCCCTCGTCGAGCACCTTCGGTTCCACCGCCAGCAGATCAGCGACGCGGACCATCGCGCCATTCGCCTTCTGCACCGTCTCGAGTTCGTGGACGACCTCCTCGAGCAGGCGGGCGATCAGCAGCACGTACTGAAACAGCAAGAAGGCGGTGCCGATCGAGATGGTGTCGGCAGCCACGAGCACGGCGCCGAGCACGAGGGCAATGACCCACCCCGCAGCAACCGCCCCCTGGACGAACCACCACATGACGAGAAAGGCACGCTCGCGACGGACCGCACTCATCAGTGCATCCTCGCTGTCCTCGACGAACCGCCAGGCGACGTGGTCGGCGGCCCCGTTGGCACGCAGATCCTCCGCGGCGGTGAGGCGTTCCTCGATACCCCCGTAGAGCCGGCCGAGCGCACCCATCTCATCCGACGATTCCGAGACTGCCCGATGGCGGCTTCGAACGATGATCGCCAGCGCAACCCCGACATAGACGGCCATGCCGAGCCCGAGGCGCCAGTCAAGCACCGTCAGCACGATGATGATCCCGCCGATGAGCATGGCGGCACCGGCTGCCTTGGTGACCACGGTGCTCAGGAAGTCCGACACCGAGGTGACATCGCCGTCGACACGCTGGATCAGTTCGCCCGGCGTGTGGGTGCGGTGGAACTCGTGGTCGAGACCGAGCACGTGACGGGTCATGGTGAGACGCAGGTCGTTCGTCGTGCGCCATGCAGAAACTGTGGCGAGCCAGACGACGATGACCGCGAGGATCTGGGAGGCGATGGCGAGCACCAGGAACAGCACGGCCAGGCTGGTGATCTCGGCGGTCGTCGTGCCCTCGGACGCAAGGTCGACGATCTGGCGAACGATGAGCGGCCCGGTGATGAGCAGCGCAGAGTTGATTGCGACGAGCACGCCGAGGCCGGCCCAACGCCAGGCGTCGGGCCGCAGCAGCGCACCGAGCGCGCTCCAACGTGAACCGCTCGGTGCGGTCGGCGTGGCCATCGCACAAGTGTCGCCGGTGTCGTGTGACCACCCACCACACGTTTCCCCAAACCCTGTTTGCGTTGCAGTTTGGTTGGCCCATCCCAATGGAAATGTCACGCAAACCGTTCTTGCAGACCGGGAATGTTTGCGTACGCAAGCAGGTTGCTTGGCGTATGGGTGTCCAACGACTCAATCACGCAGTGCTCTACGTTCGAGATGTCGAGCAGACCACCGAGTTCTACGGCGAGGTGCTGGGATTCCGGGTCGTCAGCTCGTTCCCCGGTGCTGCGTTCCTCCAAGCGCCCGACTCGACGAACGACCATGACCTCGGGGTGTTCCAGATCGGAGCGAGCGCCGCGCCGTCCGACGCCGGGCGGTCAACCGTCGGCCTGTACCACCTCGCATGGGAGGTCGACACCCTCGGTGAACTTCAGCGCCTCGCCGACGTGCTACGGGAACGTGGCGCGCTCGGAGGGGCAAGCGACCACGGCACCACGAAGAGCCTGTACGCGAAGGATCCCGACGGGCTCGAGTTCGAGGTCGTCTGGATCATCCCTGCACACCTGCTGACCGCTGACGACCTCGCCTCGCGGACATCGATCGGTGCACTCGACCTCCCGTCGGAAATCGAGCGATTCGGCCGCGACGAACCCGGCGGCATCGGCATCTCCCACCGGGGCGAGGTGACGGCATGAACGTCGAGTTCTGGGTCGACCCGGGATGCCCGTTCTGTTGGGCGACCGCACGATGGGCAGTCGACGAGGTGCAACCCCACCGCGACATCGACATCACCTGGCGTCCCATCAGCCTGTTCTTCAAGAACGAGCCAGATCCCGACTCACCTTGGTTCGAGAAGGCGAGGTTCAC
>JANPCI010000131.1:0-2809 GCA_031430875.1 Actinomycetes bacterium | reverse complement strand
CCGAACACGTTCGAGTACTTCTTCATCGCCTACTGCGTCATCCAGACTCGTTGGAGCCCACTCCGGATGACCCACCGTGCGGTCATCGGCCTGGCGGCGTTCATCTGGATCTTCATCAAGCTGCCCCAGGAGTGGTGGATCCACGTGGCCCAGAACGACTTCACCGACTTCATGAAGGAGACGGTGTTCGGCGTCGAGCCCACCTCGTCGTGGTCCGACGCGTTCTCGAACCGCCCGGTCGTCCTCCTCGCAATCGTGTTGGTGATCGTCGGAATCGCCGTCGTCGGTTGGCGGCTACGCAAGCGGCTACCGACCGCCGATTGGTCGTTCGGGCTCGACATGAACCGCACCGATGCAACCGTGCGCAGGGTCGAGCCGGTCCCGACATCGATGCGAGCCGCAGTGCTCGAGAAGATCGCCCTCATCGCGCTCGTCGGTGGCATCTTCGCCAACGTGCTGGAAGTCGAGACGACCGGCCTGAAGATCGTCGGCGCAACGCTGCTGGTCGTGCTCGCCAACGCGGCGCTGAGTATCTGGCTCGCCCGACGCGGCAACGGCTGGTCGTCGCTGGCGTTGGAATCCGTGGTGCTTGCGATCGTCAATACGACGCTCTTGATCGCGTACGCCACGATCGTCGGCGACGGCGAGGTCGACCGTTCGATCGCGCTGTTCTTCGGCCTACTCCTCACCGTGCTGATCGTGCTGTACGACCTCTACCGTCCGGCGACCGCGGACACGCAAGCGCTCAGCCGGTCGACACCTGCGCAGCAACCCAGGTGAGCACCGTTCGAGCCTGCTCCCAGCCGTAGTGGGTGCCGTCGTAGCGCTCAGTGCTGGGCGCGTCCGATAGCGACAGGAGGTCCACGTCGTGGTTCGACGTGTACCCGCGAAGCACCTCGAGCATCGCCGCGGCGTGGTCCTCGGCAATGGCGAACTCCCCCATCCTCGGCGCCGGCGCGAGCAGCACGAGGCGGGCCCCGTGTGCCGACGCGGTGGCTGCGAGCTCGTCGAGAAACGCACCGAGCAGTGCGACGTGCTCGGCAGATCCGAAGCGGACGAACCGACCGTCGACGTAGCGGTCGTACATGTCGTTGGACAGCAGCACCACCAGATGAGTGGCGTGGTGCGACGACAGGCCGGCGTCGAGGTCGGCGCGCCAGTCGCCGCAGAACGCCCCGAGATCAGCGCCCCGTGCGCCATCCTCCACCGCCACCTCACCCGGAAGGAACGAGCACCCTGGCCTCGCGAGCGACAACAGGCCACTCACGACGGCCTGATCTGGGGTCCACGGCGTGAAGTCGGGAAAGGCGAGCATCTCGCCACCCGCCAGGGAGTGGGCGACTGAGTCGCCGAACACAACCATCCGCACCGCCGCGGCAGGAGTTGTGGTGGTCACGAGCGTGGCGATCGAGGAAGTCGCCGTTGTGGTGGCCGGCGCACCCGCAGTGGACATCGGCGCGTCCGGAGTGGTGGCCGGCGCAGCCATGGTGGCTGCCGGCGCCGCCGAAGTAGGCACGGCGACAGTTGCGACCACCAGCGCCACCACGGCGATCGCGGTAGCGACAGGCCACGCCCACATCGCCGGGCCAGAACCGAGCCGCCGTTGCAGCGCGCCCGACCGGATGGGGCGTTCGAGCAAGAGGTACGACGACATCGCCACGCCGAGCGTGACCGCGAGCTGCAGTGCGAAGAGTCCAACAGAGCCCGGTGCCAGACCGGTGCGCGCGCTGTCGAGGATCACGACGACCGGCCAGTGCCAGAGGTACACGCCGTAGGAGATGAGGCCCAGGCCCACGAGCGGCCTCGTGGACAACAGCCGGCGCGCCGGCCCGACGTGCTCGACTCCGGCGATGACCGCCGCAGAGGCGACCGCAGCGACGAGGAACCCGACACGCGGCATGAACGCGGATCGCTCGTCGGCCGCCCACGCCAGCACCGCGAGTGTCGCGAGACCGGCGATGGCCAGGGCGGCGGCGGGCCGGCGACGAGCCTCCGCCGCTGGACGGCCGAGCTGCAGCGCACCCAACGCCACACCGAGGAGGAGGGCTTGAGCGCGGGTGTCCGTCCCGAAGTAGGTGCGGCCGAGGTCTGCGTCGTGCGCGCTGAGCCAGGCGGACCAAGCAGCCGACGCAGCTGCGCAGATGAGGGCACCCCACAGCACCGTTCGCCGCAATCGCACGCCGGCGATGCTCGCGGCGAGGAACAACACGACCGGCAGTACCAGGTAGAACTGCTCCTCGATCGACAGGGACCACACGTGCCGCAGTGGCGACGCGCCGGCCACGACGTCGGTGTAGGTGACACCCTCGGCGACGAAGCGCCAGTTCGCAAAGCTCAACACGGTCGCCACGCCGTGGGCGCGCAGCCGCTGGAGCTCGAACGGGTTGGCCCAGGTGGCGCCGTACAGTGCCATCGTCGCCACGAGCATCAGCATCGCCGGGACCAGCCGTCGGGCGCGACGGCCGACGAACCGGCGCAGGTCAATCCGTCCCGTCTGGTCCGCCTCGATGAGCAGCAACGAGGTGATCAGGTAGCCGGACAGCACGAAGAACACGTCGACGCCGATGAACCCGCCGGGCAGCGCGCCGGGACGTAGGTGGTACACGACCACCATGGCCACGGCCACGCCGCGGAGCCCGTCGAGCACGGGCCGGTGAACGATCGCACCTGCCATCGGCGATGACGCTAGATCTTGCCGTCCGGGTAGGGAGGTGACGGAGCTGCGGTGAGGTGGGACGCGTGACATCCGGTGTGCTTCCTGCAGACCACGAACGGAACACCGCCAGAAGTTGGATCGGCTCCACGGACG
>JANPCI010000130.1:0-2889 GCA_031430875.1 Actinomycetes bacterium | reverse complement strand
ACGACGGTGTTGAAACGGCGTCGAAGTGCGCTCGAGAGATCGTTGACGCCGCGGTCGCGATCGTTGGCCGTGGCGATGACGTTGAAGCCACGGATCGCCGCGACCTCGGTGTCGAGCTCGGGGATCGGCAGAACCTTCTCCGACAGGACGGTCACGAGTGCGTCCTGCACTTCGGGTGGCATGCGGGTGAGTTCCTCGACCCGCACGATGGCGCCGCGCTGCATCCCACGGTAGATCGGCCCGGGAACGAGCGCCGCGGTACTCGGGCCTTCGGCGAGCAGCCGGGCGTAATTCCAGCCGTAGCGCAACGTCTCCTCGGTCGTGCCGGCCGTGCCCTGGACCAGCAGCGTCGAGTCGCCGCTGATCGCCGCGGCAAGGTGTTCGCTCACCCAGGTCTTGGCCGTGCCGGGCACGCCGAGCAGGAGCAGCGCCCGGTCGGTGGCGAGCGTGGCGACGGCGATCTCGACGAGCCGCTGCTGGCCGACGTACTTGGGAGTGATGATCGTGCCGTCGCTCAGTTCGCCGCCGAGCAGGTACCGCACCACAGCCCACGGCGAGAGGTGCCAGCCCGGCGGACGTTCACGATCGTCGAGCGCTACGAGCGCCGCGAGTTCGGCCGCGTACTGATCCTCGGCGTGCGGTCGCAGCACCTCGTTCGACGGTCGTTGCGTTGCACTCATCCCCGACGACGTTACCCAGGGGCTGTCACACCGGAGCAGAGCGATGAGCGAGCAGCCAACATACGGTCCCGTCGCTCATCGCTCCCCCGATCCGCCACCCTTCGAACCGCCGCCCTCCAGAGTCAGCGTCAGCACAGACGCCGGACCCGACGCTTTCGACGACGCTGAACGCTACGGTCGCGGCACATGGTCGACATCTCCTGTGCGTTCGCAACATCGATGGCCACACCCGAACACGTGGCGCTCGCCGAGGAGCTCGGCTACCGACGGGCGTGGCTCTACGACTCGCCGGCGCTGTACCCCGACGTGTGGATGATGCTGGCCGAGTGCGCCCGCCGCACGTCGACGATCGAGATCGGCCCGGGCGTCGCGATCCCGTCGCTGCGGCATCCGATGGTGACCGCGGCGGCGATCGGCACACTCGTCGAGCTCGCACCGGGCCGGGTGAACGTGGCGATCGGATCCGGTTTCACCGGGCGGTTGACGCTCGGCCAGAAGCCGCTGCCGTGGACGTTCGTGCGGGAGTACGTGCTCGCCGTGCAGGGGCTGCTCGCCGGTGACACCGTCGAGTGGGAGGGCGCACCGATCCGGATGATGCATCCCGACGGCTTCGGGGCGCCGCGGCCGATCAGCGTGCCGATCATCCTCGGCACCGGCGGACCGAAGGGCGAGGCCGTCGCCAGCGAGATCGGCGACGGCGTGTTCGTCACGTCGCCGACGACGGCGTTCGACTGGTGCTCGGTGCTGACGCTGGGGACCGTGCTCGACGACGGCGAGGACCCGGGGAGTGAGCGTTCGATGGCGGCCGCGGGTCATGCGGGCGGTCTGGCGTTCCACGCCATCCACCTGCGCGGGGCGGTGACGTCACTACCGGGCGGCGACCAGTGGTTGGCCGCGCTCGAGGAATTCCCCGAGCGCGAACGTCACCTGGCACTGCACGAGGGTCACCTCATCGAAGCCAACGAACGCGATCGGCTCGTCGTGACCGGTGAACTGCTCGCGATGTTCAAGTACGCGCAAACCGCCGAGGCGTGGCGCGACCAACTTGCCGAACGCGAGCTCGAGGGCGCGACCGAGATCGCTTACCAGCCCGCCGGTCCCGACATTCCCGGCGAGCTCCGGCGCTTCATGGAGATGGCCAGCGGCTGAGGCTCGGTCTGTTGGGGTCAGACCCCGAAAGACCCGGTCGGTCTGTTGGGGTCAACTCAGTTCGTCGAGCATGCGGTGGCGGGTGAGAGCCAGGTCGGCCAGCACCGACGCGAGGCCGTAGCCCGCCGAGGTGGAATCGACCGAGCCAAGGGACGACGCGATGCCGCGCAGGGCGTCCGGTTGGACCCTGGCGATCAGGTTCACGATCACTGCCCGGTGCGGTGCGCCGAGTTGACCGCCGACGATCAGGTCCGCGAGTGCCGTTCCGACATCGGCCGGGGCATCGACAAGTTCGAGCAGGTCGGGCGGGATCGGCAGCTCCGGCAACTCGGCGAGCGCCTCGGGATCGACCACACCGCGAGCCGAACGGGCCTCGAGTTCGGGCAGGTGCGATACCAGCCACGTGGCGAGTGGCCCGCAGGCGACCTCGGCGCGTGCCCGGCGGACCGAATCGGAACGGTGTCGGTGCAGCAGCGCGGGCACCAGTTCGGGCGCGACCCGCCAGCCGTTGGTGATCAGCGTGAGCGTCCACTCGTCCTCGAGTACCGGCCACGACGTGGTGATGTGCTGCCACCGCTCGACCGCAGCGGGCGTGCACACCGGACGATCATCTGCGTCGGGCGGCTGGAGCCGCTCGACCGGAGGACCCGGCAGCACGCCGGCGCGGCGCACCGCTGTACAGGCCGCAACCTGCGCCAGCATCCGCTCGGACGGCACCGAACGCAGGGTGTCGGCGACGAGGTCGTCGAACGGGCCCGACGGCGGATCCCGGCGGTCCGTCCCGAGCATCGCCGTGGTCACCAGCTCCCGCCAGTGCGCGTCCATCGTCACCACAGCCCCCCTACCCCAGACCCAGATCGTTTGCGTTGCAGTTCCGTTGGGACGGGCCAACCAAACTGCAACGCAAACCGGGTTTTCCGGGTTTTCCGGGTTTTCGGGAATTTCGGGGTCATGCGGCGCTCACGAAGGAGTCGTCGGCTCTCGGGCCGATGTCGATCGAACTGTTGGGTAGGTGGATGGTCAGCGGGACGACGCCGTGCGGCGTCCACTCGACCGTCAC
>JANPCI010000129.1:0-8467 GCA_031430875.1 Actinomycetes bacterium | reverse complement strand
TCGCAGCACCCCAACCCGTAGCCGGCCGACGTGCTGGGGTGGATCAGTTGGCCGCGCGGCCGGAGGGAAGTGCCGCGTGCATGGCCAAGGCGGTCGCCAGCTCCTCGAGCTCGGTGAGCGACGCTGCCAGCTGGTCGAGATGCGGCTGCAGCAGGTTTCGGGCAACCTCGACGGGATCGCCGAGCGCGACGCTGGTCACGGCGGTGTGCAGAACCCGTGTGTCGGTGGCGACCGCTCCCAGCAGCGTGCCGGCTTTGGCGTCGGGGACGGAGTTGGTCAGTTCTGTGATGTACCCCGCGCATCGCTGCTGCTGTTCGATGTAACGGCTGGGGATCGACCACGATGACGGATCGGCGAGCCGAGTCGACAGCGTGACCGACATCGCCCGCGCACTGTCGCACAGCAACGACGCCCGCTGTCCCCATCTCTCGGTGTTGTCGCGAAGACGAACGGCGACCACGATGCCGCCGACGGCGGCAACGGCGACCACGATCCCTGCGACCCACCACCACGCACTCACGTCGGTGTTGGAGTCATCGAAGCCCGTGTCATCGAAGCCCGTGTCGTCGAAGCCCGGCACTGTGTCGCCGGGGACAACCTCGGTGACGACCGGGACGTCGACGTCATCCGAGGTTGCCGGTGACGAATCAGGCAGCGGAGATTCAGATGGTTGCGACACGGACGGCGCCGGCTCGAGCGGGACGGTCTGCGTCGGGAGGGTGAACGCGAACGCAGCCGTCGCCGACGCCACGGTCGCGATGGCCGTGACGCCGACACACACGAGCGTTGCGACGACGAGCGAAACTGGCGTCGACGCTCGAGTCAGCTGATGACCTTCGCCTTGGCCGTGGCGTACTCGGCGTCGTCGAGCTTGCCGGCGTTGTGCAGGTCGGCAAGCTTCGCCAGCTGGTCGGCGCCGGTAGACACTGCGGCGGCATCACGGATGTAGGCCTGCGTTGCTTCGTTGGCCTGCTGGGCCGACTGCGCTGCCCGTTCGGCCATGCCGCCGCCTCGGGCGATGAGGTAGGCGAAGATGCCGAGATACGGCAGGAAGATGATGAAGATCGACCAGATGGCCTTTGCCCCTCCGCCCATGTCGTGGCTGCGGATGATGTCACTGAAAATCACGATGATCATCCAGATCCAGATCACGAAGATGAAGAACCAGAGCATCGACCAGAGGACCTGGCCCGTACCCCATTCAGCAGCAATCATCATGTCGCGTCACCTTGAAGGGTCGAGTCGTAACCAGTGGTGTTCATGTCGAGTACGACCGGTCGTCAATCGCGGATGACGACGGCCGGAGCGGTTGCGCCGCCGATGAGGACCGACACGAGGATCCCGAGTGGCAGTGCGCCCCAGTATCCGACGCCGAGGCCGACGTTGCCCATGAAGAGCATCAGCAACCACGTCGCCGGGAAGGTGGCGAGCAGGAAGACGATGAGCAGTCCGAGTAGTCCCTTGATCATGATGTCCTCAGTTCCGTTTCTGGTCCGTCCCCTTGACGTCCTCATCGAAAATGTAGTCACCGCGATATGGTGCGCCGGTGCTCATTCTCGCAATCCTCGGTTTCGGAATTCTGGTCGGTGCGATCGCACAGTTCATCCTCGGCCGCGACGGTGGCCAGGTCGACTGGGGAATTGCGATCGTTGCCGGCATCGGCGGGTCGTTCGTCGGCGGGCTGCTGTTCAGCCTGGTCAGCGGCGATGGGCTGGCGCTCAAGCCCAGTGGAGTGATCGGCTCGATCGTCGGTGCGGTGATCATCACTGCGATCTGGCGGTGGTACGCCCACAAGCAGCAGGCCGATGCGAAGGCCGCTGCCCTCAAGGCGTCGCGGTCGGGCCGACACCACTGAAATCCTGGGAACCGAGTACGTCGACCGTGCCCACTACGGTCGTGTGTCTGTGACCAGCGTGGTGCCGACGCACAACACAACTGCCGGACTCGTCTGCGCCCACCATCACCTGTACTCGGCCCTCGCACGGGGAATGCCCGCTCCACCTCGAACACCGACGACATTTCTCGACGTGCTCGAGCAGGTGTGGTGGCGGCTCGACACCGCACTCGACCTCGAGATGCTCGAATGGTCGGCCAAGCTCGGCGCTCTCGAAGCGCTCGAAGCAGGGTGCACGGCGATCATCGATCATCACGAATCACCCAACGCCATCGAGGGATCGTTGAGCGTGATCGCCGATGCCTGCGCCGAGGTGGGCGTGCGGGTCAACACCTCGTATGGCGTCACCGATCGTCACGGTGCCGATGGCGCCAGGCGAGGTCTCGCCGAGAACGATCGGTTCCTCCGTGAGGGCGGTCGTGGGATGGTCGGGGTGCACGCTGCGTTCACGTGCACCGATGAGACGCTGGCCGCCGCAGCCGACATGGCCGTGCGTCACGGTGTCGGTGTGCACGTCCACGTCGCCGAAGGCCCCGACGATGTCGATGCGGCCGATCGGCTGCGGGTGCTGAGCACCGATCAGTGGTTGCTGATCCACGGTGTTCACCTACCCGACGACCACGGACTACGTGGCACGATCGTGCACAACCCGCGCTCGAACATGAACAACGCGGTCGGCTACGCCCGACCGCGTCGATTTGCGAATCCGGTGGCGCTCGGAACCGATGGCATCGGCGCCGACATGATCGCCGAGTTCCAATTGGGGTTCGTCGCCGGCCGGGCCGACGACGTGACGTTCAGCTCCGAAACGGCCTGGGGCTGGCTGGAGCAAGGGTGGGTGCTGTTTCCCGAGTCGCTCGACGACCGGGTCACGTGGTCGTACTCCCCGATGGAGCCGTGGCACCTCGCGTACACGCCCGGTGTGCGGGCGATCGACGTCGACATCGACGGCGAACCGGCGTTGCGGCAGGGAGTCCCGGTTCGGGTCGATGCCGACGAGATCCGTGTCAAAGCCGCCGAGCAAGCCACCCGCCTCCACGCCCGCCTCTGATCAGGCAAAACCTCGGTTTGGGGCCAACACCCCGGTTTGGGGCCAACACCCCGGTTTGGGGCCAACACCCCGGTTTGAGGCCAACACCCCGGTTTGAGGCCAACACCCCGGTTTGAGGCCAACACCCCGGTTTGAGGCCAACACCTCGGTTTGCGTTGCACTTCTGTTGGGGCGTCCCAACAAAACTGTTACGCAAACAGCGGTTTTTGTGGTCAGGTGACGACGACGGTGGTGCCGACGTCGGCGAACGCCCAGAGGAACGCCGCATCGAGGTTGTGCTGACGCTGGCAGCCGCCCGACAGTCGGGTTCCGAGTTCCTCCGTCGTCTGGTACGGCGTGTTGTCGGAGACGTGCAGCGGAATGGCATGGAAGCCGATGTGGCCGATGTCGGTGACCTGGTAGCGGATCATGAGCGGGAGCCAGGCCTTGCCGTTCCATGCGGTCGACTTGTCGGATCGGCTGTACACCGTGTGGGTGCCGGGCTCCTCGTTGCTGAACTTGCTCCCCGACACGAGCCACGAGCGGATGATCTGCTCGTTGTCGTCGACCGCCCAGACCCGTTGTCCGGCCCGGTCGTAGACGACTCGTCGTCCCGACCCGGAATCGGCCGGGAGTGGGGGAGCGTCGTCACCGACGGAGGCGACCGGCGACAGCAGGTACCCGGTGGCATCCATCGCGCCGTCGGGCGGCGGTGATGTGCGCACGACGAGCGATTCCTCGTCGGGCCAGATGTCGAGTGCAATCGCGCTCTCGCGCCCGACGACACCGTCGACGAACAGGTTCTCGTCGGCCTGGAATTGCATGACGGCGGCAAGCGTCGGGTCGTCGAAGGCGCCATCGACGGCGCTCTCGTAGTAGCCGAGGTCGACGAGTGCCTGCTGGAGGCAGGCAACACCGGGTCCCTCGGAACTGAGCCTGACCGACAACGCGCCGATGCTGCATCCGCCGTCGGCCCGATCGGATTCGACCGGAGCGGTGGGCTCGACTTCGTTCTGGCCGAGATCGCCTTCGAGGTCGGGAATCGCCGCCGCCGCAGCGATCACCGGCGCGGCAGCCACCGGGTCGGCTGATGCCGCGCTCGCAGCGGCGGCTGGTGCCGCGCTGGGCGTGGCGGCCGCGTCGCCGCCGGTCAACGTCAGCGTCGAATCGGACCCACCGGTCATCACCGCGCCGAGTGTGGCCACGCCGAGCACCCCAGCGATGGCAATCGCCAGTGCAGTGCGGCGGCGATGGTCGACCGGCTCCTGCGAAGGCAGCCCCACGTCGGGCGCACTTGGCGCAGACTCGGCGTCGACGAGGGTTGTCACGGAAGCCCAGGCTAGCGAACGCTCGGGGAATCGTCAGGGCATCAGCGCAGAACTGCGACGGCAACGGCCATCGCCAAGCCCAGGCCCACGGTGATCACCGTCACGACCCCCACGACACGGGTCGCCTGCGGATGCACCACGTCGGCGCCACCACGCAGCGGGCCGTGCAGATCCTCGTAGTGCGACCCCGCCCAGACGAGGAGCCCGGCGCCGAACGCGGTCTGGAGCAGGCCAACCGCAGCGAACAGCCAGAACTCGTGGATCGCCGCGAATCGGCTCAGCACCAGCCCGGCGATCATCATGGCGATCGCCGTACGTTCCCACGCCAACGCCGTGCGTTCGTGTTGCAGGCCCGCGTCGAAGCTGGTGGATGGCCGCTCGTTCACGAGCGATCGACCACGAGCATCACGGCAGCAACGATGGCGACAACCGCCGTGCCGATCGCCATCATCATCGGCAACCGAGACGGCGGTAGCGGTTCCTTCAATCTCATCGACCGTTCGTTGAGCGCCCACCGACGATACGCGGTTGCAGCCGTGACGAAGCTGAGGACGAGCAGCCCGATTCCGAGCAGCTCACCGCCGGCGAAGTCCTCCAGCAACCCAACGGCGGCCAGACCACCGGCGGCCAGGGCGAGCGCCGTGCGGATCCACGCCAGAAAGGTCCGTTCGTTCGCCAGCGTGAACCGATAGTCGGGCTCGTCGCCCACACCTCGAGGGTCGGGTGGAATGATCCGTTCGCGCAGCGTCATGCGTGCGCAATCAGTGTCAACGTGGCATCGATCGCGTCATGAACACAACGGGTGAAGAGATCGTGGTCGACCACCGCGGCGCGGTCACTGTTGATTCCCAGATGGACGGTGCCGTTGTAGCTGAACAGCGTGATGTTGATCGCCGCGCCCGCCAACGGTCCGAATGCTTGGAACTCCTCGACCTTGGCCCCGGCCATGTAGACGGGAAATGACGGCCCCGGAACGTTCGAGGTAGTGATGTCGACGCCCTTGAGCATCGCACCGAGCACGGAAACCGACGCGGCCGGACCGAGACGCGAGATCACACCCGAGATGTCGTTGACGTGGGGGAGTGCAGGCTCCGCCGTCACCGCCCGCAGTAGTGCCTTGACCTCCAGGAGCCGGGTCGCCGCGTCGGCATCGCAGAGTGGCAGCACCATACGGGTGGGAACGAACTGGTTGTCGAACCGGTTCGCCGACTCACCGCCGCGCACGCTGACCGGCATGTTCATCCTCACCTGCGAACACGGTGATCCCATCGCGTCGTGGTACCGCCGCAGCGCATCGAGCGTGGTCGCCACGAAAGCATCGTTGAGTGTCGTGTCGACCGAGCGGGCGGCCGCCTTGAAGTCGGCGAACGGCACCGACACAGCGTCGAAGCGAGTGTTGAGCGAACGCTGCGTCATCAGTGTGCTGAGCGGGGTGGTCGCCGGCATGACGACTCGGGCGATCGAGCCGGTGGTGCGCCCGAGTTGCTCGATGGTGCCCCGCGGGTCGCGCAACAGCTCGCCGGCGGTCCGCAGCGAGGCCCTCCCGATCCGTGCTCCGGTCCGCGCCTCGCTGGCGATCCGATGGCTGAGTGAACGGGCGCCCGGGATCGCCCAGAGTGGCGATGCGACACGATGCGCTTGGGGGGCCGTCGACTCGTCGTACTCGACCACCTCGGTCGGGTCGGCTTCGAGGTCGACCATCTGCGAGAGAAGCTGCACCAGGCCGAGGCCGTCGGCGATTGCGTGGTGCACCTTCATCACGAACGCTGCCCGCTTGCCCGGCAGGCCCTCGATCACGCACAACTCCCACAGCGGGCGGTCCCTGTCGAACGAGCGCCCGGCGAGTCGCTGCGCGTGATCGAGTACCTCTCGGCGTCCGACACGTCGCCCCGGCAGTCGGGCCCAGGAGTAGTGGTAGTCGACGTCGAAGTTCGGATCCTCCATCCACCGCGGTGGAGCGACGCCGGGCTGTTCGTCGACCACCCGCTGACGCAATCGTGGGATCGCGGCCGCAATGCGCTCGGCCACGGCATCCATCCGGCGACGATCGGGCACCGAGTCGAGGAACCACACGCTCGTGATCGTGGATCGCAGCAGCGGGTCGCGCTCGATGTGCCAGAGCACCGAATCGCTCTCGCTCATCCACTCGTCGTACTGCAGCTCGCTCAACTTGGCCTCCGGGGCCGAACGTACACGTCGCGCGCACTCTCGAAGGTGTCGCCGAGACCCGATTGGCGCGAGACTGAGTGGCGTGAAGCAACTGTCCGGACTCGATGCTGGTTTCCTCTACATGGAGACACCCACCACCTACGGTCATGTGAACGCTGTGGCGATCTATGAGCGCCCTTCGCCGGACTTCGATCCGTACCAGGCCGCGTACGATCGATTCGATGCGCTGATCGGTCGGCTCGAGCCGATGCGCCGGCGGTTGGTGGAGGTGCCCTTCAAGCTCGACCATCCGTACTGGATCGACGACCCGGATTTCGATCTCAACTACCACGTCCGCCACATCGGCCTCGCTCCCCCTGGTGGGGCCGATCAACTCGCCGAACAGGTGGCTCGCATCGTCGGCCGTCCAATGGACCGTTCTCGCCCGCTCTGGGAGGCCTACGTCATCGAAGGCCTCGCCGACGGTCGATGGGCAATGCTCACCAAGACCCACCACGCCACCATCGATGGTGCGTCCGGCGTGCTCCTGCTCGGCATTCTCACCGACCCCTCGCCGGACGCCCCCTTTCCGGAACACACCGATTGGGTCGGCGAGCAGGTGCCGAGCGATCGGGAACTCCTCGAACGCACCATGCGCAATCTGGCCCTCAACCCCGCGAAAAGTTTACGTCTGTCGTTGCGGATGGTGCGCAACTTCGCCGAGGCGGCCGGTGTCGACAGCGTGTCGGCGATCGCCAGCCAAGCCCGCGATCTTGTGAAGTCGATGGCTCTGGGCGGTGCAGTCGACAACCCCGAGGCGACGAACCGTGTCAGGATCCCGTTGTCGCCGGCCCCGCCGACTCCGTTCAACAAGGTGATCACACCGCATCGTCGGTTCGCGATGCGCTCGACGGCGCTCGGCAACATCAAAGCCATCAAGGATGCGTCCGGCTGCACGGTCAACGACGTTGTCATGGCGATCTGCACCGGTGCGCTGCGCGAGTACCTGCTCCGCCATGACGCGCTGCCCGAACAGCCGTTGCGGGCGATGGTGCCCGTGTCGGTCCGCACCGGCGACGAGGAGGATCCGTGGACGAACCGCGTCGGTGGCATCATCGCCGACCTGCCGACCAACTGCGACGACCCGCTCGAACGGCTCCGCCGGTGCCATGAGGCGATGAACGAAGCCAAACGCCAGATGGATGTGCTCCCGGCCGAGGACATTGCCGAGTTGGCGCAGGTCGCGCCGCCGCTCGCCGCCACTGCAGCAATGCGGTTGCAATCGCGGCTACGACTGGCCGATCGCATGAACCTGCCCGCCAACGTGGTGATCTCCAACGTGCCCGGCCCGCGACACGCGCTGTACTTTGCCGGCGCGAAGATGACCAACTACATCCCGGTTTCGACGATCACCGACGACATGGGCCTCAACATCACGGTGCACAGCTATCTCGATCGACTCGATTTCGGCCTGATCGCCGACCGGGAACTGGTGCCCGACCTCTGGGACCTCGTCGACCTGCACATCGACGAGATCGGTCGACTCCTCGACGCTACGGGGGCCGAGTGGGTCGAAGAGCAGGGGCCGCCGTCGATGCGGCGCGGTACGCCAGGCGTGGCTGGGAGTCGACGGGCGCCGAAGGCGGCGGCAGCGAAGAAATCTCCTGCGAAGAAGTCGCCGGCAAAGAAGTCGCCGGCAACGAAGTCGGCCCCCAAGAAGCTGGCCGCAAAGAGGTCAGCCCCCAAGAAGTCGCCGGCCAAATGAGACGCCGCTGACCCGGCGTCTCATCCGAATCTGATCGGACGGGCACGATCGGCAAGAGTGGCGGCATGGATTTCGATCTGCCACCCGAGGATCATCCGACCAGGCGCACCGTGCGCGAGTGGATCGCGGCGAACCCGAACCCGACGGGCAAGGTGCTCGCCGAGGCCGGCTACGTGGTTCCGCACTGGCCCAAGCCCTGGGGCCTCGAGGCCGACCCCATCGACCAGCTCGTCATCGACGACGAACTCTCACGGGCCGGGATCCGTCGCCCGAACAATCACATCGGGATCGGGTGGGCGGCG
>JANPCI010000128.1:0-26356 GCA_031430875.1 Actinomycetes bacterium | reverse complement strand
GTTTCCCGGCCTCGACCCCGTTGGCACCGCTTCACGCTGACCCGGTTGCCCGTGCCCTCGGTCCTGGCGCCAATCGGAACCGACCTCGCTGAGTCCAGTTGGGGTGGCCCCAGTTCCTTCGGCTCCTCAACCACAGCTCCGTTGCCCGCTCGAGCCCGAAGGCTGTTGCGAACCCGATCGCCTCGCCATCGCGCCCTCCACTCCGGGTTGCCCCCTCGCTTCGAACGCTTCAGCAGGTCTCCGTCTCCGGCGGCCACCCGAGGGTGATCGTCGGCCCGGTTTGACCCGACGCCCGCTCCGGTCTCCCGTTGCGGTCGCCGACTCGTCGTTGCCGCCGCCCTCCCGAAGGAGTCCGACGGCCCGGTCCGAGGTGGCCGTGAACACTGTCCGTGATCCGACTTCGCTTTCGCCTCGTGAGCGGTGTGGGCTGGGCCGAAGCCCCCCTCCTCACCGCTCCGGTTGGCGTGCGCTCTCCGGAACGAGGATCAGTAAATACGTCTCAAAACCCCTGGTCAAGGGGTATTTCGAAAAACACAGGGTTATCCCCGAAACTTTCTCGTTACCCCCAGGATTTCTTCCGTCGTCCACTCGTTACCCACCGTTCATGCACAGCGACGTGCACAGGCCGGACGACTTTTCGGCGCTCGCGGTTGAATCCTCGACCCGATGCGGCTTCAATGGTCCCCGATGACGAACCAACACCACGCCGCCATCATCATCATTCTGTAGGACACGTGGTCCCCCACGTGTTCGTCGAGCCGCCCCCTGGGCGGCTCTTTCAGTTCTCGGGAGCACTTCCATGCCAACCAGCCCACGACACGTCGAAGTCTTCGACACCACCCTGCGCGACGGCCTCCAGGTGGAGGGTGTCTCGGCAACGGTCGACGACAAGCTGCGCATCGCCGAGCAACTCGACCTGCTCGGCGTGCACTTCATCGAGGGCGGATGGCCTGGCGCCAACCCGAAGGACATCGAGTTCTTCGCCCGCGCCCAGAACGAGCTCCACCTCGCCACGTCGACGCTGGTGGCGTTCGGCTCGACGCGGCGTCCTCGCGGCAAGGTCGACGACGACGCCACGCTGCGCAACCTGATCGAGGCGAACACCGCAGCGGTGTGCATCGTGGCCAAGAGCTCCGAGTATCAGGTCGTCGAGGCGCTCCAGACCACGCTCGACGAGGGCGCAGCAATGATCGCCGACTCGGTGAAGTACCTGCATGGCGAGGGCCGGATGGTGCTTGTCGACCTCGAGCACTTCTTCGACGGCTACAAGGACAATCCCGAGTTCTCGCTCCGTGCGCTCGAAGCTGCAGTCGTCAACGGCGCATCGCATCTCGTGCTCTGCGACACCAACGGCGGCACGCTGCCGAGCGAGGTCGGTCGAATCGTCGCCGACGTCAAGGCCCACATCGGCACCGACGCAATCATCGGCATCCACTGCCATGACGACACCGGTTGCGCTGTGGCCAACTCGATGGCGGCTGTCGAGGCCGGCGCCGGCCATGTGCAGGGAACGCTCAATGGCCTCGGTGAGCGCACCGGCAACACCAACCTGACGACGGTCATCCCGAACCTGCAACTCAAGCTCGGCTACCAGTGTCTGCCCGAGGGTCGCATCGAGCGGCTCACCTCGGTGAGCCATCACGTCGCGGAAACCCTCAACCGGGCGGTGAACCCGCAGGCTCCGTACGTCGGGTCGTCGGCGTTCGCCCACAAGGCCGGCCTCCATGTGTCGGCGATCGTGCGGGCGAAGGACGCCTACGAACACGTGAACCCCGAACTCGTCGGCAACGGCACCCGGTTCGTCGTGTCGGAGATGGCGGGTCGCGCAACGATCCAGATGAAGGCCGACGAGATCGGCATCGAACTCGACGGCGCCCAGATCAACGAGGTCGTCGACGACCTCAAACGACTCGAACACGAGGGCTACCACTTCGAGGCAGCTGATGCGTCGCTCGAACTGCTGATGCGGCGGGCCGCGGGCCAAGTCCCCGAGTTCTTCCGCGTGGAGTCGATGCGCGTGATCACCGACGAACTCCGTGGCGGGGAGTTCACCACGGAGGCCACGGTCAAGGTGTGGGTCGGCAGCGGCGACGACGCCGAGCGGCGAGTGTGGGTGGCTGAGGGCAACGGCCCGGTCAACGCCATCGATACGGCACTGCGTAAGGCCGTCGGAACGGTGCTGCCCCAGCTCGCCGACATCCACCTCACCGACTACAAGGTGCGGATTCTCGACGGTGCCAGCGCAACCGGATCGACCACACGCGTGTTGCTGTCGGCCACCGACGGCACCCGTGACTGGACGACGATCGGCGTCAGCCCGAACATCATCGAGGCCTCGTGGCATGCGCTCGAGGACAGCCTCGTCTACGGCCTGCTGCACCGGTCGCTTCGTGACGCGGACTGAACCGGCCAATGGTCTCCTGCTAGAAAGACACTGATGTCCGCCCCCAGATTCAGCCCGGTTCCACCGACCGATCGACCCCGGTACTACGAGTCGCCCGACCACGTGCCCGAGTCGTGGACGCCCGACCGGCCGGGTGAGATCGAAGGGTTCCAGCCCGAGGGCCCGCGGCTCGGCGCACAGGGACCCGACCAGGGCTTTGCGCTGCACATCGCCGCCCAACTTCGCCCCAGACTGCAACTGCAACCGGGTGAGAACGACGACGACGTCGTCCAGGGCTGCCTCGGTGTTGCCTTGCGTCGGGCGTCGGTCTTTTCGCGCGCTCCGGTTGTCCACGACCTCACGATCGCATTCACGATCTGGGGGTTCTACGACGCCACGCCGCCGGCCGAACTCGTCGAACTCCGGATGCCCCTCTTCGAGGGGCTGCGCCTGGTGGCCCACCACTACACCGAGGGTCGCATCGTGGCCGACATGCCACCGGAGTCGACGCTGCGGATGACGCCGGCCCAGGTCGCCGACGGATATCCGGCCGACTGGCGCACACTCGTGGGCGCCTGAACGGCCCGACGTGACGGCTCGTCGCAAGCTCGTGACGAGCGACATCGACCTGCGCGCCACGATGAAGCCCATCGGGATGTACCCGCGCGACCCGACCACGCGGTGGACGAAAAACAGCTTCACCAAGGCGGTACTCACACCCCACGGTCCGGGCACCATGCAGCTCACCTGGAACGCCTCGGGCCACACGGCCGCCGAGGCCTGGGGGAGCGGTGCCGACTGGTTGCTCGAGAGGGCGCCTCACTGGGTGGGTCTGCACGACGACATCGGCGGCTTCGACCCAAGTCACAATGCTCGGGTCGCCGAATGGTGGCGGCGCCACCCGGGTCTCCGCCTCGCGGCGTCCGGCGTGATCTGGCAGGAACTTCTGTTGGTGCTACTCGGCCAACGAGTGACCACCGAGGAGGCCCTGAAGAGCTGGGTTCGGATCGTGTACGAATGGGGTGAACCGGCCCCGGGCCCATGCGACCTCCGACTGCCCCCGACGCCTGAGGTCGTTGCGTCGAAGTCATACGTCGATCTGCACCGATTCAACGTCGACCGGCGGCGCGCGGATGCCATCCGGCTCGCCGCCAAACGAGCCAATCGATTGGAGGAGGCAGCAACGATGAGCACGCCCGACGCCATCACCCGACTCACGGCACTGCCCGGCATGGGCGCCTGGACGGCGACATCGGTGATCACCGCAAGCCACGGTGACCCCGACACGATCGTGCTACGCGACTTCGGCCTGCCGACGATGGTGAACTATGCGTTCACTGGCGACGCAGCACGTGTCGCGCCGGACGAGGGTGGCGACGATCTGATGGGCCGACATCTCGCACCGTGGGCGGGGCATCGTCAGCGGATCATCCGACTGCTGTTCACCGTGGGTATTGCGGTGCCGCGGCGCGGTCCGCGGTCGTTCAATCCCGACATCCGCAGGCTGTGACATCGGGCATCGCAACTGACCCGACCAACGAATCATGAAACACTGGGTGGCATGCGCCGATCGGTCGCACTCCTGATCGTCATCGCAGTGCTGCTCGGCGTCGAACTCGGTGAGACCTCTCGGCCAACGAGCGTCGACGCGGCCGGAACCTACACAGCGGGAACGGTTTGTCTGGATCAGATCACACCCGAGCAGCTCGGCCGGCTCTTTGCGACCGAACCCGGTGGAGTCGTCGGCGCCGACTACCAACGGGCGACGCCCCTGTCGAATGGATCGGTGCTCTGGACGTTCCAGGATGCCGAGGTCCGACGGCCGAATGGATCCACGACACTGGTGCACAACATCGGGATGATTCAGCGCGCCAACTGCTTCACCGTCTTGATGAGCGGGACGGCAAACGACCCGCAGCCGTGGCTGTTCGCCGCGAACACGACGAAATTCGCGCACTGGTATTGGCCACTCGGAGCCGAGATGGGAACCGACGGCCGGGTCTACGTGTTCATGGCGGAGATGGTCGAGCGCGGCCCGGGATACCTGTCGCTGGTCGAGCCGATCTCGACGGTGGTGGCCGGCGTCGACATCGACAGCCTCGAGGTCGAGGTGTACAGCACGCCGGCGAACGCGAGTGCATCGCTGTACGGCTGGTCGATCGAATCGGACAGTACATGGACCTACCTGTATGCACAGTGCCATCGTCAGTTCGGCTACGACTCGTACGTCTACGTGTACGCGCACGATCAGCAATGCTCGAGCATCGTGACCGTGGCCCGCGTCCCGCGCGGGCAACTGCTGGCCCCACCGACGTATTGGACGGGCTCGGGGTGGCGACCGGATCCGGCGGCGGCGGTCCCGGTGATCGAGACCGCGGGACGCATGGTGAACCCCACTCAGATCGTGCGGGTGAACAACAGTTGGATGGCCATCACCAAGGTCGGTGACTGGTGGGGCGACCGGATCCTCGTCGAACGTGCGACTCGGGCCATCGGGCCGTTCATCACTGTCGCCGACATCGCGGCGGCCCCGAAGTGCGCTGTCGACTGCAATACGTACTTCGCCAGTTGGATTCCGTCGCCCGACCCGACGCAGCTCATCTTCGGGCTGTCGCACAACCGATGGGACGGCATCGCCACAGAGGTCTACCGTCCGACGTTCTCATCGGTCCCGGCGCCCATGCACACGATGTCGACGGCCGATCGTTGCTCGCTCGGATTCTGCGGCTGAGCCACGACGCCGGGTGACAACACCGCCAGCGTTGCGTGAGTAACGTCGATCACGGATGTCTGGCACGGGCAAAGTCGATCGTCAAACCTACGAGAGCGAACTCGAGCGGCTGCAACTCGAACTCGTCCAGATGCTCGAATGGATCCGACACAGCGGTCACCGCCTCGTCGTGATCTTCGAAGGACGCGATGCCGCCGGTAAGGGGAGCACGATCAGTCGCCTCACGGGACCCTTGAATCCACGTTCGTGTCGGGTCGTGGCGCTGCCGAAGCCGAGCGAGCGTGAGAGCACCGAGTGGTACTTCCAACGGTACGTGGCTCACTTGCCGGCGGCGGGTGAGATGGTCGTGTTCGATCGGTCCTGGTACAACCGCGCCGGGGTCGAGCATGTGCTCGGATTCTGCAGCGACGCCGAATACTGGGAGTTCATCCGATCGGTTCCCGAGTTCGAGCGGATGCTCGTGAGGTCCGGCGTCCAGATCATCAAGTACTGGTTCTCGGTGTCGAACGAGGTCCAGTCGAAGCGGTTCCAGGAGCGGCTGACCGATCCGGCGAAACGATGGAAGTTCTCCGACATCGATGCCCGATCGCAGGCCAAGTGGAACGAGTACTCGCGCGCCAAGGACATCATGGTGGAGCACACCTCGATTCCCGAGGCGCTGTGGTGGGAGGTCGACGGTGACGACAAGCGTCGTGCCCGGCTGAACACGATCTGTCATCTGTTGTCGTTGGTGCCCCACGAGAAGGTGTCGTATCCGAAGGTGAAGTTGCCCGACGTGCGTCCCGACGAGGGATACGAACGGCCACCGCTCGATCAGCTCAACTCGATCCCGCAGGTCTACTGAGCAACATTCCATTCGGCTGGAATGTTTGATAGCATGATTGCATGCGCATCGGGACGGTTGCCGAACATGCTGGTGTGACCACCAAGACGATCCGGTACTACGAGTCGATCCGTCTCCTCGCCGAGCCGTTGCGGACCCCGTCGGGGTATCGCGAGTACGGCGACGATGCGGTTGAGCGTCTCCGATTCATCCGTGACGCGCAATTGTCGGGCCTGTCGCTGGTGGAGATCCAGTCAGTGCTCGAACTGAAGGACGCAGGTGCGCGGAGTTGCGGTCACGCGATTGCGTTGCTCGATCGACATCTGGCCGAGATCGACGAGCAGATTGCGAGGCTCGAGGTGGCGCGCACTGAGCTGCTCGACCTCGTGGGGCGGGCGCGCGGGTTGGACCCCGCGACATGCACCGATCCCCATCGGTGCCAGGTGATCGCAGGCGGGCCTGAGTGATGGGTGGCGCACCAGCACGCTCCGACATCGCCGTCGAAGGGATGACCTGCGCCGCTTGCGCGAACCGCATCCAGCGAACGCTGACCAAGCTCGACGGTGTCAGTGACGCGAGGGTCAACTTTGCAAACGGTCGCGCCACGGTGATGCACGACGCCACCGTCGAAGACGATCAACTTCGCGCCGCTATCGAACGCCTCGGCTATGAGGCACCTGTGACGGCTGATCATGACGAGGCCGAGCAACGCCGTGAGGCCGATCTTCGGCGCCGCTGGATCGTCGCGCTTGTCCTCGGGATCCCCGTCGTCGCCATTTCGATGGTGCCGCCGTTGATGTTCGACGGTTGGGAATGGGTCGCCGCGATCCTTGCGACGCCGGTCGTGTTCTGGTGCGGGTGGGGATTCCATCGCGCCGCGTGGATGAACTTGCGCCACGGAACCACCACCATGGACACGCTCGTGTCGATGGGAACGCTGTCGGCATGGACGTGGTCGACGGTGGTGCTGATCGGTGGGATCGGCGACGAACCGGCAATGGCCGAGTCGATGCAGAGCATGAGCAGCGAGGGTGGGCACGTCTACTACGAGACGGCAGCAGTGATCATCGCGCTGATCCTCATCGGCAAGTGGCTGGAGATCAGGGCCAAACGGCGTTCGGGTGACGCGCTGCGGGCGCTCGCCGATCTGGGCGTTCGCAGTGCACGCCTCGTCGACGGGACCGAGGTGTCGATCGAGTCGTTGACGCCGGGCATGCAGTTCGTCGTTCGGCCGGGGGAGAAGATCGCGACCGACGGCGTGGTCGTCGACGGGCACTCGGCGGTCGACGCATCGATGGTGACTGGCGAGCCGATGCCAGTCGAGGTTGGGCCAGGCGACGAGGTGATCGGCGCCACCGTCAATGCGAACGGGTCGCTCGTCGTGGAGGCAACTCGGGTCGGCTCCGACACGGCGTTGGCCCAGATCGTGCGGCTCGTCGACGAGGCACAGGGGAGCCGCGCCGAGGTTCAGCGCCTCGCCGACCGGGTGTCGGCGGTGTTCGTGCCGGTGGCGATCGGTATCGCGCTCGTGACGCTGGTGGCATGGCTTGCGATCACCGGCGACGTGAACGAGGCATTCACCGCAGCGGTCGCGGTGCTGATCGTGGCGTGCCCATGCGCACTCGGTCTCGCTACGCCGCTCGCCATCATGGTGGGCACGGGACGCGCCGCCCAGCTCGGCGTGATCATCAAGGGTGGCGAAGTACTCGAAGACACGCGCCGTATCGACACGATCGTGCTCGACAAGACCGGCACCGTCACCGAGGGAAGGATGTCGCTCGTCGAGGTGCTGGCGCCCGGCGGAGACAGCGATCACCTGCTCTCGCTCGCGGCCGCCGTCGAGGCGAGGTCGGAGCACCCCATCGCACAGACCATCGCCGCCGCCGGCCGGACTGAGGGCCGAGTCGTTGACACCTTCGTCAATCGACCGGGCATCGGTGTGACGGCCAACGTCGACGGCGAGGAGGTACGCGTCGGTCGCCGCCAGCTGTTCGATACGGTCCCGACCGCGGTTGCTCAGGCGGCCTCGTCTGCCGAGGCGCAGGGTCGCACTGCGGTCCTCGCCGGGCGAGGGGCCACTGCCGAGGCGGTGCTGGTGGTTGCCGACACCGTCAAGGCCACGTCGGCCGAGGCCGTTGCTGCGTTCCACGACCTCGGACTCACGGTGACGTTGCTCACCGGAGACAACGCCAAGACCGCGCGATCGGTCGGCCGGGCGGTGAACGTCGACCATGTCATCGCCGACGTCCTCCCCGACGCCAAGGCCGCCGAGATCATGCGGCTGCAGGCCGAGGGGCACCGGGTGGCAATGGTCGGCGATGGGATCAACGACGCACCGGCGCTCGCCCAGGCCGATCTCGGCATCGCCCTCGGCACCGGCACCGATGTCGCCATCGAGGCATCTGATCTGACGATCGTTTCGGGTGATCTGCGTGCCGCTGCCGACGCCGTGGCGTTGTCGCGCCGGACGCTGTCCACCATCAAGGGCAACCTTTTCTGGGCGTTTGCCTACAACTCGGCCGCGATTCCGCTGGCCGCGTTCGGCTTCCTCAACCCGATGGTCGCCGCTGCGGCAATGGGTATGTCGTCGTTGTTCGTGGTCACCAACAGCCTGCGTCTACGTCGATTCGACGGCTACCGGGCAACGGACCGCACGGCCGTGCCGACGTCCACCACTTCGACCCGTGAACCGATCGAGGAGACCATCTCATGAGCGACACCACCACCCGCACCTACGCAGTTCCCGGCGTCAGCTGTGACCACTGCAAGCACGCCATCGAATCCGAGGTGTCGACCGTTGACGGCGTTGTCGTCGTGGAGGTCGACGTGGAGGCGAAACTCGTCACCGTCTCGGGCGGCGACGACACTGCCATCCGCGCGGCGATCGACGCCGCCGGCTACGACGTCACCTGATTCCCCACCGGGGATCGAACGTCACACGGTGCCGGGTCAAACGTGACATTTCATGCTGCCGCATCGAACAGCGTTGACATCACACGTCCCCGCAGTTCAGCAAAGCCGGGATCGTTGACCAGCCTGACTCTGCCGCGCCGGGCGGCGGCCCTCACGGCTCCTGCGCTGGAGAGCCCGTACTGCCGGGCGAGATGTTCGGCAGGCGCCGCACGGAGTTCTACCGCGAGCATGAGCACCATCGCCATCGGTTCACCACTATGACGCCCAACGCCAAACTCGACGAGCGACCTCGGCTCACGTTGGGTCACACTGCTGACTGCTCGTTCGATCTCGACGAGGTCGACCGGTCGTCGCATGCTTTGCCACAGCGAGTGGTCCTTGTCTGACGGGTGAGCCTGCAGAACGAACCGTCGGTGATCCTCGATGCTGCCGAGCAATGGACCGACAACGTCGAGTTGGAGCCAGTCGGGTACCTCGCGCCGTCCGAGGTAGGCACCGAGACTGGACCATCGGTAGGCCGGCAGCGACTCCGGGGGCACGAACGCAAGCGGATTCCGATGGATGTAGCGGCTTGCGACGAGGAGCTGTTCCTCATTGGCGATGGGGATCGAGATGAACCGGTTCCGGAACAGGGGTCCGTCTCGGTGGTGTTCGTTGTTGTACCAGCGGGCGTACTCGCAACCGAGTCGGTGCATTGCGTCGGACAACGACCCCGGTGAGCGGACGAGTGCGTGGAAGTGGTTGTTCATGAGTGCGTAGGCGTGCACTTCGAGAAGGCCTCGCTCGTCGAGGTCACCGAGGTGATGCTCGAAGAAGAGCCGATCGTGATCTGAGCTGTAGATGTCCTGGCGGTCGGCCCCTCGGTTCATCACGTGTTGAAAGGCGCCCGCTTCGTCGTGTCGATGTTGTCGTCCCATGGTGTCGACTATGAATCAGGGGTGTGACAGCCATCCCGAAACGTCACGTTTGACCCGGCACCGTGTGACGGTTGGGTCACTGAGAGGCATGATGGGGAGATGCAGACACAGGTCTTGATCGGTGGCGAATGGCGTGAGGGATCCGATTCCGAACGTTTCGATGTCGAGAACCCGGCGACTGAGGAGGTCATTGCCTCGGTTGCGGCGGGGACCACCGTCGACGCGACGCTTGCTTGCGAGGCTGCGGCGAACGCTCAGGGCGCCTGGGCGGCGACGGCGCCACGCGAACGGGGTGAGATCCTCCGGCGTATGTGGCAGTTGATGATCGAGCACACCGACGAGTTGGCGCGCCTCATCACCCTGGAGCACGGCAAGCCACTTGCGGACGCACGCGGCGAAGTCGCCTACGCAGCAGAGTTCTTCCGTTGGAACGCAGAGGAGGCGGTGCGGATCCAGGGCTCACTCGGCATGGCACCCAGCGGCGCAAATCGAATCGTTGTGCATCATCCGCCGGTCGGTGTCGTCGTGATCGTGACGCCGTGGAATTTCCCCGCTGCGATGATGACACGCAAGCTCGCGCCCGCCCTCGCAGCAGGCAACGCTGCGGTGATCAAGCCGCCACGTGAGACACCGCTGACGGCGTTACGCATCGGTGAACTGCTCCACGAAGCCGGCGTGCCGGCCGGCGTCGTGAACATCGTGCCGACGTTGACGTCGGGTGCCTGGTTCGATGCCGCCGTCGACCATCCGGCGACCCGGATGGTGTCGTTCACCGGCTCGACCGAGGTGGGCATCGTGCTCCTCAAGCGGGCCGCCGATCGCGTGTTGAAGACGGTGATGGAACTCGGCGGCAACGCGCCGTTCATCGTGTTCGACGACGCCGATCTCGAGGCGGCAGTGCAGGGTGCGATGGTTGCCAAGATGCGGCACTCCGCCGAAACCTGCACCGCTGCCAACCGGTTCTTCGTCCATGCTGCGGTGGCCGACGACTTCACCAAGATGTTCGCTGCGGCGATGGCCGATGTGCGCATCGGTAGCGGATTCGACGACGGTGTCACCTGTGGCCCGATGATCAACGCCAAGGCGGTCGCATCGATCAACGAACTCGTCACGGCGGCCGCGGACCACGGTGCCACCATCGTCACGGGTGGCGGGTCGATCGACGGTCCGGGCCACTTCTACCCGCCGACGGTGCTGGGCAACGTGCGTTCGGGCGACGAGATCACACGTCATGAGATCTTCGGTCCGGTTGCGCCGGTGATCACGTTCGACGACACCGATCAGGTGATCGCCGACGCCAACGACACCGAGTTGGGTCTCGCCGGCTACGTCTTCACCCGTGACCTGCGGCGAGGACTTGCAGTCAGCGAGCGAATTCAGGCGGGCATGATCGGCCTCAACCGTGGCGCCGTGTCCGACCCGGCTGCACCGTTCGGTGGAATGAAGCAATCGGGCCTCGGTCGTGAAGGTGCCGGCGAGGGAATCTATGAATTCTGCGAGACCCAGTACATCGCTGCCGACTGGTAGCCGACCGGATCGAGGATGGCCGAAACGTCACGTTTGACCCGGCACGGTGTGACGTTTGTGGGCGCTCAGTAGTCGCCGGCGAGATCCCGCTTGCCTTGTTCGCTCGCCAGTGCGGCGTGGCCCAGGAGATTGCGGGCCATCGACGACGTGTGCTGGGCCGAATGGGCGTGGTACGCAGCAGCACGCACCAGCCAGACGTCGGCATTGTCGGGTGCGGCCAGTGCAGCGAACTCCACGAGGTGGCACGCGAGACGAGCATCGCCGTCGTCGAGGAGTTGCTGCGCTCGGGCGAGGACGTTGTCGACGCCGCCGGCGAGCTCGATCCACTCGGTTGCCTGCTGGGCCCGCGGCGCCGGCAGCAGGTTGTCGGGTTCGCCGTCGTACCAGCCTCCATATCGGCGCCACACGTTGCGGATGAGGAACTGCGGGTGGTCGTAGACCGGCTGGAGGTAGGGCTTGTCGAGCAGGTGCGTCGGAATCGATACCTCGTGGAGGCAGGCGTCGAGATTCTTACCCTGGTTCATGATCGCCAGCGTCTGCGATTCGACGGAGTCGAGCAGCTCGGCGGTGTCGGTCAGCGCCGCCACGATCCGGTCCGCTCCGAAGATCGGCAGGCCATGGCCTGACAACATGATCTCCGGTCGCAGCGCCGCCATCTCGCGCAGGGCCGTCGCCCAGTCCGACAGGTAACGCTGGACCTTCTGGGGATTTCCGGCATTGGGGACGGCCCAGATGAACAGGTCACCGGGGTGTAGCACCTTGCGTTCGGGCACATACGTCCACGTGGCGTCGTCGGTCTCGCCGCGGGCGTGACGCAGCTCGAACGTGAGGTCGCCGCGGGTGAAGGTGAGTTGCTTGGCGTACGTGACGTCGGGGTCGCGGTACTCGCTCGGCCACGAGAACTGGGGGACGTCGATGGCGAACTGGCGCCGGTTGATCGCGGTGTTCCAACCGCCCGTCTTCTCGTAGCGGCGGAAGTGGGCGGGAACCTCCTCATGGGCGTAGACAACGGGGCGCGCCCACCCCTTGCCGGCAGCTTCTGCGTCGAACAGCGCCGTTCCCAGCACGTGGTCGACGTGGTGGTGTGAATACACCGCAGCAGCCAGGGGAGCGTTGGGGCGCCAGGCTCGAACGGTTTCGTGCACGGTGCGTCGATCGAAGGCACCGCCCGTGTCGAGCATCACGAGGCCGTCACCGGTGTCGAGCGCGTTGACTGAAGCAATCGATTTCAGTGTCAGCAGACCGTCTTCGATCTCCTCGCTCGCCGTCGAGATCGTCCCATCGTCGTGATGGACATGGACCGGCTGCACAGGGTGGTGCGTGTGGACCAGTTCACCCCGTCCCTGCCAGTGTTCCTCCGCGAGTTCTCTGATCGTTGCCATGCGCCGACCATACGACACCGCCGATCGAGCGGGTCACCCGGCGTTCAGCTCATCGTGGTTGGTTGGCGGTGGCGACGTTCGAGACGAATCTCGCTCAATGGTCGCCCGGATGACTCGTCGACGAACAGGGGTCTGATCAGCTCGCCGGTATCGGCATCGACCAGCGTGACCGGAGGTTCATCGGAGCCGGACCATTCGTCGCCCCACTGGAGCATGGCGACCAGTACCGGCCCCAGCGACCGACCCTTGTGCGTGGGGATGTATTCGTGGCGTGGCGGATGTTCGGCGTACTCGGTGCGTTCGAGGACTCCGTTGTCGACGAGCTCGGCGAGCCGAGCCGACAGGGTCGCCCGCGGGATGCCCAGCGAGCGGCGGAAGTCGTCGAATCGCCGCACGCCGAACAGTGCATCGCGCACGATCAGCAGCGTCCATGAATCTCCGACGACGTCGAGCGTCTGGGCGATCGAGCAGTCGAACGATGCGAGCGACGAACGCTTCACGTGGAGGCTCCGGCTTTGGCCGTCGGCACAGCGACCCGCTGGGTGCGTAGGGCAGTCGACAGCGCCGAGGTTGCGATTCCGCCGACGATCAGGAGCCACCACACCTTGTCGAAGTTGGCGAGCGATGTTTCGGGAGTCGAGGCTGACACGAACGCAATGGTGAGTGCCACGCCCATCGTCCCGCCGAACTGGCGAATTGCCTGGTTTGCGCCTCCGCCCACACCGAGTCGATTCGGCGGCAGTGCCTGGGCCACGGTGCTCGACAATTGAGGCAGGCACAGACCGACTCCGAGCCCGGTCAGCAGCATCGATGGGAGGTAGTCGACGAGATAGTCGGGCTGACCGTCGAGCATGACGAGGCGCCACGCGCCGCCCGCCGCGAACGTGACGCCGCCGACGATCAGCATCGGGCGTTGACCGATTCGCCCGGCGAGGGTGCCGAGGAACGGAGCGAGGACTGCGACGAGCAGGGGCCCGGGAGCCACGGCGAGGCCGGCCTTGAGCGTGGAGTACTGCCAGACCTGCGTGAGGAACAGAATCGACGCGAAGAACATCGCCGTGAACGCAATCGCGAACGTGAGCGTTGCCGCGTTGCCCCACGCGAAGTTGCGAATGGTGAACAGCGCCATGTCGAGCGCCGGCGCAGGCGTTCGGCGCTGGTGCGCAACGAACAGCGCCAGCGTGATGGCGCCGGTCGACATGCAGGCGACCGTCCGAGGGTCCGTCCATCCCCACTGCTCGCTCTGGACCACGCCGAGGGAGATCAGTGCGGCCGCGGCCGCGATCAGCAAGACGCCGAGCGGCGCGGGGACGACCGCGTCGGGATCGTTCGACTCGCCAAGGTATCGACGGCCCGCGATCACGGTGAAGATGCCGATCGGGATGTTGATCAGGAAGACCCAGCGCCATCCCCCGAACTCCACGAGCAAGGCGCCGAGCGTTGGTCCAACGGCGCCGGCGAGTGCCCCGGTCGACCCCCAGATCGCGACGGCGAACGGGATCCGATTTGCCGGGAAGGCTCGCAGCACGAGCGCCAGCGACGCCGGCAGCAACGCAGCTGCGCCGACGGCTTGCACGAGGCGGAACGCGATGAGCAGGGCGGCTGTTGGGGCGAGCGCGCAGGCAAGCGAGCTGAGTGTGAACAGCACCGACCCGCCCAGAAACACTCGCTTGTGGCCGGAGCGGTCGGCGAACCTGCCCGCCGGCACGAGCAGTGCCGCGAACACGATCGTGTAGCCGTTGAGCACCCACGAGAGTTGTGTGGGTGACACCGTGTTGAAACTGTTGACGATGTCGGGGAAGGCCACGAAGAGCACGGTGGTGTCGAGGAACACGGCGAACACGGCGAGCGATGCAACGGCGAGCGTCACCGACGCCCTGCGCTCGACCGGTGCCTCGACAATTTCTGCAGTGGCCATCGAGAGACTCTGGCACAGCCAGGCCGTGAGTTCAATGATTGAATGCAATTCGGTTCGACCGGCGCGTCGACGACACACCAGACTGCCGACATGAACGTGACCGATGCCGTGCTCGCCCGAAAATCGGTTCGGGCATTCCTCCCCGATCCGATCAGCGACGAGACGATCGCCCAACTGCTCACGACTTCGTCGAGGGCACCTTCGGGCGGCAACGTGCAACCGTGGCGGATCTACGTCGTCAACGGCGAGTCGATGGCCCGGTTCCGGACGTTCCTCGCCGATCGACCGATCGAGGGGCCGGCCTACGACATCTACCCGTCGCCGCTTCACGAGCCGTACCGATCGTCGCGGTTCAAGATCGGCGAGGACATGTACGCAACCCTCGGCATCGAACGCGACGACAAGGCGGGCCGCCTCGGCCAATTCGCCAAGAACCTCGACTTCTTCGGCGCCCCCGCTGCGATCTTCTGCTTCATCGACCGGATCATGGGCCCACCTCAGTGGTCCGACCTCGGGATGTTCCTTCAGACGTTCATGCTGCTCGCTCAGGAGGCCGGACTCGACACCTGCCCGCAGGAGGCATGGGCCGTCTACGAGCAGGCAGTGAGCGAGTTCGTCGGTGCGCCGTCCGAGGAGCGGATCTTCTGCGGCGTCGCCATCGGCCACGTCGATCCCGATGCCCCCATCAACTCACTCACCACGGACCGCGAACCCCTCGACGTCTTCGCCACCTTCGTCTGAATCCCCACCAACCACCGAAATGTTCCTCCACGTGCGCGCTGGGCGCGCACTCCCAGGCATTTTTCGGCGGTGAGGGATCATTGTGGGGCAGGATTGGGGCGTGAGTGACACGCCGTGGTGGCGCGAGGTCGTCGTCTATCAGATCTATCCGCGGTCGTTCGCCGACTCGAACGGTGACGGCATCGGTGACCTGCCAGGCATCACGAGCCGACTGGACTATCTGGCCGACCTTGGCGTGGATGCGCTCTGGCTGTCGCCGATCTTCGTGTCGCCGATGCGTGACTTCGGCTACGACGTGGCCGACTACTGCGCCGTCGCCCCGATCTTCGGAACCGATGCCGACCTCGATGCATTGATCGCCGGCTGTCACGAGCGCGGCATGCGGCTCCTGCTCGACTGGGTGCCGAACCACACGTCGGATCAGCACGCGTGGTTCGTCGAGTCGAGGTCATCGCGCGACGACCCGAAACGCGATTGGTACGTGTGGAAGGACCGTCGCTCCGACGGGTCGCCGCCAAACAACTGGAACTCCATGTTCAACCAGGTGCCCGCATGGACGCACGACGACGTCACCGACCAGTCGTACCTGCATTCGTTCCTCGCCGAGCAACCCGACCTCAACTGGGCCAACCCCGACGTGGAGGCGGCGATGCACGCCACACTGCGGCACTGGCTCGATCGCGGCGTCGATGGGTTCCGGACCGACGTTGCCAACCTGATCGGGAAGGGCACCGATGTGGACGACCTCCCGGATCCGTTCTGGAAGTTCCCGTTACTGGCCACCGACCGACCGTTGGGGCACGAACTGTTCCGTCGGATCAGGGTGCTCCTCGATGGCTACGAGCACCAGCCGATGATGGTCGGCGAGGTGTATCTGCTGCGTAACGGAGAGAGTGCGTCGTACCTCGGCGGCGTCGATGCGCCCGAGTTGCATCTGTCGTTCGACTTCCGCCCGCTGCACTCGTCGTGGGACATCGACTCCATGCATGCCGCGCTCTCGAAGATGGAGTCTGACTTCGCCGAACCGCGTTGGCCGACCTTCGTGCTGTCGAACCACGACCGTCCACGTCACCGCACGCGCTACGGCGACGAGGGTCGAGCTCGTGCCGCCGCGGTCCTTGCGTTGACTGCGCGAGGCACGCCGTTCCTGTACGCCGGAGAGGAACTCGGCCTGGAGGACGCCGTCGTTCCAGACGATCGAGTGGTGGATCCCGACGGTCGTGACGGGTGCCGTGCGCCGATCCCGTGGACCACCGACGGCGACGACGAAACCGGCCACGGCTGGCCGGTCCGGCCGTGGCTGCCGTTCCCGGCGAACGCGGCGACGCACGCAGCCGATGCGCAAGTCGCCGTCACGACCTCGATGCACACGCTCTACCGCGACCTGCTGACTTTGCGTCGGCGCCACGATGTGTTGCGTCGGGGTGACATGGAGTTGGTCGATGTCGACGGAGCCGTGATGCGCTTCGATCGTCGACTCGGCAACGAGGTGATCACGGTGCTCGTCAACTTCTCCGACGAGTCGGTGCCATGGCCCGGCGACCTGAGCGGGGCCGCTGTGCTGTTGTCGACGGTCAGTGATCTGAACGTGATGGTCCTCGCACCGAATGAAGCTGTCGTGCTTCAGATCCGCTCGAAGTAGCGCCGCCGCTCCCAGTCGGTCACCGAGGCGTGGAAGGCGGCGACCTCGACACGAAAGAACGTGGTGAAGTGATCGGTCACCGAATCGCCCAACGTTTCGCGTACCAACGAACTGTTCGCGAATCGCTCGGTTGCGTGCTCCAGCGTGGGCGGAACCCGTGGCAGATCGGCGGCGGCGTAGATGTCGCCGTCGAATCTCGCCGGTGGCTCGATGCGTTGCTCGATGCCTCGCAGCCCGCTTGCCAACGCGGCGGTGTACGCGAGGTAGGGATTGCAGTCCGCACCCGGGATCCGGCACTCGATCCGCAAGCTCGGGCCCTCGCCGACGACCCGAAAGCCGGCGGTGCGATTGTCCTGCGACCATGCGATTCGGGTGGGCGCCCACGAGCCGTCGACGTAGCGCTTGTACGAGTTGACGGTCGGGGCGTAGAAGACCATGAAGTCCGCCGCTCCCGCCATCCACCCACCGAGGAACCAGCGGAAGGTGTCGCTGCGCTCGCCGCCGGTGTCGAACACGTTGGCGTTGGCATCGGCGTCCCACAGGCTGAGATGGAGGTGGCTACTGCTTCCCGCCTCGTCGGTTGTCGGCTTGGCCATGAACGTGACGCTCAGGCCCTGCGACTCGGCGAGTTCCTTCATGGCGTGCTTCATCACGGCGTGTCGGTCGGCCATGGTCAGAACGTCGGCGTAGCGGATGTTCAGTTCGTGCTGCCCGCGTCCCCATTCGCCCTTCGAGCTCTCGACGGGGATACCCGTGGCGGTGAGCGCGCGGCGGGCGGCGCCGACGTAGCCCTCGACCCGTGCCCCCTGGAGCAGGTGGTAGTCCTCGATGTACCAGCCCGCAGGTTCGAGGTCGGCGTAGCCCTTTCGGTTGGCCTCATGGTAGGTGTCGTCGAACAGGAAGAACTCGAGTTCGGATGCAGCCATCACGGAGAAGCCGAGGTCGTTGGCGCGTGTGAGCTGGGCCTCCAGCATCGACCGTGGAGCAACGGCGACGCGTTCATGGGTGTGCACGTCGACGACGTCACACAGCACGATCGCCGACGAATCCGTCCAGCCCGCGCGGGCGAGCGTCGTCATGTCGGCAACGAGGTGGAAGTCGCCGTAGCCGAGCTCCCAGCTTGCGTAGTCGTAGCCGGGCACCGGGTCCATCTCCATGTCGACCGTCAGCAGGTAGTTGCAGGCGTGAGTGCCGTGGTCGAGTGTCTCGTCGAGGAAGAAGCGCGCGTCGAGGCGCTTGCCCAGCAGCCGCCCGTAGCTGTCGGTGAACCCGACGAGCACGGTGTCGATCTCGCCGGCGGCGACCAGGGTGTCGAGCTCGTCGCGTGTCACGGTGTGAACGAGAGTAGCCGTCGCCCGCAGCGGCGTCGCTCTGACATGCTCGGTCCATGAGGAGCGCATCATGACCATTCCGTTCGTCCGCACCCCCGACCACCGTTTCGGCGACATTGCCGGCTTTCCCTACGAACCCAAGTACGTCGAGGTCGAAGGGCTGCGCATGGCCTACGTCGAGGAGGGCACCGGTGAGGCCGGAACATTCCTGCTGCTGCACGGCGAACCGACATGGGGGTACCTCTACCGACGCATGATCCCGCCACTCGTGGAGGCCGGCTATCGCATCGTTGCGCCCGACCTCATCGGATTCGGCCGATCCGACAAGCCAACGGATCGCAACGACTACACCTACGAACGCCACGTTCGCTGGCTGACCACCTTCGTCGGTGGCCTCGACCGGCCGGCTGACGGCCTGTCGGTGTTCGTGCAGGACTGGGGAGGTCTGCTCGGCCTGCGCATGATCGCCGAGCATCCCGACTGGTTCGGCCGAGTCGTGATCGGCAACACCGCCCTGCCCGTCGGCGAGGCGATGGGCGACGGCTTCATGATGTGGCAGCAGGTGTCGCAGACGATGGATCCCATGGACTGCGGTGCGTTGTTACAGCGAGCCTGTCTCGCTCGCGAGCTGAACGACCTCGAAGCCGACGCCTATCGCGCCCCGTTTCCCGACGAGTCGTTCATGGCCGGCGCCCGACAGTTTCCGCTCCTCGTTCCCACGGGTCCCGACGATCCGGGGGTCGTGGCCAACCAGGCGGCCTGGCGCGTGTGGGAGCAGTGGACCAAGCCCGTACTGACGCTGTGGACCCCCGGCGACATGGTGCTCGGTCACCTCCAGAGTGCATTTGTCGATCGCATCCCCGGCGCCGGCGGGCAACCGCACCAGACGTTCGACCCCGGCGGTCACTTCCTCCAGGACGACCGCGGCGAAGACGTCGTCGCCGCCATCCTCGCCTGGACGTAAACCTTGCAACAGGCGTCAGACCTCTTTTTGCAAGACCCCGTTTGCAAGGTCAGCCTTCGGTGGCGATGGTGAGGACGGCGTCGGTGTGGGTGGTGGCTTCCTCGGACGACAGCGTTGCGCCGAGTTCGACGATGAACGCGACGCCGTCGGCGGGGCGGAACTCGTTGCGTGCCCACGTGGCGGCAACGCCGGTGTAGGTGCCGCCGGTGATTTCACCCATTGGCAGACCGGTGAGTTCGGCGTAGCGGGCACGGATCCGACCGTCACGGCCCTGCGCCGGATTCACGACGAACAGATCCTGGTGGTACCAGGTGGTGATGTCGGGCTGCAGCTGCTGCATGAAGTTGATCATCGCCTGCGTTTCGGGTTCGCTGGCCGGGCCGGTACCCGCATACTGGCTGTCGCCCGGCACCCCGATCGGACCCCACTTGTACGGGAAGTTGCGGTTGAGATCGACGCTGTTCGCGTTGTGACGATCCTGGTTGGCGACTCCATCGGGATTCATCGACTCGACCAACCACAACTCAACACCGTCGGGGATCGGTCGACGGCGCAGTTCGTCGACGATGGCGATGCCGTCGTCTTCATCGCCGTGGATCGCGCCGATCACGAGCACCCGGCGCCCGCCCGGTGTGCCGTATCGCTCGGCGAAAATCGGGCGGCCCTCGACCGAGTAGCCGAGGCCGACGATGTCCTGGGCGAGGTCGAGTGGTCCGGGCGGTGACGGAACGGTCGTCGACGTCGTGGGGCTCGTCGTGCTCGACGTGGTGGATGTTGTCGTGGTGCTCGTGGTGGTGGAGGTCGTGCTCGTGGAACTCGTCGTCGAGCCGATCGTGGTCGTGGTCGTCTCGACGTTGGTGTCGATCGGCGCAGCGATGACGACATCATCCGTGGTGGTCGAGTCGTCGGTACAAGAAACCATCGCCAAGGCCATCGTTCCGACCATCAGCACAATTCGGTAGCGCACGTGTCGAAGGTATCCCGCCGTGCCGGATGTTCGGCGGTCACGGGGCCGTGATGGCGTGCGCCTGAAGGTCGGCCAGGTCGACGTATTCAAGGGTCGACATGTGTGTTGCCTCGAGGATCACGCCGCAGGCGCGGCCCTCGTCGAGCGCTTCTTTCCATCGGTCGGCGCAGACACACCACTGATCGCCCGGGTTCAGCCCGCCGAACCCGTACTGCGGCATCGGTGTGATCAGGTCGTTGCCCCGCTCGCGGGAGTACTCGAGAAAGTCGGCGGTCACGCGACAGCACACGGTGTGCATCCCCGGGTCGTCGCCGCGGTTCTCGCAGCACCCAGTGCGGTAGTAGCCCGTCATCGGGTCGTACGAGCATGGTTGGAGTTCGGTTCCCAACACGTTCAGCTGCATGGTTGAGCTCCCGACTCAGACATTGACACCGACGAGCTCGCCGATGCTGTAGGTGACTGCGCACGCCACCAACAAGATGGCGATCTGACGAATGATGGACTTCGGTATCGACCGTTCCGCGAATCGTCCGATCGCAGCACCCACGGCCGCTGCGGCGACGACGCCGATCGCAACGGAGACGGCAGCTGGCGCGAACCCGCTGGCACCGGTGAACCATGGAATCACGGGGAGCAACGCCCCGAACATGAAGCACACGAATGAAATGGCCGCGGCGCGAAATGCCGAGGGAAGGTCGTGCGGGTCGATGCCCATCTCTTCGCGGGTGTGAACTCGCAGTGCCATCTCCGGTGAGACCATCACATCCTCGGCGGCCGCTCGTGCGGTGCTCGGCGAGATGCCGTGCGACTCGTACATGGCGGCGAGCTCGGCAGTTTCGGCCGCGGCATTGCCCGCCAGCTCGCGGCGCTCGACGGCGACTTCACGATCGACGAGTTCGTTCTGAGCCGAGATGCTGATCCACTCGCCGGCGGCCATCGAGATGCCGCCGGCGATGGCACCGGCGAGCCCGGCAAGCCGGACGATGGAGGAGTCGACGCCGGAACCGGCGAATCCGAGAATGAGTGAGACGTTCGACACGAGGCCGTCGTTGACGCCGAACACAGCTGCTCGCGCCAGGCCACCTGCCACCGGGCGATGGCCTCCGTGGAGCTCTTCGCGCTTCATGCCTTGAACGCTAGCGGCGCGGTCGGCCCCCACGGACGAGGTGACCGCACGTCGGCCCGGGTGGAGCTACGTTGAAGGTACAACGGCGTTTCCGACCCGAGTCTGGACCCCCATGAGTGCTCACAACGACGTGGCCCACATCATCGACCGACTGCAGGCGTTGGCCGCCGAGCGTCGACCGGGCGACGTGCTCCTTGCCTCCTTCATCGGCGAGTACTTCCGCGAGATTCCGGGTGATGATGTCACCGGCCGCCAGCTGGAGCTCGCCTATGCCGCCGCCGTTGCTCACTTGCACCTTGGACGGGTGCGCCAACGCGGCGAGACGCTCGTGCAAGTGCTGTCGCCGGAACTCGAACGCGATGGTTGGGAGTCGGAACGCTCGGTGCTGATGTTCGTGACCGACGACGCGCCCTTCCTCGTCGATTCCGTTCGGATGGTGCTCGATCACAACGAGCTCGGAATCCATCTGCTCGTGCATCCGATGTTGCACGTGCGACGTGACGATCACGGCGTGATCGGTGATGCAACTGCCGCCGACGGTCCGATCGAGGCATGGACACTCATTGAAATCGACCGATGCCGCCTCGAGGCGCGTGTGCTCCTCGAGGGAGCGATCCGAGGCGCCATCGAGAGTGTCCAGCGAGCCGTCACCGACTTTGCGCCCATGCAGGAACGATTACGATCGGTCGCCGGCGACGACCCACTCCTGTTGTGGTTGGCCGACGAGACGTTCGTGTTCCTCGGTGCCGCCACGTACCGGCACTCGGCGTCGGGACTTGTCGTGGATGCCGACAGCCTGCTCGGCGAGTACCGATCCGGGCAGCTGAATCCCAATCGGATCGACCCTCCGTCGTTCGCCGGTGACGCTTCGTACTCGATCGGTCGAACCGATGTGGTGGCCGACGTCCACCGGCCGGCTCGGATGACGGCGATCGCGGTGCGCCCCGACGGCACCGACGACGAGGTCCGGTTCGTCGGGTTGCTTGGCAGCGCTGCGTACCGTCACAGCGCATTCTCGATTCCGGTCATCGCAGAGCGCGCCGACGAGGTCGTGCGCAGGTTTGGCGGTTCGGTCGCGAACCACACGGGCCGGGCCGTCAGGAACGTGATCGAGACGCTGCCGCGCGACGTGCTGTTCGAGCTTGGGGTCGATGATCTGACGCACCTCGTCGAGGAGATCGTTGGTCTCCAGGAGCGGCGTATCGTGCGTGTCTTCGACGTCGCCGAACCAGTTGGCCCGTGGACCACGGTGCTCGTGTACGTCCCTCGATCTCGATTCACGGCCACACTTCCCGAGCAGGTGGCTGACCATGTTCGGGGGCATTACGGCGGCGACACCCGAGACCTCGAAACGTTCGTCGGGACGAGTTCACTCGCGCGCATTTCGATGGCAGTGCGCGCCGACCCATCGTCCGATCCCTCGCAGTTGGCCGAGAGCATCGATGACATGTCGAGGACCTGGGGCGAGCGCGCCCTGGAGGCCCTCGTCGACGTACTCGGCGAAATCGAGGGCCTTCGCGTCTGGTCGGTGGTCGGCGTGTCCGTGCCTGCCGACTACGAGGCACGGGTTCGTCCGAACGCAGCGGTCGGTGATCTGATCCACGTCGAGGCGATGCTGTCGGGCGACGACGAGGTGTTGACGTCGTTCGGTCGATCGATCGACGCCGTAGACGGCTCGTGGCGCTTCCGAGTTTTCCTGCGCGATCGGGCAGCCACGATCGCCGAGCTGGTTCCGATCCTCGAACATCTCGGACTTCCACCGGTCGACGAGCGCCCCTACGTGTTTGCCGGTGAGCACACCACCGTCCACCTCGATGACATCGGTGTCGTCATGGATCTGCCGATGATCGCGGACGATCAGTACGCCGAGGTGCAACGGGTGTTTCTCGGGCTGATGCGGGGAGACGTCGAAGCTGATGGCCTCAATCGGCTCGTGTTGGCGGGAGGCCTCGACCGTCGACAGATCGCAGTGCTGCGGACCTACAACCGGTACCTCCGACAGGCGACGTTCCCGTTCAGCGCCGAGTACGCCGCTGCCGCGATTATTCGGCACCCGGCTATTGCCAAAGGGCTCGCCGAGTTGTTCGACGCCAAGTTCGATCCGCAGCTCAGCCTCGACGCGGCTGATCGCCGCACCCGTGTCGAGGCGATACGGGTGCGGACAATCGAACAACTTGACGCAATTCCGTCACTCGACGACGATCGGATCTGTCGGGCATTTCTGACGCTCATCGATGCCACCGACCGAACGAATGCCTTTCTCGGCCGTGATGAGATGGCGGTCAAGTTGCGGTCGCACGAGATTCCGTTCCTCCCGGCCCCGCGACCCCAGTTCGAGATTTTCGTGTGTTCGTCGAAGGTCGAGGGCGTGCATCTGCGCGGTGGGCGCATCGCGCGTGGCGGGCTTCGCTGGAGCGACCGTCCGGAGGACTTCCGCACCGAGGTGCTCGGTCTGGTGAAGGCACAAATGGTGAAGAACGCTGTCATCGTGCCGACCGGCGCGAAGGGTGGATTCGTGATCAAGGGGTCGACCGCCGATCAGGCTGATCGTGACGCGGTTCGGTCCGAGGGGGTCGATCGTTACCGCAGGTTCGTGCAGGCGCTGCTCGATCTCACCGACAACGTCGTCGGTGGTGAGGTTGTTCATCCGCCCGACCTCGTGATCTACGACGGCGACGATCCTTATCTCGTGGTCGCCGCCGACAAGGGCACGGCAACGTTCAGCGACATCGCCAACGACATCGCCGGCGAGCACGACTTCTGGCTCGGTGATGCGTTCGCCTCAGGGGGCAGCCACGGCTATGACCACAAGGCGATGGGGATCACGGCGCGCGGCGCGTGGGAGAGCGTTCGGCGCCATGCCCGTGTCATCGGCAAAGACGTCGACACCGACGAACTCACGGTGGTCGGCATCGGTGACATGTCCGGGGATGTGTTCGGCAATGGGATGCTGCTGTCGCCGCACCTCAAGCTCGTTGCGGCGTTCGACCATCGTCACATTTTCGTCGATCCCGACCCCGATCCGTCGACGGCCCACACCGAACGGCGTCGACTGTTCGACCTGCCGCGATCGAGTTGGGCCGACTACAACGGTGCGTTGATCTCGGTCGGTGGGGGCGTGTTTGCGCGTGAACTCAAGTCGATACCGATCAGCGAGGAGCTGCGTCGGGTGATCGACGTCGAGGAGTCGGTGATCGCGCTGCGTCCGGATGACTTGATCTCGGCGATCCTGCGGGCACCGGTCGACCTGCTGTGGAACGGCGGGATCGGAACGTATGTCAAAGCTTCGGTGGAGAGCCACGCTGATGTCGGCGATCGGGCCAGTGACGCGGTGCGGATCAACGGCAACGAACTGCGCGTCCGCATCGTGGGAGAGGGCGGCAACCTCGGCCTGACCCAGCTGGGGCGCGTGGAGTACGCACTCAGCGGCGGGCTGATCAATACCGATGCCATCGACAATTCGGCAGGAGTTGACTGCAGCGACCATGAGGTGAACCTCAAGGTGCTGCTCGACCAACTCGTCCGCGATGGCGAGCTGACGGTGAAGCAGCGCAACGACATGTTGGTGGAGATGACCGACGACGTTGCGCACCTCGTGCTCGACGACAACCGAGCGCAGACCCTGGCGCTGATGATCGCTCGTAAGCAGTCGTTGCCGATGGTCAACGTGCACGCCCGGTACCTCGACACGCTCGAAACCGAGGGCTACCTCGACCGCCAACTCGAGTTCCTTCCGACGGACAAGCAGATCGCCGAACGCCAGGCGGCCGGAAGTGGGCTCAGCGCACCGGAGTTTGCTGTGTTGATCGCGTACACGAAGAACGCCGACGTCGTCGAGGTGCTCGACTCCGACCTTCCCGACGATCCAGCGCTGGAGTCGGACCTGATGGCGTACTTCCCACGCAGTCTCAGCGAGCGATTCCCCGACGCCATCCGCGCTCATCGCCTTCGCCGCGAGATCGTGGCGACGAGCATCGTCAACAACATGGTGAACCTCGCTGGGATCTCGTTCGATCACCGGATGACCGAAGATTCCGGTGCCCCGGTCTCCGACGTGGTTCGAGCGTTCGTTGCTTCTCGCGACATCTTCGGGTTCGCCGACCTGTGGTGTGCGATCGACGATCTCGGCAGTTCGATCAGTCTTGACACCCAGATCTCGTTGTTTCTCGACGCTCGACGAATGACGGAGCGGGGCACGTTCTGGCTGCTGCGTCATCGTCGTCCACCGCTCGACATCGGCGAAGCCGTCGACACATTTTCCGCAGGTTTGGCGTTCCTCGGTGACTCACTCGACGATGTCGTGAGCGGCCGGGTTCTCGACGATATCGACCGGCTTCGTGAGGCACGAGTCGTCGCAGGGGTTCCGGTTGCGCTCGCCGCGCGTTCGGCGAGATGGCCGTGGCTGCACACGGGGTTCGACATCGTCGAGATCGCCCATGCCGAGGCATCCAACGTCGCTGATGCGGCCCGTGCGTACTGGGCGGTGTTCGATGCGTTCGACCTCAGCTGGCTGTGGGACGCCGTGGCTGCGCTGCCTCGCTCGGATCGGTGGCAGGAGCAGGCTCGAGCAGCGTTGCGCGACGACTTGTTGACCGTGTTGGCTGAACTGACCCGCAACGTGATGCGAGTGGGTGATGGCTTGCCGTCGACATGGATCGACACGAACGAGCGGGCCGTTGCACGGGCGTTGGGGATGCACACCGAAATCAGGCGCGCCGAGAGCTTCGATCTGACCACCCTGTCGGTGGCGTTGCGTCAACTACGCAACGTGACGCTCAGTGCGATTGCAGGACCGTCGACCTGACCATCGACCTGACCGTCGACCTGGCTGATGCCCGGTAGCGTCATACCGGCATGACGAGCGGTCCCAGATTCCGTTTCGCGCCGTCGCCGACGGGTTCGTTCCACGTCGGTGGGGCCCGAACTGCGCTGCACAACTGGGCGCTCGCACGCCGTCTCGGTGGCACGTTCGTCCTGCGTATCGAGGACAC
>JANPCI010000127.1:0-3334 GCA_031430875.1 Actinomycetes bacterium | reverse complement strand
CCTTCGAGTCGACGGTGACAATCACGCTCGAGGAGCCACTCGGGTCGCGCCGCATCGAGAGCACTGCGATCAACGATGGTGTCGTCCAGTTGTGCCTCATCGACGATGTGCCGTCGACGCAGTGCTCGCAGACCTGACGGGCCCGCGTCGTCGCAGTCGCCGAGTCTTCACCCAAGTTTCGTCTGCTCCTCCGCGGGCGACGGGACGTGGTTCATGAGGAAGAATCTTCCTGCAAGTCTCCGTCATCGAATTCCCTTGATGGAGGTGCTCGAAATCGTCGGTTCGGACTCCTCGAAATCGTAGGTTGACGGTAGACATAGTGAATGCCACCGCAGTCGCAACCCGTGCACCCTCGTCGCGCGCTGCCAATCGCATTGGAGTGGATGCGCGACGACCCAGTGGTCCTGCTCGAAGGCCCGCGCAGCGTCGGCAAGTCCACACTGCTTCGCGAGATCGCTTCCGCTGCGGACGGCGTCCTCATCGATCTGGACGACCCAGGCGTCAGAGACGCGGTGACCGCAGATCCAGCATTGTTCGTCCAGGGCAACCGGCTCGTCTGCATCGACGAGTACCAGAAGGCGCCCGTGGTGCTCGATGCCATCAAGGCGGAACTCAACCAACGGACCACGCCCGGCAGATTCGTGCTGGCGGGATCGGTGCGCCACGACGCGCTACCAGCAGCAGCGCAAGCACTCACAGGTCGACTATCCCGCCTCCACGTGTTCCCGCTCTCGCAAGGCGAACTGAACGGCGTGCACGAGAACCTCCTCGACGCGATCGCGACAGATCCGCTCGCGATCGTGACACCGACTCTGTCCACCACATCACGTGCGGACTACATCGAACGGATCGTCCGCGGTGGTTTCCCGCTCGCCGTTGGGGCATCAACGGCGGCCGCCCGTCGACGATGGATCGACGCGTACGTGCGGTTGTCGCTGGAACGAGATGTGCGCGAGTTGAGCAGACTCCGCCAAGGACACCTCCTCGAAGGACTCCTCGGACGGCTCGCCGGACAAACAGCGCAGGTACTGAACGTGGAACACGCCGCTCGGACAGCCGGCTTGGACAAGGCAACAACCGACAGCTACATCTCGCTGCTCGAAAAGGTGTTCCTGGTGCACCGACTTCCTGCCTGGGGCAAAACACTCACCGCACGATCAGCAGCATCACCAAAAATCCACGTCGTCGACTCGGCCATCGCAGCCCGACTACTCAGACTCACCCCAGAGAAGCTGGCGACGATCGACCCGACCGCACACACAGAACTCGGCCATCTCCTCGAGACTTTCGCCGTCGGTGAGTTGTTGAAGCAAGCCTCGTGGTCTCCCGAGGTATCCGGAGTCGGGCACTGGCGCACGCACGACCACCTCGAAGTCGACTTGGTGATCGAATTCGAAGACGGCGGCGTGTTCGCCTTCGAGGTCAAGTCCGGTAGCCGGATTCCCGGCGATGACCTGAAGCCATTGAAGAAGCTACGCGACGCGGTCGGAGGCAACTTTCGAGCCGGCTATGCGCTGTATCTCGGTCAACGCTCCTACACCTTCGAGGATCGCATCCACGCCCTACCCCTCGACCGTCTCTGGCGTCCAACGGAATAGCTGCCCGAGGCACTCGCCCTCCACCCCGGCCACCGCCAGATGAATCTACGACTGGCAAAGCCTTCTCAGGCGACGTTCAAGAAGCGACGGAGTGCCTCACGGATCACATCGCTCGCGGAGGAGTGATCTGCAGCGGCCCGAGCATCGAGTGCAGCCCTCAACTCGGGGTCGATGCGGACCGGCACCACTTCAGCGGGCGCCGACCCCATCGATGGCCGACCACGGCGACGCTGCTTCAGCACGTCGACGTCGAATTCGGCATGCTCGACCTCGTCGGCGATCGCATCGAGGTCCGCCTCGGTCAACACCCTCCCCGAGGCCGTCGTGTACGTCTTGTCACCCATCACCAGTCTCCTCGCTCCAAGAACTCGTGGAACACTTTTCGCAAACTCATTGCATGAATGTCGACCGAGAACCCATGCTTGAAGGCAGAATGACTGAGCTCCACACGCCAATAACGTAATACGCAAACTCCTGTTCTGCACCGGGTACTGTTCAGTCGTGGCATCGGCGTATGCGATTCGTGACAACCGGGCCGTTTGGGCCGGCCGCTCACTGAGCGACTGGGTGCCAGACCTTGCGGACGTGATCGTCCAGGCCTTTGATCCGCGCCGAATCATCCTGTTCGGCTCAGTCGCCGACGGAACCGACGGGCCTGATTCGGACATCGATCTTCTCGTCGTTCTCGAGCAGGCTCCGCTAGCCGATCGCCGACGACTGATGGTCGATCTCCGCAGAGCGTCACGATCGATTGTGGCGCCGCACGACCTACTCGTCACAAGCGTCGAAGACTTCGAGCGCAACGGAAACGTTCCGGGAACGACGGAGTTCGAGCCCGCTACGAACGGCACCGTCATCTACGAGCGCCGTGTCGCCTGAGCTGACTCCAGCTCAACGATGGTTCCGACTGGCCGAGGAGGATCTTGTTGCCGCTGGCATCCTGCTCAACGAGGGCTCCGCAGCGCTGCGCATCAGCGCGTTCCTTGCACAGCAGGCCGCGGAGAAGGCATTGAAGGCAGGGCTGTTCGCGACCGAGGTCGCCGTACCCAAGATTCATGGGCTTCACCAGCTCCTCGCCAGCTATCCCCGAGACGCTCCCGTCATTGACATCGACGATCTCGACATCCTCGACCCGTGGGTCATTGACGGTAGATACGCAGCCGACCTTCCCGATCTCGGTGTCGTCGAAGCACATCAACTCGTCGACGCTGCGAAGCGCGTCGTTGATGAGGTTCGCCACCTCGTGAGCTGAACCCCCCGGATGCGACCCGGGAGCGTTGAAGATTCGCAGATCTGCGGCTCCGCCATCCTGTGTTCAACGCCTCCGCGGTAGGCCGTCCCGCTCATGAAACGGTCGACCAAGTCCAGCAAGTCGAGGTCGGAACCCAGTCCGGAGCTTCGACCACTTCGTATGTCCACTCATTTGGTTCCCTCCTGTCTCAACTCTTCCAAGTACTCGTCATACAGATCGTCTGCCATCAGGGCGGCCCGGTCTGCCGGGGCTACGGCGCGGGATCACCCACAGCGAGCGCGCGGCGGACCTTGGCGGTGAACTTGGGGACGCCCGCCCGTTCGAGCAGGCCGAGCTGGTCGGCCGAGGTCCTTGGTGGGTGACGCTTCTCTTGCGCCACCCGGACGACGGTCGCGAACACTTCGTCGGGCCATTCGTCGATCAGCTCGCAGAGGTACTCGTCAGGGCCGAGCACGCGCACACCCCGTTGGCGGAGCTGCTTGGC
>JANPCI010000126.1:0-3799 GCA_031430875.1 Actinomycetes bacterium | reverse complement strand
CAACGGGGCGATCGGCCAACTCGAATTCGGCATCAAGGTTCGGCGCTGACGACTCAGGGCGCAGCGGCTCGGCGCCGGCGGGACGCACCTCATCGAGCACGCGGCGCTGCGTCGCAGGGTCACGTTGACGGCGCCAGTCCTTGTCACCCATCCGCTCGAGCGGCGCGAGGACAGGCAGGTCATATCTCGTCTGACGAACCAGCCAGATCCCCAGCAGTATGAAAACAACCCCGATCGCAATCAGGCCGGCCACCATGGCGTAGACCAGCCGTGTCGATCCCGGGTCACCGGCACCGAGCAACACGGGTGCTGCGACCGCCGAACTGCGCACGGCGTTCGACAACGGAGTGGTGAGTTCTCGCACGGAACGGAGATTGTGTCAGTTTCGAACACGGTTGCGTCGGATCACCGACGTCACTTCTGGTGTATCGGGCACCACACGGCCGTGCGACCACCAATGGTGTCTCGCCGAAGCGGTCTCCCGTCGCGGTCACATGGTGGGCATTCGGCACGCACCGATGGCGACAGCGTGCCGCGGTGGCTGCCGCCTCGCCGCAGCATGATCGGCAGGCGGCGCCGAATGGCGAGTGCCAATCGCTCGACCTCGGCGGCATCGAGACTGTCGGCCGGCCGGTGCGGGTCGATCCCCGCCCACCACAACACCTCGTCGGCGCACATGTTGCCGAGCCCGGCGATCACCGTCTGGTCGAGCAGCACCGCCTTGATCGCCGACCTGCGCCCACCAATGGCCCGGCCGAGTCGAGTGGCAGTGACCGACGTGAAGTCGAGGCCCAGAGTGGAGGTGTCGGGATCGAGGCTGACACGGCCCAGCCGACGCGGGTCGTTGAATCTGATCGCGGGAACGTCACCGCCGGTGAACACCCGAAGCCGGTCCCATTCGGGGTCGTCGCGGGCTGACGCGTACTGGAGTCGAGCGATTGGGGCCACTCCGTCGACGACGACCCTTCCCGTCATCCCGAAGTGCAGGCCGATCGTCGGGCCATCGGTGTCGACCAGCACGACCTTGCCGGCACGTCGGACCCCGATGATCGTGGCGTCGATCACGGTATCGACAAACCCCGGTGTGGCAACACGCTCATCGACCCAGGCACTCTCGATGGTGCGACCGACGACGATCTCCATCGCCGACCGCCAGATTTCAGCTTCGAGCCCCTCGGGCACCGCTCCGGCTCCTTGATCCGTTCAGAGCGCGGACTTGGCAACGGAGGCGATGAACCGCTCGATCGGTTCATCGAGCTGATCGCTGTTGATCAGGAACGCATCGTGGCCGTGCGGAGAGTCGATCTCGACATATTCACTCGGCACGCCGTTGGCGACCAGCGTCTGATGAATCTGTTGCTGCTGGTACGCCGGATACAGCATGTCGCTCCAGATCCCGACCGCCATGGTCGGCGCCACGACCCGCAGCATGGCCCGATCCAATGAACCGCGACCGCGAGCCACATCGTGGAGGTCCATGGCTTTGCCGATCGCCAGATAGCTGTTCGTATCGAATCGGAGTGCCAGTTTTCGGCCGTGGTACTCCAGATAGCGCTCAACCTCGAACCGCTGCCACATGCCGAGTGTGTCGCCGACGGCAGCCTTGTCCGCGAGCTCACGACCGAATCGATCGGTGAAGACGTTGTCGCTCCGGAATGTCACCTGCGCAACCATGCGGGCGATCTCGAGACCCTCGGTCGGGCCATCACCGGGCTCGGCGTCGTAGTAGTCACCGCTGCGCCAGTTGGGGTCGAGGCGAATCGCCCGTCGGCCGATGGCCCCCCACGCGATCTGCTGAGCTGTTGCCTGCATGCACGTCGCAATCGCAACGAGCGACCCGACCCTGCGGGGATACATCACCGCCCATTCGAGCGCTTGCATCCCGCCCATGGAGCCGCCGACCACCGCCAGCCAACGCGGCACGCCCAAGTGCTCCATGAGCCGGGCCTGTGAGCGGACCATGTCGCGGATGGTGACAACCGGGAATCGCGATCCGTACGGGAGCCCATCAACGGGGTGGGGCGATGCCGGCCCGGTCGAACCCTGACAGCCACCCAACACATTGGCGCAAACGACGAAGTACTTGTCGGTGTCGATTGGTTTGCCCGGCCCGACCGTTTCGTCCCACCACCCCGAGGCGGGATGGCCTCGCCCGGCGGGCCCGGCGGCGTGGCTGTCACCCGTCCAGGCATGACACAGCAGGATGGCGTTGGCGCCATCCGCGTCGAGATGACCCCACGTCTCGTAGGCCACGGTGACGTCCGAGAGTGCAACACCGCAATCGAGCGCAAAACGTCGATCGGTCGCAAACGTGAAGAACTGGCGATGTCCTGGCTCGTCGCCGGGCCGCCAGGCGCCGGTCACGGGGAGAGGGCGGGCGTTACTCACGAGCTTGACACGGTACCGATGACCGGCTGGGCGAACGTCATGCGTTGTTCGAATCCAAGTTCGTACGGCAGGAACCCGTGACGGTCCGGGTACAGCAGTTGGACGAGCTCGAACGGAGCTCCTCGGTACCAGGCCACCGCAGTCGAGAACCACGGGCCCCACCGGTCGAGGTCGATCGGTGCGAACATGCAGCGCAGATCGTTGTCGAGCAACCCGACCAGTTCGACACCGAGCGGAATCTCCGTACCGCCGCGACACGCGTCGGCGACAAGCGTGACGAGTCCGTTCGCAGCAACCGGAGTCAGCCCGAAGACGGCGACGTCGGCAAAGCCGACCGCTGCGGGCATCCCGATCGAGTAGGCGTAGCCGGGGGTGGGTGGTTCAGCCTCGATATCGGCGGCGATCGGCTCCAGCGCCCATCCGGTCGTCTCGATCATCCACTCGATCTTCTCGGCGTGCGGGATGTGAAAGTCCGGCAACTCCATCGCACCAGTCTGTCATCTGGAGTCAGGACCCCTGTTGCAAGACCCCCTGCTGCAACAGGACGGATCAGGTGTTGAGGTTGAGTTCGCGGATCAAACTCGACAGCGAGCGCATCACGTCGATCGCGAACGTCGGCGTCTCGTGGACGAGGAAGAGGAACTCGTGGTGATTGATCACCGCGATCTCCGATGATTCCACGGCGATCGCTGTGAGTGTTCGAGGACTGGCGTCGATGATCGCGAGCTCGCCGAAGGTCCCGTCCGGTCCGATGCGCTGGACGACACGGTCGCCACGGCGGAGTTCGACCAGTCCGGAGATCACGCCGTACATCTCGTCGCCGACGTCACCCTCGCTGAACAGCACGTCACCCGGGTTCAGCGTGAGCGTCTTGCGGGCGCCTTTGAAAACACCTTTGATCGTCACGGAAGCGATCATGTCAGGCCCGCTCGGCTGCCCCCGCCAGGGTCGTCCAGAATTCACGCTCAATACACCGTGTGTTCACCCGGTGTTCGGTCGCATCACACGAGCGAGAGGGAGTCGAGGTCGATCGCGTGCTGGAGGTGCCGGGAGGCCATTGCACCGAACATGTCGAGGCTGCGGGCATTCATGGTCACCATCTGCGATGTCATCGCCGTGATGAACACGCCGTGGAAGGCCTCACGCCGGTATTGCTCCCACAGCCAGTCACGGTCGATGTCGACGTCGTACTCGCCGAGCGCATCGGCATAGGCGCCAACGAGGTCGCTCTCGTGGGTTCGGCGGTCGTCGATGAGCATCCCGGCCCCGATGAAGTAGGACAGATCGGTGATCGGCATGCCATGAGCCGGCGAACCCCAGTCGACCACCGTGATCGGCGGACTGGCGGCATCGGCACCGAACAGCATGTTGTCGAGGCGGTAGTCGGTGTGGACCAGCGAGAACGGACGAG
>JANPCI010000125.1:0-5974 GCA_031430875.1 Actinomycetes bacterium | reverse complement strand
TTCGGCCTGCGAAACCAGAGGGAACGAAACGATGACTGTTGTCGACACATGGCAGACCCCATTCCTGCAGGGCCTGATGGCGCCGGTGACCGAGGAACGAGACGACGTCGAACTCGAAGTCGTCGGTGAGATCCCCGCCGCCCTACAGGGCATGTTCGTTCGGACGGGCCCGAACCAGCAGTTCGCTCCGCTCGGGGCATACCACCCGTTCGACGGTGACGGGATGCTGCACGCCGTGTACCTGGAAAATGGCACGGCCCGCTACCGGAACCGCTGGGTCGAGTCGAAGGGGCTGTTGGCCGAGCGCGAGCGTGGCCAGGCCTGCTACGGCGGCATGGGCACCTTCCATCTCACCGACCCCGATGTCGCCGCTGAAGTAGGCATGATGAAGAACACCGCCAACACGGCGACGGTGCGACATGCGGGCCACCTGTTCAGCATCCTCGAGAGCGGTCCGCCGACGGAGTTCGACCGCGACCTGAACACCCTCGGCGAGTACACCTTCAACGGCCGTCTGCAGGGACCCATGACCGCGCATCCGAAGGTCGATCCGGTCACCGGCGACATGCTGTTCTTCGGATACAGCCCGATGGCGCCGTACCTGCGTTACAGCGAGGTGAACGCTGCCGGCGAACTCGTCCACAGCACCGAAATCGACATCCCGGCGCCGGTCATGATGCACGACTTCGTGATCACCGAGAACTATGCGATCTTCCTCGATGCGCCGTCGGTGTTCGATCTCGAAGCGATCATGACGGGTGGCGACCCCCTGACCTGGAAGCCAGAGAACGGCACCCGTATCGGGATCATCCCGCGTGGCGGCTCAAACGCCGATGTTCGCTGGTTCGAGGTCGACAACGGGTACGTCGTCCACTTCTTCAACGCCTGGGAAACCGCCAACACGATCGAGATCCGCGCCCCGCGCATGGAAGACATGCCGGGCGGATTCAGCTACAAGAACCCGGGTGCCGCCCGCGAGCCGATGCCGTGGCGATGGGTGATCGATCTCGCGACGGGCAAGGTCACGGAAGGGCAGACCGACGACCTCGCTGGCGAGTTCCCGCGGGTCAACGAACACCTCACCGGCCGCCAAACCCGCTACGGCTATGCCTGCCCCCAGCGCACCTGGGATTTCGAGTTCGACTTCCACGGGGTGCTCAAGTACGACTTCGAAACCGGTGCGTCACAGGGCCACTACTACGGCGCCACCGAAGTCAGCGGGGAGCACGTCTTCGCCGCCGATCCGGCCGGCACCGCCGAGGACGACGGGTGGTTGATGAGCTTTGTCAGCGACAAGGCGACCGAAAAGTCCGAACTCGTGATCCTCGATGCCCGCGACGTCGAGGCTGAGCCCGTCGCTCGCATCAAGATGGCAGCCCGCGTTCCCATCGGCTTTCACGCCAACTGGTTCGCCGACTGACCCCTCCCACTCCCCGTTTCCGTGACGGTTTCGTTGGCCCGACCCAATTCCCCCGTTTGCGTGACGGTTTCGTTGGCCCGTCCCAATCAAAACGTGACGCAAACGGTACTTGAGGCAAACGGGGTTGTGGGGGGGGTACTCCGATCGGAGGCGGAGGGGCCTGCTCCCCTACGCTTTACCGGCGTCGTCGACCCTGCGGCGACCGTGATGGGGGCAAGAAGACAACATGAAGTTCGGACTGGCATTCGCGAGCAGCATCGCGATCGAACACGACTCCGCACTCGAGATCTGCCGTGTGGCCGAGGCGGCCGGATTCGAGTCGGTCTGGGGCGGCGAGCACGTCATCCTCCCCACGACGATCGAGTCGAGCTACCCGTACACCGCCGACGGAAAGATCCCTGCCGAACCCGACACACCGATCCCCGATCCGCTCATCTGGTTGGCATTCGCCGCGGCGGCAGCCCCGACACTCCGGCTCGGCACGTGCATCCTCATCGTCCCGCAGCGCAATCCGCTCGTGCTGGCCAAGGAGCTCGCAACTCTCGACCGACTCTCAGGCGGACGCGTCGAACTCGGGCTCGGCGTCGGCTGGATGCGCGAGGAGTTCGACGCACTCGGGGTTCCCTGGGAACGGCGTGGGGCACGTAACGACGAGTACATCGCCGCGATGCGGGCGCTGTGGGCAGGCCCACACGCCGAGTTCCACGGTGAGTTCGTCGATTTCGAACCCGTCACGTGCAGCCCCCGGCCGATTCAGGAATCGATCCCTGTGCTCGTGGGAGGCGACTCCGAGGCCGCAATCGCGCGGGCGGTGCGGATCGCCGATGGCTACTTCCCCGGTGAAGGCGACACCGACCGACTTGTCGGCTTGATGACGCGGGTGCGCGCGGGCGCCGAGGCGGCTGGGCGCGATCCCGACAGCATCGAGATCAACGCGATGTTCAGCAACCACATGGCAGATCCGGTGGCAGGCGCCGAACGGTTCGCCAACATCGGCGTCGGTCGGATCATGGTTCCGGCGTTCTTCTTCGCAGGCCCCGGCGGCCTCGACCGGCTCGCCGAGTTCGGCGAACGCGTGATCCACCAAGCTGCCTGACAGCACAATCGCTTGCCGACACTGGCAGCTGATCCCGAACAACCGGCCCGAACGGGCCACAACAAGAGGAGTCTCATGGAAGCGTTTGATCTCACGGGCAGAGTCGCTGTCGTCACCGGCGGCGGCCAGGGCATCGGCGAGGGCATCGCCAAGAACCTGGCGTCGGCCGGCGCCTCGGTCGTGGTGGCCGCTCGCCACACCGACCGAATTGCCCGAGTCGCCGCCGACATCATCGCCGCTGGCGGTCAGGCGCTTGCCGTGACCACCGACGTCACCGACCGAGCTGCACTCGTGGCGCTCGCCGAGGCGGCAGTCGACACGTTCGGCGGGCTGCATGTGTGGGTCAACAACGCCGGCGGGTCAACCATCAGAACGCCGCTCAAAGAGCTCTCCGAGGACGACTGGGATGCGTGCCTTCGGTTGAACCTCACCTCGGTGTGGAGCGCCTCGATCATTGCCGCCGAGCGAATGGTCGACGGCGGAACCATCATCAACATCTCCTCCCCCGCCGGCGACCGCGGCGTGCCCGGCAGCGGCCATTACGCCGCAGCCAAAGCGGGCGTCAACTCCCTGACGAAGACCCTGTCGCTCGAACTCGCACCGTCGGTGCGGGTCAATGGCATCTCCCCGGGCTACGTCCCGACCGAGGTGATGATGATCGCCCTCGACACCGACGAGGCCCAGCTCGAGCAGATGGCCACGAAGCGCATCCCGCTCCAGCGGCTCGGCACACCCGACGACATGGGTTCGACCGCCGTGTACCTCGCCAGCGCCGCAGGCAGCTGGATGACCGGGCAGACACTCATCGTGGCAGGGGGACTCTGATCATGTTCGATCAAGTGATCAAGGGTGGCACCATCGTCGACGGATCGGGCGCACCGCCCGTGCGTGGTGACGTCGCGGTCAAGGACGGCCTCATCGTGCAGGTCGGTGGCACCATCACCGATGCCGCTTTGGAGACCATCGACGCCGACGGGGCGATCGTCACCCCCGGATGGGTCGACGTGCACACGCACTACGACGGCCAGGTGAGCTGGGACGACGTCATGGATCCGTCGGCAGGCAACGGTGTGACCACCGTCGTGATGGGCAACTGCGGCGTCGGGTTCGCCCCCGTGCGCCCAGGCGGCGAGAAGTCGCTGATCGAATTGATGGAGGGCGTCGAGGACATCCCCGGAACGGCCCTGTACGAGGGGATCGAGTGGGGAGCGTGGGAAACGTTCCCCGAGTACCTCGACTACATCGCCGGGCGGGAGTACTCACTCGACATTGGCGCCCAGATCGCCCACGGCTCCTTGCGCTACTACGTGATGGGTGAACGCGGGTCCGACAACGAAGACGCCACGTCCGACGACCTTGCCGAAATGGCCCGCCTCATCCAGGAGGCCTTGGAGGCCGGTGCCGTCGGCTTCAGCACCTCGCGCATCATCGGGCACCGCTCGCTGTGGGGATCACCCGTGCCCGGAACGTTCGCTCCGGAGGCCGAACTTCGAGCAATCGCTCACGCGATGAGGGCCGCCGGCAGCGGTGTCTTCGAGTTGATTCCGTCCGGCTCGGTCGGCAAGCTCGAGGCACTCGGCGGCGAGCAGTACACGCCCCTCGAGGAACTCTCGATGATGGACATGGTGTCACGCGAGAGCGGGCGACCGGTCACCTTCTCATTCTTTCAAACACCACCCGACTACCCCGCCGACATGTGGCGGGTCATGCTCGACACGACGGTGGAGATGAACGCGGCCGGCGCCCAGTTGTACCCGCAGGTGTCGTCCCGACCGATCGGACTCGTCACCGGGCTCTCGGGTTACCACGCATTCATGCGGCGCCCCACCTACATGCGTCTGGCGTCACTCCCGTTGAACGAGCGGGTAAGCGAGATGGCCAAGCCGGAGATCAAGTCGGCGATCATGTCCGAGGAGGACATGAAGGTCGACGAGCCCGGCTCGATGGCCAACCTGTTCACCCTGTTCCAAACGGCCGCCCCGGTGATCTACCCGCTGGCGGATCCCGTGAACTACGAGCCGGAAATGTCCGAGTGCCTCGGTGCTCGCGCGGCATCAACAGGCGAGGACATCTTGAGCGTCATGTACGACTTCCTGCTCGAACAGGAAGGTCGGGTCATGGGCGCACTGATGGGAGGGCTCGACGTGAACCAGGGCATGGATGTCATCCGCGAGATGCTCACGCACCCGGCGACTGTCACCGGCCTCAGCGATGCCGGTGCGCACGTCACGCTGATCTGCGACGCGTCGATGCCGACCACCCAGCTCACGTACTGGACCCGGGATCGTCAGCGGGGCGAACGCATCCCACTCGAGTTCCTCGTCGCCAAGCAGACGGCCCGCAACGCGGCGTTGTACGGCATGACCGATCGAGGGTCACTCACCCCGGGCCTGCGGGCCGACATCAACGTCATCGATCTCGACGGCTTGACCGTGTCGCCACCCAAGGCGTTCCACGATCTCCCCGCCGGAGGCACCCGACTGATCCAACCCGTCCAGGGTTACCTCGCCACGATGGTCAACGGTGTGGTGACACGTCGCAACGATGCCGACACCGGTGCTCGTCCTGGCCGGCTCGTGCGAACCTGAACTTCAGTCGGCGACGGACGACGGGATCCAGTTGCCGTGGAATCCGAACGGGATGCGGGGCAGCTCGATCGACGCGACCGGTGTGTCGTCCATCGTCTGGGCGTCCATCACAACGAAACGGCTCGTGTCGGTCGCGGCCTCGTAGACGAACGTCATGAGGTAGCCATCGTCTTCGCTCTTCGCGTTTTCGGCGGCCACGAAGACGGGCTCGCCGGGGAGGTTCCCCTGGCCGAGCGCGATTTCGGAACGGGTACCTGACTGGCGGTCGTACTTGATGATCGCGCCGGCCATGCTCATCGGGTCTTCGAAGGTGGGATTCTCGGGCAGGCCCATCATGTAGCCGTAACGGTGCTGCAGTCCGACCACCGAGTCGGCGACCCGTGGGAACTCACCCGGGCGATCGTCGACCTGCTCCTCGTGGACCTTGCCGGTTGTGGTGTCGATCGTGAACCGCCAGAACTCTGGGTTCGGGAAGTCCATCATCGAGTCGCGCCAGATGTGGTCGAGCCTGGCGACGTCGAGGACGATCTTGTCGCCGGCTTCGTAGGCGTTCATCGGATGGAAGACGTAGCAGGGGTTGATGTCGTACCAGCGAACATCTGCGTCGGTGCCGTTTCTCGGCATCACGCCGAGTCGCGACGGATAGTTGTCATCCCAGTGGATCGGCATCTCGCCGCGCATGGCCATGTCGAGGTCGAACACGGCGGGGAGGTCCATGAAGATCACGTGGTTCTGTGTGATGTTGAAGTCGTGCATCATCGTCGGTCCTGCGACGGTGATCTCCTCGTTCTGCACCATGGAACCGTCGGCCGAGATCCGGTAGTAGCGGAGGTAGGGCTCGAAGGCGGAATACCCGAAGGCGAGCAGCTC
>JANPCI010000124.1:0-1964 GCA_031430875.1 Actinomycetes bacterium | reverse complement strand
CGATCACGCGCCGCAGGGGCTCCTGGCCGCCTTTGGCATCCTGCGAGCGATCGAGACGGCACGATCGGAACGCGGTTTCCCGTTGTCGCTGCGTATGGGCATGCACTGCGGCGAGGTTGCCGAGCGCGGCACCGACTTCGTGGGCCAGACCGTCAACATCGCGTCACGGATCGCAGACCTCGCAGGGCCGGGCGAGCTGTTGGTGTCGGAGCAAGTCGTCGACGCTGTCGGCGGTCAGCCCCCGACCGTAGCGTTCCACCCGGTGGGCCCGACGCGCGTCAAGGGCGTGACCGCTCCGATCTGGCTGTACCGCCTCGGTACCTGAAGGCACTCGAATCACGTCGAGTCGGCCACAATTCGAGGATGCAACGCCGGAGCATCGTGATCGACACCGACACCGCGTCTGACGATGCAATCGCACTCGTGCTGGCAGTCAAGGAGCCCGGCGTCGACGTGCGCGCGATCACGGTGGTCGCTGGCAACGTGCCGCTCGACCTCGCGGTGCGTAATGCGATCGTGACGCTCGACCTGTGCGGTGGTGCCGAGATTCCGGTGCACGCGGGGCTGGCCGAGCCGATGACGCGAGCGTTGAACACGGCGCAGTTCGTCCATGGTGCAGATGGCATGGGCGGCGCCGCGCTGCCCGAACCGTCGCGCGCAGCCACGTCGTACGACGCGGTCGGTGCATTGCTGCGCATTGCGACCGACGAGCCGGGCCGGCACGACCTCGTCACCCTCGGACCGCTCACCAACATCGCCACGGCACTCGAGGTCGACCCCGACCTCCTGACGAAGTTCGGCCACACCTACCTGATGGCCGGCTCGCCGGATGGTGTCGGCAACGTGGATGCGCTCGGCGAGTACAACGTGTGGGCCGACCCCGAGGCGGCCACGGTGGTGTTTGCAGCGTCGGGAGCCAAGACGATGATCGGCTGGAACATCTCGCGCCTGTTCGCCGTGATGACCCCCGACGAGCAGGCTCAACTCGCGGGTGTCGGTGCGCTCGGAAGGTTCGCGACCGACATCAATGGCGACGTCGACCAGTACGCCATCGACACTGGGCTCGCAGGATTCGATCTCCCCGACCCGATCGCCATGGCGGTGGCACTCGACGACTCGATCATCACCGAGGCGACCGACGAGTGGTTGGTCGTCGGCCTCGACGGGCCGACGAGAGGCTGCACGATCCCCGACCGCCGCTTCGGTCGACCCGAACCGAACATCCGCGTGCTCTGGGCCGTCGACGAAGCTGCGTTCAAGGCCCGTCTGCTCGCCGCCTGCGCCGACTGACGCCGCCTCCCACACCGGTTTGCGTGACAGTTCTGTTGGGAGGGGCCAACCAATCTGCAACGCAAACGGGTCTGGGAGGGATAGGTCAGCGGGGAAGGGGACGGTCGCCCGGCATCGGGCCCTCGCTGCGGGTGCGCTTGAGCTCGAAGAACGAATCGATGTCCATCATGGTCACGAGCGCATCCCACATCGCGATGCTCTTCTCCGTCGACGGAATGCGCGAGATGATCGGGCCGAAGTAGCCGGTCTTGACGCCGTCGGAATTCTCGAACGCGATGATCGGAGTGCCGACGTCGTTGCCGACCAGTTCGAGTCCCGCCTCCATCCCGGCGCGAATCACGTCATCCCATGAATCGTCGTCGAGGGCCGCAGCGTGAGCGATGTCGAGGCCGACCGCCGCGAGCGCAGCTGCTGGATCGAACGGCGACTCTTTGTCGTGGTGGATCCGGCTGCCGAACTCCCAGTAGAGCTTGAACACGCCCTCGTTGCCATCGGTGGTGCGGACCGACTCCATCACTCGCAGCAGGCCATGCGTGAACCTCGCCTTCTCGAACCAAGGTGAGTCGGGATCTGGCTCGTTCTTGAAGAACAGGCTGATGGGACGCCAGGTGATGTCGATGTCGCGGTGGGGTTGCACCTCGTCGACTGCCCATCGTGCGGTCGCCCAACAGAAC
>JANPCI010000123.1:0-8731 GCA_031430875.1 Actinomycetes bacterium | reverse complement strand
CGTCGAAGTATCGCGAGGCGCTGCTGCGCATTGCCGACGGCCTGTGCGAGAGCGACGAACTCGAAGGCGACCAGATCAAGGCGATCGTGGCCGAGTACGCCGACGTCACCGAGCGCCGCGGCCCCGTCCGCATCGCCCCCGTTCGCGCCACCTGATCCCCGCTCGAAGCACCCCTCACCGCCAAGACCTCGTCCCGAAATTCGGAGCGCACGTTGCATCCGGCGCAACATCCGCTCCGAATTTTGGGAGTGAGCGGGGTCAGATCCGTTCGAGGACGTCGCCGTCGAACAACGGCGTGATGCCTTCGTCGGCGACGTCGGTTCGCATCTCGTCGTCGGTCGGCTGCGAGAGATCACCAACCGCCGCGTCGACCACCAATGGAAGCAGGCGCGCGTCGCTCGTGGTGTTGAGGAACATCTGCGGATTCGACAACACGAAGCGGACCGCCCGCCCGATGGCGGCGGGGTCGGTCAGCGGGTCGTACCAGCTGAAGTGCGGCGCGTTCTCGTCTGACCATCTGCCGCGGGCGATCGACTTGATCGTCTGAACAGCAACACCTCGATCGGCGCAGACTTCGAGCAGTTCCTCGACGTCGGCTCGGTAGGCCGGGTTGTCGAGCAGGACGAAGTTGACGGGAAACAGCACCGACGCGAAGTCGAATCGTTCGAGACTGTGCAGGTGCATCCCGGGGATGCGAAGGCCATGACCGGTGACGCCGATGTTGCCGACGAGCCCTTCGTCGCGGGCCGCAGCCAATGCTTCGACCGCGCCTCCCGGCGCAAACACCGTGTCGAACTCGCCAGGTTCCACGAGGTTGTGGAGCTGGATGAGGTCGACGCGTTCGACCGCCATCCGTTCGAGCGACCGCTCGAGTTCGGTGCGCGCCGCAGTGCCAGTGCGCTCCCCCGTCTTCGTCGCGAGATAGATCTCGTCGCGATGCTCGGCGAGCCACGGCCGCAGCCGATCCTCGGACGCGCCGTATCCCGCGGCGGTGTCGATGTGATTGATCCCCCAGTCATGCACTTTGCGCAGCGTTGCGTCGGCGCGGTCCTGGCTCATGCCACCGAGCGCCGCTGCACCGAAGATCACCCGGGTCGAGTCGTGGCCGGCGAACGGTGCCAGAGGAAGTGAAGTCATGACGGCGACGCTAATGAGGTCCCGATCTGGGATGATCACCGGGTGATCGAGCGGGTGGACATCGACGTCGAACAGTTCCAGCGTGACGGCGCAACGGTGTTGCGCGATGCCATCGACGCGCAGGCTCTCGATTTGCTGGCGGAGGGCGTCGAGTACAACCGGACGCATCCGAGCGAGTGGTCACACTGGTACACGAGCCCGAGCGAAGCGATCGGATTCTGGAGCGACTACGTGACGTGGCCGCAGGTCGAGCAGTACCGGCGAGTGGTGTTCGAGAGCGGGCTGGCGGCCGTCGCCGGGCAGTTGATGCAGTCGTCGACCGTGCGCTTCTTCCACGAGCACGTGCTCGTGAAGGAACCCGGTGCGACAGAAGCGACCCCGTGGCACCACGACGATCCGTACTACGGCATCGATGGCATGCAGAACGTCAGCATGTGGATCGCGCTCGACCCGGTGCCCGCCACATCAGGGCTCCGATTCATCGCCGGTTCGCACCTCTGGGGACGACGGTTCGTGCCCCGAAAGTTCATCGACCACACGCCGTGCGGTGCCGCTGATGGCCGATTCGAGCAGTTGCCGCCTGAGGCCGATCTGCTCGACGGCAACGACGTGATCGGCTGGGACGTGCGGCCCGGCGACGTGCTGGCGTTCCATTTCCGAACGCTGCACGGCGCGCCCGGCAACGATCTCGCGACGCGTCGCCGAGCCGTGAGCTTGCGCTGGCTGGGCGACGATGCCCGATTCGGTGTTCGCCCGTGGACCACGTCGCCGCCGTACGAACCGAACGGCCTCGTACCCGGCGGCCCACTCGACGGCGACCCCCGCTTCCCCCTCGTCATCGCCTGACGTGCAAGATGGCGGGATGATTTCGTCGCCGCCACTCCCTGCCACTTTCGACAACCGGGTCAGCCGCGACCTGGGGGTCGAGATCCCGATCGTGCAGGCTCCGATGGGGTGGATCGCTCGATCGCAACTCGCGTCGGCGGTGTCGCGTGCCGGGGCGTGCGGAATCATCGAGACGTCCTCGGGCGAACTCGACGCGGTGAAGGACGAGATCCGCAAGATGCGCGATCTGACCGACCGACCGTTCGGTGTCAACATCGCCCAGGCATTCGTGCGCGACCCGGCGATCGCCGAGTTCGTGATCGACCAGGGCATCAAGTTCGTCACCACCTCGGCCGGGTCGCCAACGAAGTACACCGGCATTCTCAAGGAAGCCGGTCTCACCGTGTACCACGTGGTGCCCACGCTCGCGGCTGCTCTGAAGGCCGTCGATGCCGGCGTCGATGGCTTGGTCGTCGAAGGCGGCGAAGGCGGCGGCTTCAAGAGCCCCACCCCGGTGGCCACGATGGTGCTGCTGCCACTGGTGCGTTCGAAGGTCGACGTGCCGATCATCGCCGCTGGCGGCATCACCGACGGGTACACGATGGCCGCCGCCTTCGCGCTCGGCGCCGAGGGCGTGCAGATGGGTACCCGCATGGTGTCGGCCGCCGAGTCGCCCGTGCACCAGAACTGGAAGCAGGCGATCATCGACGCGGCCGAGACCGACACGCTCTTCCTCAACCAGCGCCACTCCCCCGCGTTGCGGGCGCTGCGTACCGAACGCACCGAGGCGCTCGTCAACGCCGAGCACAACGTCTTCGGCGACTTCGGCGATCCTCAGGCGCTGTACTTCGGCGGCGACATGAACGCGGCCATTGCCCTGTCGGGCCAGGTCGCCGGCCGCATCGAATCGGTCCGCTCCGTCGCCGACATCATCGCCGACACCATCACGGAATTCCACGACGCCATCACCCGCCTCACCGGCTGAATCCTCGATTGCGATGAGGTCCCGGCGCACCTGTCGCGCCAAAGTCTCATCGCATCCGCATGCGATGAGGTCCCGGCGAACCTGTCGCTCCAACGTCTCATCGCTCGGTGTTCAGGGCCGGGTCACGGCGGTGACGATCTCGAGGGTGACGTCGGCAGCTCGGGCGAGGACATTATGACCGACGGACCCGGGATGGGCTCGCACCTCGACGGCGAGAGCGAACAGCTCGGCATGCGCGGGGATGCGCTCGACGGCCCAACGGCCGGCACCGGATTTCGACGTGACGTCGCCCGTCTCGAACGTATAGAGCATGCGGGCGACACCGAGCGCTACCCACTCCAGGATCTCCCCACCGAACTCCGGCTCATCGCTGACCTCCAGCCCGGCAGCGAGCGCCTCACCCACTCCACGCCAATAGATATCGAGGTTCCCGGCCACCCAACTCCGCCGCTCCTCGACGTTGTGCCACACACCGATGCCGGCAGGATCGTCACCGCGCAGAGCTATGCCGTAGGTGGCGAGCGTGTACCACGTGACCGGGTTGATCTCGAACGACTCGCCGTCGACGTGGTACTCGCCGTCGAGGACCCACGGTCGTTGGACCGCCATCGCCGGGACGACGAGATCACCCCACGCAACGTACGGTCCGTCGATCGACACCCCGATGCGGTCACGCACGACCGCCTGAGCGGATTCCAGGTCGGCGAAGAGATCGGGATCACTGGGATCGGCAACCACCGCCACGATGTCGATGTCGCTGTGTGGCGTCCAGTCCGACAGCGCGATCGAACCCACGACATACAGCCCCTCGACAACACCGGGCGCCACCTCGTCGTGTGCCGCCAACCACGTCGAGAGCGACTCAACAGCCGGCTGAGGCAGATCCCACGACGCCACGGACCGAGAATGTAGCCGGACGCCACCGCCGCCCCAGTTCACAGAGTTCACCCGGGCGAGATCTTCTTGAAACACCTACGAAACACATCAACCGCATGGTGTCGGCCGTCACATCACCCACCGAACTGGAGATCGAATGGAAAGCGGCAACCTGGCTTGGATCCTCGTCTCAGCAGCAATGGTGCTGTTCATGACGCCGGGCCTTGCGCTCTTCTACGGCGGCATGGATCGCAGCCGCAACGTGCTGAACATGCTGATGATGAACTTCTACTGCCTGCTGATCGTGCCGATCGTGTGGGTCGCCATCGGGTTCTCGTTGGCCCAGACGCCGTTCGACAACGACTTCATCGGCGGCTTCGACTCGTTCTTCCTGAAGGACATCACCGTCGCCGGTGATGGGTCCGCGCTCGCCATCGTCGCATTCCTCGGAATGTTCGCCGTGATCACGCCGGCGCTGATCTCCGGCGCTGTGGCTGACCGGATGAAGTTCGCCGCCTGGGCGGTGTTCGTGCCCATCTGGGTGTTGCTCGTGTTCGTGCCCGTGTTCAAGTGGGTGTACGGAGGATGGGCCGGCCAGCGCGGCTCCATCGACTTTGCCGGCGGAACCGCCATTCACGTCAACGCCGGCATCGCTGCGCTCGCCGCAGTGCTCGTGCTCGGGAAGCGGAGCACGGAGCCCAGCCCACCGCACTCGATGCCCCTCGTGATGATCGGCACCGGGATCCTCTGGTTCGGCTGGTTCGGTTTCAACGCCGGTTCGGCCCTGGCTGCCAACGGGCAGGCAGCCCAAGCGTTCATGAACACGTTCCTCGCAGCCGCTGCCGCGGGACTTGCATGGGTCGTCGTCGAGTGGATTCGTGACGGCCACCCCACCAACCTCGGCGCCGCGTCGGGGATCGTTGCAGGGCTCGTGGCGATCACGCCGGCTGCCGGCTACGTGTCAGGCCCGGCACCGATCTTCATCGGCTTGGCGGCCGGCATCATCTGCTGTTACGCCATCCGCCTGAAGAACAAGTTCGGCTACGACGACGCACTCGACGTCGTCGGCGTGCACTTCGTCGGTGGGCTCGTCGGCTCGCTCCTCATCGGCTTCTTCGCGAACCCGACGTTCTTCGACGGTGCGTTCGACGAGGGCATCTTCTACGGCGGCGACGCCTCATTGCTGTTCGAGCAGGCGTTGATCAACGGTGTCACGATCGCCTGGTCGTTTCCGATCACCCTGCTCCTGATGTTTGCGCTGAAGAAGACGATCGGTGTCCGCGTCTCCGTTGAGGACGAGCAAATCGGCCTCGACCTGGCCGAGCACAGCGAAACCGCTTACCACCCCGGTGCCTGACAAGGAGCCTTCATGAACCTCATCACCGCCATCATCAAACCGTTCAAGCTCGACGACGTCAAGGATGCACTCAAGGCCGCCGGCGTCCAGGGCATCACTGTGTCGGAGGTCCGCGGGTTCGGCCGCCAGGGAGGCCACACCGAGACCTACCGCGGATCCGAGTACCAGATCGATTTCGTTCCGAAGGTCAAGCTCGAGATCCTCGCCGAGGCCGCCGACGTGGAAGGGATCGTCGATGCGATTGCTACATCGGCGAGTACCGGCAAAATCGGCGACGGCAAGATCTGGGTCACCAGTGTCGAAACGATCATGCGGATCCGCACCTCGGAGTACGGCAGCGACGCCATCTGAATCGTTGCCGTGGTTTCGCACGCCACGGCAACTTGCGCAGGCGGGAACGCCCGCTTCCCCCTCGTGATCGCGTGACGTACACGAGGTGTCAGACACATCGTGTACGTCCGGTTCACCGAGACGACGACCTGGCCGTCAAGATGCGCGAACTCACCGACCGCCCGCCTATTCGGAGGGCACCGCGTCGAGAACGGTGCGGATCGCCTGAGCGGCACCGAGCAGCGCGGCGCTCTCGTACGGAACGACCACCTTGGTGTTCGCGCTGTCGGCGAACTTGCTCAACGTGTCCAGTTGCAAGATGGCGATGAGCGAAGGATCGGGGTGCGCCTCGGTGATCGCTGTGTACACGCTGGTGATCGCCTGGGATCGACCCTCCGCCTCGAGAATGAACGCCTGACGGGCGCCCTCGGCTCGAAGGATTGCCGCTTCGCGTTCGCCCTCCGCGGAGCGGATGGCAGCTTTGGCCCGACCGTCGGCGATGTTGATCGCCGACTGTTGTTCACCCTCCGACTGGAGGATCTTGGCTCGCTTCTCCTGGTCGGCCTGCTTCTGCAACGCGAGGGCTTCGAGGATCTTGGGTGGCGGCGTGATCTCCATGATCTCGATCCGGGCGATGCGGATCCCCCATTTGTCGGTCACCGCTTCCATCTGCGACTGCACGTCGGTGTTGATGCGCTCGCGTTCGGACAACGATTCGTCGAGCGACAGCGTGCCGATCACCGAACGCAGAGCGGTTCGGGCCAGCGCGTCGATGGCCACGTTGAAGCTGGACACGCTGAACAATGCCTGCTTCGCGTCGACGATCTGCGTGAAGATCGTGGCGTTCACGGTCACAACCACGTTGTCCTTCGTGATCACTTCCTGGCGATCACCCGGCACCGGAATCTCCCGCATGTCGACGTGCTGAAGCGAGTCGATGAACGGAGCGATGAGCACCAGGCCGGGCTCGTGGGTCTGGCGGTACTCGCCGAGCCGCTTGACGACGCCGACCTCTCCCTGCTGAACGATGTTGACCATGCTCCGCAGGGTGGCGAACACGATCACCAGGATGAGGACGCCGACAACGATGCCGCCGATCGAGAGGTTGCTGAGTGCGATCATCAGGACTCCAGTTTCATTGCAGGGCGGACGGTCAGCGTGGTGCCGGCGACGGCGGTGACGATCACGGCCGTGTCCGGGGGAATCGGTTCGTCGCCGTCGGCCACGGCCAGCCAGTTCTCGCCGAGGATGCGGACATGTCCGGCAGCCAGATCGCTCCCGACGACGTCGAGCGTGATGCCACGCGCGGAAATCAGGCCGCCATGAACACCTGCGATCCGTTGCTCGGACCCACCTTGCGCGAAGGCCTTGCTCACGTACGGGCGCACCATGAGTATCCCGGCGATGCCCACTGCGATCGCCACAACGATCTGCAACGCGATCGCATCGGGTGAGATGTACGCGACGAGTGCTGCTGCCACCGCTCCCGCGGCCCCGAACAGGGCGAAGAACGCCACGCTGTGCAGTTCAACTGCGACCAGCACGACTGCCAACACGATCCAGAAGAGCAAGACGGGTGACATATCTGAGCCAACCCTACGGCCACGCGGGCCCGAGGTGGACCGCGAGCGTCCGGTCTCGAACGACGCCCGCAACGGTGCCGTTAGCCTCGGGGCACCATGGCGCACGAATTCATCTACCAAGCCTACAAGCTCGCTCGGCACTACCCGCCCGACAAGACGGTGCTGGAGAACATCTCGCTGTCGTTCTACCCGGGCGCCAAGATCGGCGTGCTCGGCAACAATGGCGCCGGCAAGTCGTCGCTGCTCAAGATCATGGCCGGCCTCGACGACGGATACTCCGGCGAGGCTCGCCTCACCGCTGGTCACACCGTGGGTTACCTCGCCCAGGAGCCGCAGCTCGATCCAGCCAAGGACGTCAAGGGCAACGTCATGGATGGCGTTGCCGAGGTCCAGGGTCTGATCGATCGCTACAACGAGGTCATGGCGATGTGGGCCGACCCCGACGCCGACTACGACAAGATCGGCAAGGAGCAGGCCCGGCTCGAAGACCGGATCGCCGCAACCGACGCGTGGAGCCTCGAGCGCAACGTCGAGATCGCGATGGACGCATTGCGATGCCCACCCGACGATGCCGACGTGACCGTGCTGTCAGGTGGCGAACGTCGCCGTGTCGCACTGTGCCGCCTCCTGCTGTCGCGCCCCGACCTGTTGCTGCTCGACGAGCCGACCAACCACCTCGACGCCGAGTCGGTCGACTGGCTGGAACGGTTCCTCGGCGACTACGCGGGCACCGTGGTGGCGATCACCCACGACCGGTACTTCCTCGACAACGTGGCCCAGTGGATCCTCGAACTCGACCGCGGCAAGGGGTTCCCGTTCGAGGGCAACTACTCCAACTGGCTCGAGCAGAAGCAGGAACGCCTCGAACGCGAAGAGCGCGGCAACGAAGCCCGCAAGCGCAGCCTGGCCCGCGAACTCGAATGGGTCCGGATGGGCGCCAAGGCCCGCCAGGCCAAGGGCAAGGCCCGACTGGCCGCCTACGAGAAGCTGTACAACGAAACGAAGTCGGCCGAGACCACGGCGTCATCGCTGGAGATCACGATCCCGGCCGGCCGTCGCCTCGGCGACCAGGTGATCGAGGTCGAAGGGCTCAGTAAAGGCTTCGGCGATCGGCTGCTCATCGAGAACCTCTCGTTCTCGCTCCCGCCCGCCGGCATCGTCGGCATCATCGGCCCCAACGGCGCCGGCAAGTCGACGTTGTTCAAGATGCTCGCCGGCCGCGAGGAGCCCGACTCCGGATCGATCAAGATCGGCGAGACCGTCGACCTGTCGTACGTCGACCAGGACCGCGACGACCTCGACCCCGATGCCACCGTCTACGACGAGATCACCGGCGGCGCAGAGGTGCTCGAAGTCGGTGGACGTGAGATCCACGGTCGCGCGTATGTGTCGAGCTTCAACTTCAAGGGCACCGACCACGGCAAGCGCGTCGGCGACCTCTCCGGTGGTGAACGCAACCGGGTACATCTCGCCAAGTTGCTCAAGTCGGGTGGCAACGTGCTGCTGCTCGACGAGCCGACCAACGACCTCGACGTCGACACGCTGCGCGCGCTCGAAGCCGGGCTCGAATCGTTCCCCGGATGCGCCGTGGTGATCTCGCACGATCGCTGGTTCCTCGACCGCGTCGCCACCCACGTG
>JANPCI010000122.1:0-2794 GCA_031430875.1 Actinomycetes bacterium | reverse complement strand
GTCGTCAGCTTGCCGCCGTTGACCCGCACGACTCCCGAGTCGCTGACGGCAACCTGATGGCGACGCGACAGGTCCGCGGTCTTGGCGCCGGCGCCATCGGCCGACGCCGCCTTCACGAGCGGGCGCATCCCGGCCCAGACGCCGGTGATGTCGTCGCGGGTGACGGTCTCCGTCAGCGCCTCGTTCAGCGCAGTCAGCACGTAGTCGATGTCGTCGCCCGTGCACTGCGGGTCGTCGAGTGGCTCGCCCGAGTCGGTGTCGGTGGTACCGACGTAGACGTGGCGGAACGTGCCGTCGGGTTGCTCGCCCCACGGCACGAGGAACAGGCTGCGCTTGTCGCTGCGCACCGGGATGATGACCGCGATGTCATTGCGGACCTTCTCCCACGGGATCGTGATGTGCACGCCCTTGGCGGGTCGGATCGAGTCGGGGTCGGTTCCCTCGTCGAGTGCTCGCACTTCGTCGGCCCACACCCCGGCGGCGTTGACGATGCAGCGCGCCGACACATGGATGAGTTCGCCGTCGGCGGCCACCGTGGCACCGTTGGCGCGACCCTCGGCGTTGGTGGTGATGTCGACGACGCCGCAGCGGTTCACGATCACGGCGCCGCGTTGGGCTGCCGTGCGGGCAACCGTCAGAGTGAGTCGAGCGTCGTCGGCGCCGGCGTCGTAGTAGATGTAGCCGGCACTGAGCTTGTTCAGATGGGTGGTGGGGAAGTGGCGTGCGGCCTGCTCGCCGGCGACGCGCTTGTGGAGTTTGCCGATGCGCCACCCGCCGGTCAGGTCGTACATCCACATGGCCGAGCCGAGCGCCTTGGCAATCTTCTTCGACACGACACCGTCCTTCGTGAGGATCGGGATCATGAACGGCAACACCTCCACCAGGTGCGGCGCATTGCGCATCAGCCGGCGTCGTTCATGCAGGGCCTCGTAGACCAGGCGGACATCGCCGTTCTGCAGGTAGCGCAGGCCGCCGTGGACCATCTTCGAACTCTTCGACGATGTGCCGCTGGCGAAGTCGTCACGCTCGACGAGTGCGGTGCGCAAGCCGCGTGCGGCTGCGTCGAGCGCAACGCCCACGCCCGTGATCCCGCCCCCGATGACGAGCACGTCGAACGGCTTGCCGTCCAGCCCACCATCCAGCCCACCGGCGGCTCGCAACGCGTCGAGCATCGCGGGCCGCTCGAAGGGTCGCATCGGCGAGGACATCGGGCGAATGCTACAACTGCACACTTCTGAGCACCCGTGAGCGAGGGAATCCATGACAACGACCTATGACCCGAAGGATCCCGCGTACTTCGACGAGGCGGATGTCAGAGGCGAACTGACCCGGGTCTTCGACGTGTGCCACGGGTGTCGTCTCTGCGTCGAGCTCTGCACGTCGTTCCCGACGCTGTTCGAGATGGTCGACAAACACGACGACCACGACGCCGGGCTCCTCACCCCGGCCGAACAGGACCACGTCGTCGACGAGTGCTTCCAGTGCACGCTCTGCTCCGTCAATTGCCCGTACACCCCTGAGCTGCACGAGTGGAACATCGACTTCCCCCGCCTGATGTTGCGTGCCGACGCCATGCAGCACGCCAACGGCATCACGTCGATGCGTAACACGGCGACCACGAAGATGATGGGGCGCACGGATCTGGTCGGAACGCTCGCCACCACCCTCCCGATCGTCAGCCCGATCGTCAGGAGGGTCATCAACGCCGAGCCCGGCTCGGGTGTGCGCAAGGCCGTCGGGAAGTTCACCGGAGTGTCGTCCGTCCGCCTGCTTCCTCCCTTTGCCAAACAGCGATTCTCGACGTGGTTCAAGAAGCGTCCGCCGGTGACCCTCGCCAAGCATCAGGGAAGGGTGACGGTGTTCCCGACCTGCCTCGTCGAGTACCAGGCGACCGACATCGGCAAAGACCTCGTGAAGGTCTACGAGCGCAATGGCATCGAGTGCAACAACACCGACGCCGGCTGTTGCGGCGCGCCGTGGCTGCATTCGGGCAATGTGAAGGAGTTCACGAAGGTCGCCCAGAAGAACGTCAAGACCTTGGCCGCCGAAGTCCGCGCCGGCACAGACATCGTCGTTCCGCAGCCGACCTGCAGCTACGTCATCAAAAGGGACTATCCCATCTACGTCGCCGACGAATCCCTCCGGGCTGACGCCGAACTCGTCGCCGAGCACACCTACGACGCCGCGGAGTACCTGATGATCGTCCACAACGGCGACGACACAGCGCTCGACACCGACTTCACCGGCGAACTCCTCGGCGAGATCACGTACCACGCGCCTTGTCACCTCCGGGCCCAGAACATCGGCTTCACGAGCCGCGACCTGCTGGAGCTCACAGGCGCCAAGGTCGAGCTCGTCCAGCAGTGCTCGGGCAATGGCGCCATGTGGGGCCTTCGAGCCGGCAACGAAGACATCGCCGTTCCGATCGCCGAGCAGCTCGGTGACTTGATCACCAAAGCGGGCGGCGATGCCGTCGCCGGTGACTGCCACCTCGCCAACACGGCCATCGTCGAACAAACCGGCCGCGAGGCCAGGCACCCGTTGCAGATCATTGCGCGGGCCTACGGGATCGCCGAAGACTGACGCACAAATCCTCCGACACCAGCACGACACACGCCCGACACGAAATTTCACTGGCGCGAGCGCCGGAGCCGTTCTAGATTCAGCCTCGTCGTCGTCGTGGGGAGTCGAAACGAAGTGTCGCTACAGGAACTGAAATGGTGGGATCTCGGAGCATGCCGAGGGCTTGACGCGTCGCTGTTCTACGTCGATGACGACGAGGGTGCCGAGGCAG
>JANPCI010000121.1:0-3487 GCA_031430875.1 Actinomycetes bacterium | reverse complement strand
CGTGACGTTTCACGCCGCGGCGACTGACAACCACTCGTCGTCGGTCCAGTGCTGGCGCAGTTCGGTGCTGACGAAGTCGGCGGTCCAGCGCACCATGTCGATCCACGGCAGGTCGGCCGACGCGATCTCGGTGTACGCCATTCCGTCGAGGAGGAGCGCGGCGTCATCGATGCCGATGGTGACGAGCGCCGACTCGTCGCCGCCTCGACCGATGTCATCGACGCCGAGCGTGATCCCAAGCCGCATCTCTACCTCCATCAGTCGACCCACGTCCCAGCGGGTCACATCGCCCGACATCGCCTGGTCCGACATGATCCCGAGGATCTGTGCAAGTGCCATACGTGCGTCGGCCGCGAGTTCGAACTCGCGGGCTAGTCGCATACCGACATCCTGTCACTGCGACGACGGACGATGTCGGGCCGAGGTGGAACCTGCGTCAGACCGCCATGCGTTGCTGCTGGTTCCGCGCCGATCCGAACCAGCTGCCGAGATCAACGAGGAACGCAAACAGCACGATCACCCAGCCGAAGCCGTTGATCGGATCGCCCAACTGATCCATCAGCACATAGGCAAGGGTCGTGTACGGCAGGAACAGCCAGCCGATGAACCCGATCCAGAAGCTGTCGAAGGCTGTGTCGTTCCAGTTGGTGAACATTTCCAACAGGACGATCGCGGTGCGGGGGAACACCGCACCGACGAGGAGGAGCAGGCATCCGCACATGCCAGCACCCTACGTGGCTGGATCGCTGCCGACCAGTGGCATGCTGCGCCATGCGCGTCATCGACGGCAAACGTCTTCGCCGGTCACCACTCAGGCGCGCCACGGCGTTCTCGGCTCTCGCAGTGCTCACCTTCGGCTGCACGGACCCCACCGCAACCGATGGTGGAGCCACCACGAACTCGAGTTCACCGACGACTGCCACCCTCGCCGTCGAGGCACCCGACACACGCAACTCGACAACGAGCACAACGACGACAAGCACCTCGACGACGAGCGCCTCGACGACGAGCGCCTCGACAACGAGTGCGACGGCGACGAGCACGACGGCGACAGCTTCCCCCACGACCACGGTGGCACCGTCGAGTTCCACGCCCTATGCCGTCCCGATCGGCGGTGGCGCGTCGACGGGGTGGGCAACGACCCACAGCGGCTATCCGGCGACCGACATCTTCACCGACTGCGGAACAACGGTTGTCGCACCGGTCAACGGGTTGATCCTGGAGGTGCGTCGGGTCGACCGGTGGGACGCCACCGTCGACAATCCGGCAACCCGAGGTGGACGTTCGGTGGCGATCCTCGGCGACGACGGTGTGCGGTACTACATGGCCCACTTCGAGTCGATCGACGACACCGTGGTCGAGAGGCGACGCATCGACATCGGCCAACCCATCGGTGCGGTCGGCGAGAGCGGTCGGGCGTCGGCGTGCCACGTCCACTTCGCGATGTCACCACCGTGCCCCGGGCCCGAATGGTCGGTACGCCGCGGTGTGATCTGGCCGTACCCCTACCTCGATGCGTGGAAGACCGGCGACCAACGAAGCCCGAGCGACGAGATCGAGAATTGGGTGGCCGATCACCCGGACGCGTGCGCCGGGGCGATGGCCGACCCGTTCGCCGGCGACGCTGCCTCGCACTGACTGTCGAGCTGTCGAGCCGACTCGAAGGCCGTCCAAGGGTTTTGACACACTGAGTCGATGACCGAGACGATCACGGGCACCGACCGATCCGCCGGAGTGAGTTTCACCGAGCTGCTCGATGGCGACTCGCATCCAGTGTCCGATCTGTTGCGCAACGAGTCGCGTGTGGGCGTCACCGACGGCAACACCCGCGTGCCGGCCTGGTACTACACGTCGCCCGAGTTCCATGCGCTCGAGGTCGAGAAGCTCTGGAGTCGGGTGTGGCAGATGGCCTGTCTCGAGGAAGAGATCCCCGACGTCGGCGATTATCACGTGTACGAGATCGCCGACCTGTCGTTCCTCGTGGTACGGACCGCCGACGGCATCAAGGCGTACCGCAACGCCTGCCTGCACCGCGGCCGCCTACTGCGCGAGGCCAACGGGAAGGGCGCAAAGAACCTGCGCTGCGCCTTCCACGGCTGGTCGTGGAACCTCGACGGATCGCTGAAGGAAATCCCGTGCGAGTGGGACTTCCCGAGCGTGCGCGCCGAGGACTCCTCACTCCCCGAGGCGCTCGTCGACACCTGGCACGGCTTCGTGTTCATCAACCCGGACCGCAACGCCGCACCGTTGAGCGAACACCTCGCCGGACTCGACGAGCACTTCGCCAAGTATCCATTCGAGAAGCGAGTGAAGGTGGCACACGTCGAGAAGATCATGCGTGTCAACTGGAAGGCCTGCCAGGAGGCGTTCATGGAGTCGTACCACGTGGTGGCGACCCACCCAACGCTGATGCAAACGCTCGGCGACGCGAACACGCGCTACGACACCTACGCCAACTTCTCCCGGGCGATCTCGCCGCAGAGCGTGGAGAGCCCGCACCTCGCCGGGATGACCCACTATGAGCGCCTCGCCGACGGCAAGGAGTTCGCCCGCTATCGCCACCCGATGAACGGTCACATCTACGAACGCGTCGAACTCGGACGCGTGCGAGTTGTCGACCTCGACGGCAACGAGAGCCTGTTCGACGATGAGGCCACCTACATCGAAGGTCCGATCAAACAGGCCGACTCGCACCTGTGCAAGTGGATCGGCGGGCCAACGCCCGAGGGGATCCTCGATGCGCCGCTCGCCATCGCCGACCCGCCCGAGGGAGTCGAGTCGATGACCGACATCCGAGCGTGGGTCGCCGGGCAGCGTCGGGCAGCGGCGGCGCAACAGTTCGGCGATGCGCTCGACGTCGAGCAGTTCAGCGACGCCGAGTTCATCGACGCGATGTACTACTCGGTGTTTCCGAACTGGTCACCGTGGGGTGTGTGGAACGCGCTGTTCTACCGGTTCCGGCCGCACGGCAACGACCCCGACGAGTGCATCTTCGAGGTGATGATGTTCGTGCCGTGGGCCGACCAGTCCAACCGCCCGACCCCGGCGAAGGTCACGAAGTTGGGCCCCGACGACGACTGGACGTTGGCGCCCGAACTCGGCATGACAGCCAAGATCTTCCAGCAGGACTCGATCAACCTCCCGCAGGTGCAGAAAGGCCTCAAGACGCAGGAGCGCCAGGAGGTGGTGTTCGCCAACTACAACGAGACCAAGATCCGCCATTTCTGGGAGCACATGTACCACTGGCTCGAGATCGGCCCCACCCAGGTCACCCTCACCCCGCGCTGAGACTGGGCCCGCGCCTCGACCAGCACTGCGATGAGCGAAACCCCGGTATGCGGTGGCTTCGCTCATCGCTGGCGCTTCGATCGGCGTTCGAGGGGGCCGATGTGCTGTGCTGCACGGATGCAGTTCGGCATCTTCTACGAACATCAGCTCCCGAAGCCGTGGAGCGCTGACGACGAGTACGAGCTCTTGCGCGATGCGC
>JANPCI010000120.1:0-3023 GCA_031430875.1 Actinomycetes bacterium | reverse complement strand
CCGTTCATGGGCGCGGAGTTCATTCCGAAGCTGGATGAAGGTGCCGTGGCCCTCCAGGCGTGGCGACTGCCGAGTGTGTCGCTCACGGAGTCCATCAAGAGCACGACGCTCATCGAGCGGACGCTGAAGCAGTTCCCCGAGGTGGTGACGGTCGTGTCGCGCACCGGTCAGGCGGAGATTCCGACCGACCCGATGGGGGTCGAGACGAGCGATATCTACGTCATCCTGAAAGACCACGGCGAATGGACAACCGCCTCGACGAAAGAGGCGCTGGTAGCTGCCTTCAACGAGGCGCTGGAACGGGAGGTGCCGGGGAACGTGCTGAGCTACTCCCAGCCTATTGAACTGCGGGTGCAGGAGCTCATCGCCGGAGTGCGCTCGGATCTCGCCATCACGCTGTTCGGCGAGGACCTCGACGAGCTGCGGCGCATCGGCGCCGACATCACGCGCGTGGTGTCGAGCGTCCGCGGCGCTGCGGATGTGAAACTCGAACAGACCAGCGGGCTTCCCTTCCTGCGCGTGAAGGTCCGCCGGGACGAGATCGCGCGCTATGGGATCAACGCCTCGCAAGTGCTGGATGTCGTCCAGGCGATGGGCGGCCGTGCGGTTGGGGAAGTGCTCGAAGGTCAACGGCGCTTCGACATTCAAGTCCGCTTCACCCCGGAATCACGCAGCGACATCGAGAAGATCCGGATGCTGAAGGTCGCCGACCCCCAGGGCCGCATGATTCCGCTGTCGCAACTCGCCGACATTGTCGTCGAAGAGGGACCGGCGCAGATTACCCGCGAGAACTACCATCGGCGAATCGCTGTGGAGGCGAACGTCCGAGGCACCGACCTCGCCAGTTTCGTCGCGGATGTGCAGCAGGCCGTGGGCAGTCAGGTGACCCTGCCACCGGGCTACTACGTGGAGTACGGCGGCCAGTTCGAGAACCTGCAGCGGGCGTCGCAACGACTGTTGCTCGTGGTGCCGGTCGCCCTGTTCCTGATCTTCGTGCTGCTCTACACGACCTTCGGCGCCGTCCGGCCGGCGCTGCTCATCTACTTCAACATCCCGATCGCGGCCACCGGTGGCGTCGTGGCCTTGATGCTGCGCGCCATGCCGTTCAGCATCTCGGCGGCGGTCGGATTCATCGCGCTGTTCGGCGTCGCAGTGCTGAACGGCGTGGTCATGATCTCCTACTTCATCGAGCTGCGCCGCCAGGGCCTCGGCGTCGACGAGGCGGTCATGACCGGCGCGGAACTCCGCCTGCGACCGGTGCTGATGACAGCGCTCGTGGCTGGACTCGGATTCGTGCCGATGGCGTTGTCAACCGGCGCAGGGGCGGAGGTGCAGCAACCGCTGGCCACCGTCGTGATTGGGGGCCTCGTGACGTCCACGACGCTCACGTTGCTGGTGCTTCCAGCTCTCTATCGATGGTTCGAACGGGACGAACGGGAGGTGGAACTGTGATGTACGAAGTCAAGGCGATTGTGCGACTGGATCGACAGGAAGACGTGATCGCCGCGCTGCACGCGGTTCCTGACTTGCCGGGCCTGACCATCTCCATGGTCGAGGGCGTGGGGCGGCGACATGCCGACGCTGTCCTGGAGCCGGTCGACTTCGGCCGGGCGACAATGGCGAAGATCGAGATCGTCGTGGGCGAGGACCGCCTGACGCAAGTGCTCGATGCCGTGTCGCGCGGCGCCCACACGGGCCGGCGCGGCGACGGCAAAGTGTTCGTGTCGAGGGTCGAGCAGCCGCTGCGGTTGCGGACCGGCGAGACCGATCTGAACGCGCTGCAGTAGGAACCATCAACATGGCCACGCGATCCTTTGCACTCAACCTGGCGCTCCCGGACCTGCCGGATGCGAAAGACGCCTGCTTTCAGCGGCTCACAGCGCTGACGACGCGGCAGCCGGGCGTTTCGTTGGCGCACGCGACTGGTGACGGCGCCCTCTGTGTGCACTTTGACCCGTCGCAGACGACCCTGGCGGAGGTGGAGCAGATCGTCACGGCCGCTGGCGCTCGTCTCTCGGCTGAGTACGGCCATGTGTCCATGGCGTTCGGCGGGCTGCCGGGGGAGGACGCCGGCCGCCGCCTCGAAGACATGCTGCGCAAGCAGGCAGGCGTGCTCGAAGTGTCGGCGAACGTGGCCGCTCGGCGTGTCCGGGTGGAGTTCGAGCGGTCGAAGACGGATGCCGATACCTTGCGACGCCTCGTCGGGGAGGCACGGTTCCCCGTGGAGCCCACGGGGCCGCCAGTGCCGGCGCCATCTCTCATTCGGCTCCTGACAGGCAACCGCGAACTCGCCTGGAGCCTGGCCGCCGCAGTGCTGTTGGGACTCGGATGGGCCGGAGAGCGCTTCTGGGAGTGGCCGGATCGCGTGACGATCCCGCTGTATCTGGCCGCCTACGCCTTCGGGGCCTGGGACCTGGTCAGCCACACGGTGGCGTCGTGGCGCAAAGGGGTGTTCACGTTCGACATCGATCTGCTGATGCTGCTGGCCGCGCTTGGGGCGGCCGGGCTCGGCGAATGGGCCGAGGGCGCGTTCCTGCTGACGCTCTTCGCACTCGCACACGCGCTGGAGCACTACGCCATGGACCGCGCGCGTGGCGCGATTCGAGCACTGGCCGACCTGGCGCCGGCGATCGCGCGCGTGCGGCGCGACGGCCAGGACGTTGAGGTGCCGGTGGAGGCCGTGAAGGTCGACGAGGTCGTGGTCGTCCGCCCTGGGGATCGGATTCCCGTCGATGGCGTCATTGTGGGCGGCCAATCCGCGGTCAACCAGGCGCCCGTGACGGGTGAGTCGGTGCCTGTGGACAAGGCGGCCGGAGACGACGTCTTTGCGGGGACGGTGAACGGCGAGGGGGCGCTGGAGGTGCGCACAACGCGCGCCGTGGGTGACCGCACCCTGGATCGCGTGATTCGCCTGGTCGAGGACGCACAGACGAGCAAGGCGCCAACACAGCAGTTCACCGAACGCTTCGAGCGCGTCTTCGTGCCGCTCGTGCTGGTGTCGGCCGTGGCGGTCATGATCGTGC
>JANPCI010000119.1:0-34007 GCA_031430875.1 Actinomycetes bacterium | reverse complement strand
ACACGAGGTATGTCCGAAGTCCGCGAAGATGCGGTTGATGGGATGGGAGACACTCGAGCAGTGGGGTGACGACGTCGCTCGTATCGAACCGCTCACTGGCAGAGTTGGCGTCAACGAGGTCTGGAGCGTGCGCGTCAACGGCCAGCTCGCGGTGGCTCGTCTTGGCAGGCGCAGCGACGTTGATCTGGCGTGGGAGACCGCGCTCCTCCGATTCCTCGACCGCGAAGGTCTGGCCATGCCGGTGCCGATCCCCACAACGCACGGTCGGCTGTTCGCCGACGGGCTGGTGGTGATGACCTATGTGGAGGGCGGACCGCCCGAGCCGGAAGCTGACTGGTGCCGCGTGGCCGACACGCTCGGCCAGCTGCATCGGTTGACGCAGGGCTGGCCGCAGCGCCCGGGCTGGCGGTCGTCGACCGATCTCCTTCACGCCGAAGCCGGGACGAAGATTGACCTCGCCGTGATGCCGCCTGAGGGCGTTGTTCGATGTCGAGCAGCGTGGTCGCGGCTCATCGGACGTCAGACATGCGTCGTGCACGGCGACCCGAATGCGGGCAACATTCTTGTGACCGCTGATCGGGTCGCGCTGATTGACCGGGACGAGTCGCACGTCGACGTCGCCGACCGCGACCTGGTGCTGCCGCACAACGCCGCTGGTCTCGACGACGACGCGCTCGACATCGCCGCTCAAGCGTCAGCAGCATGGGAAGCCGCCGTCTGCTGGGACGACGAACACGCGGTCAAGCGGCTCGCTGAGGTTCGCGCGGTCTGAGCAACGGGCATCGAATCGAGACCCGCACCTTCGCCGGTGCCGCAGCCGCTACTCGGGGGTGGGGCGGGCAATGACGACGAACTCGCGGCTTGGTCGGTCGGGCGCGTCGCGGATTTCGTCGATCGTGAAGCCACTCAAGGTGAGCGACGCGGTGATCTCGTCTCGATCGCGGAATCGCAGTGTCGAGTGCGATGCGATGATGTCGCCGCTGTCAAGGAACCGGAACGTGTGACGAAACGACACGAGTGGCAGCGCCACCTCGGTGAGCTCCACCCAGTTCTCGACACGACCGGCAACCGTCTCGGTGACGCAGAAGGACTGTTCACGAGTCCATTCCTGCCAGCCTCGGAAGGATGGATCGCGTGTTTCGAACACGAGGTGACCACCGTGCCGGAGGACGCTGAGGACTCCGCCCAACGTGGCCGACCAGTCCTGATCGCGAACGAAGACCTGTGCGACGTTGGCGGTCATCGTGACCGCATCGACAGCCGTCGGCGGGAGCGTCGTCGCATCGCCGAGCTGCCAAGTGACCCGCTGCGAGCCTGGCTTGGCGCGAGCGACATCGAGCGACGCTGCTGCGGGGTCCACTGCGATGACGGTCAGACCTCGAGCCGCAAGCCGACAAGCGAACGTTCCGGTGCCGCAACCGACGTCGAGGACGCGGCGAGCGCCGAACTCATCGACGATTGCCTCGTAGTGATCGAGGTCGCTCCGATCACCATCGATGTCGTCGTAGATCGCTGCAAGACGTGGATCAGCGAAGATCGCATCGGGCATCAACCGCACAATACGACCGCTGGATTCCGACATCACCTACCGCCGGGTGAGCGACTGCAGCGTGATCACGACGTAAGTCGGTCGACATCCACCGCCTCGGGACGCCATCCATCCTGGGTTGCTGCGTCCAACGATGGCTGGGTGGTGGCGAACGCGATCGGCGGGGTGGTCACCCACGTCACGTGCAGATCGGGCCGGGCAGCCAGGAGGTGGGCGTACTCGAAGGTGTCCTTCGCCCACGTCGGCCCGGCAAAGGACTTCCAGTCGCTGCGGGGCTCGCCCGTGATCGCGTCGACCAGCAGGAACCAGTTCGCCATCGTCAAGAGCCCGCCGGGCTGCAACAGAGCCAGCATCGCTTCCAGATGGTCGGGCGTCTTGGCGAACCATGCGTCGTCGTGGATCATGTCGAACGGACCTTCGAGCGACGGCAGCACTTCCCTCACCGTTCCCGTCACATACTCGACCCGAGCACCACCCCCGCGGCCGACGGCAATCTCCGTAGCCCGGGCGGTATGCGACGAATCGTCGTCGATACCCACCACGGAGCCGCCTTCGGCGACCGCGGACGCGATCCACAGGGTCGAGTAACCCAAGCCCGATCCGAGATCGAGCGCACGCTTGACCCCTGCAGCTCGTGCGAGTGCAGCCACCAGCTGCATCTGCGGCGCACCAGCGTTGTGCAGGCCGCACCCGTGTGCCAGCTGGTGCTCCTCGCTCTCGCGCCGCACCTCGACGAAGCGGTCGCCGCCCGCCAGCTCCATGAGTGTCATCGGTACGTCCGCGCGCATGCAGGAAGTGTGTCACCGGACGCCGCGACACGTGGCCGAGGTATGCCTCTGAACGCCGGCTGAGCAGTTTCGCGAGAAGGCGGGGTGATCGCTGAACTGAAGCTTTCAGGCCTGCTCGATGGCTTCGCGGACGGCACGTTTCACGGGGGAGTCCGTTGCGAGGTCCTGGTAGTCGAATCTCCCGAGCCACTCTCCTTGCGGGTGGTGAATGCAGGGTTGCCCAACGAAGCGGGGCTGATCACCACGATGGGGCCAACTCGCCGCATGGACCAGGAAAGGGTGGCAGATGTACACGTCGCCGGCTGAACCGACGGCGAGAACGGTCTCGTGGTCAAGGGCGGCCGGGGCGTGCGTGTTGACGTCAAACACGATCCCGTCGCTGCGCTGGTCGACGAGGGCGCGTGCGACGTCGCGGTGTGAGCCCGCTTTGATCCGAGTCGGTGCGTCGCGGTCGGTGACCTCGCTGAACAACATCAACAGCAACAACGCCCGACCTTGCGAGGCCAAGTTGACTCGGTACCACGGGGGTTCACCGAAGCTGCCATCGATGTGCCGACCGCAATCACCGGGATCAGCGGCGCTGGGGAATCTGACGGGGAAGGTGCCATAGCCGTGCAGCCGTGGCTGCCATTGGTCCGGGCCGCCGAGGACGTCGTTGATCGCTCCGACCAGTCGGGGCGTGTTGATCGCAGCCACGAGATCGGGATGTGTCGAGCCCGAGATACGAATGACCGGTTTCGTCCAACCCGTGGGGTCGTCGCGGTCGATGGGGAGCATCGACCACAACTCATCGACACATCGAGCCGCCAAATCGGGGTGGAAAGGGCGCTCGAGCCGGATGAATCCGTCGGTGACGAATCGCTCGATGTCGTCATCGACCAACACGACGCCCATGTCCGCACGATAACGAGCAGACAGCGACGGCCACGTCGCAGTTTTTCGACGAGGCCGCGTGCTCTACCTGTTCCCGAACGCCCGGACGGCGTCGTCTGCTGCGCGGAGTTCGCGATGATGGCGATGTGGTCTCATTTGAAGCAGTCGCAAGCGAGTACGACACTGGCCGACCTTCATATCCGGATGAGGTCTTCGATGCGCTCGGCCCGCTTGACGGGTTGCGCGTGCTCGACGTTGGTGCCGGGACCGGAATCGCGACGAGAGCGCTCATCGCTCGGCACGCTGACGTGGTTGCAATCGATCCAGGCCGCGAACTGCTTCGCCGGGCGAGCACGCACACCAGTGACCTCGTCGCCGTCGTCGCCGACGGCGTGACGCTCCCTATTCGTTCGAGTGCCGTCGACCTCGTGTGCTTCGCCCAGGCTTGGCACTGGCTGGATCCAGCCGTGCGCGTCGGTGAGATCCACCGGGTGCTTCGTCCAGGCGGCCGATGGGCGGGGTGGTGGTCGCATGCCCGCGCCGATGGGCAACGTTGGTTCGACGACTACTGGGGTGCAATCGAGCGCTCGTGCCCGGGCACCCACCGCGGACAGCGCAACACGGACTGGGGCGCCACCATCGCTGCTCCTGGCGTCTTCGCCGTCGATGAACGTGTGACGGTCCCGTGGACCCGCAACGTGGCTATCGAAGTGTGGATGGTCGACCAAGCCAGCCACAGCTACGTCGTCGGTCTTCCGGATGACGGGCGACATCGTCTGCTCGCCGACCTACGACACATCGTGCACTCACGATTCCCCGACGGAACCATGGTGGTCCAATACGAAACGTGGCTCTGGACTGCGACACGAATCTGAACCACTACCACCACAGCCCGACCGCTGGATCCGGGACACACTGGTCCTTGTCTGCAGTCCCACGAACACCACACTTCCGGCCGAAGCCGGGCGGGTGGCAGCCATGAAACGGCCGCGCGCAACGCGACAGCGGACCGTCGTCGCCGCGCCATCGGTGCCGCGAATATCGGGTGCGCTGCGTGGGTCGCTGTGTGGCGCTGCTGGCGGCTGACTGGCCGCGAGTATGAACGCCGATATGGGCGGGCTCCGTTGGCGCCGGCGACGCGGCCGTTGGAGCATCTGGCTGCGGTCATACTTGACCGGTGGAGATCCGAGAACTTGTCGCCGGCGGCGCGGACCAGTTGGTGGCACTGTTCGCAGCGGTGCTCCCTGGATCGCCGACGGCGCACGTCGACCGACTCGCCGAACCTGAGGCGTTCCTGCGGGATTCGCACTCCTTCGCGCTCGGTGCCTACGTCGACAGCACGCCGGTCGGGCTGGCCTGGGGCGTGCAGATGCGCTCACCCAGCGGTCGGCTCACCACCTACCTCCACGAGCTGGATGTCCATGAAGACTGGCGGCGACAGGGTGTCGGCTCTGCCCTTGTCACCGAAGCAATGAACCTCGCACGCCTTAGCGGCTCGACGAAATTCTGGTTGTCGACTGGCGGGCACAATGAGACAGCGCAGGCGTTGTACGAATCGCTCCGAGGAGTTCGCAAGCCGCTCGGTGACGTGAACTTCTGGTGGGATCTCGTCTGAACATGGGCGCCCAGGTGCTGACGCTTGCCCTCGACGTAGACGGTGTGCTGCTCGACCCCGACCGTCACGGTGACGGCCACTGGACGAACGAACTCGCGGCTCGGTTCGGCATCGAACGCGCTCAGCTCCGCGAGTCGTTCTTCATGCAAAGCTGGGACGACGTCATCAACGGCCGACGCAGCGTCGAGGACGGTCTCGGCAAAGCACTCGCACGAATCGGAACGACCGTGGACGTCGAATCGGTGCTGTCGTGCTGGTTCGATGCTGACTACGCCCCGATCGAGGAGACGTTCGACCTCGCGCGACGCGCCGCTGGAGCTGGGTGCCGAGTCGTGCTGGCAACCAATCAGGAGCACCGACGTGCCACCTACCTCCATCGACGAATCAGAGCGACGGTTCCACTTGAAGGTGTGATCTACTCCGCGGACGTCGGCTACCAGAAACACGATCCCAGGTTCTTCGAGACCGCATCAGACCGGCTCGGCGTGAACCTTGACCAACGCACGAGCATCGTCTTCGTCGACGACGTGATGCACAACGTCGATGTGGCTCGATCATCCGGCTGGCGAGCGGTACACGCGTCAGCTGGCCAACCGTGGCGACAAGAGGTCGCCGACATGCTGGGGTTACCGCGGTAGCTATCACCGCGGCTCGATGCTCTCAATGCGCTCTCGTCGTCCTGTGGTCGAAGTTTGCGATCCCGACGAACTCGATCCACGAGCGCTGCGTGTATCGGGCACTCGGCTTGGGTAGTTATGACCGTCAATGTGCGGCGTCACGCTTGGGCCGATACGTGCGGGTCGCGGGCGGAAGACCGTCGGATTACTGCGCTCGCGTTATGTGCGGATGACACCGGACCGAGCACGATCAATGTGCGGCTCTGAGCGCAGTGTCCCTTCGTGATCGGGTGCCGTTGTGCGTTGCCTCGCTTCGCTCGCGCAAGCGCGGTCGATGTCGGCTTCCATGGGCAGGGTGTGATTCGACTTCGCGCTCGGCGTCGTTCATCCGTGCACCAGCCCGTCTGGATACACCGGAGATGAGGAGGAAGCGGCATCAGCGGGGAAGCGCAGCACGGTCGTACGCTCACGGAATGCCAGTGCTGGGCACCAAGCTGCATCTGCCCTTGCCGCGTCGCCGGCTGGTACAGCGCGCCCGTCTCACCGACCAACTGGATACCGACGGAGGCGAAGGGCCGCGGCTGGTCCTCGTCGCGGCACCGGCCGGGTTCGGCAAGACCACACTTCTGGCACAGTGGTTGGCGACCGCCGAAAGGTCGCAGCGCAGAGTGGCGTGGTTGGCTCTCGACCCAGGTGACGCCGACCTCCGAGTGTTTCTGACCCACCTCGTGGCCGCGATTCAGACAGCCGAACCTCAGGCTGGTGTCGATGCTGTCGCGATTCTGGAGGCGGGAGGCACCACGCTAACCGAGGCCGTTCTGGTCAGTCTGATCAACGATCTCGACGCCCTTGCCGGACCTACGGTGGTAGCACTCGACGACTATCACGTCGTCGACGCGGCCGCCGTCCACGACGCGGTGACGTTCCTCCTCGACAACCTGCCTCAGCAGGTCACGCTTGCGATGACCACTCGGGCCGACCCGCCGCTTCCGCTGGCGCGTCTGCGCGCGCGTGGCGAACTGGTGGAAGTGCGGGCCCCGGACCTCAAGTTCACCGCCGACGAAGCGGAGGAGTTCCTCAACGACATAATGGGGCTGCAGCTGGAGCCATCCCTGGTGGGCGCGCTCGAGGCGCGAACCGAGGGGTGGGCGGCCGGGCTGCAGCTGGCGGCGCTGTCGGCCCGGGCCCGGGCTGACGCCGCCGACGGGTGTGGTGACGTCGCTGGGTTCGTCGAGGAGTTCTCTGGAAGCCACCGGTTCATCCTCGACTACCTCGTCGAAGAGGTCCTCGACCGGCAGCCGGACGAGGTTCGCGCGTTCCTGTTCGACACCTGCGTGCTCGAGCAGTTGACCGGCGGCCTCTGCGACGCGCTGACCGGGCGGTCCGACGGGCAGGCGATGCTGGAGACTCTTGAGCGCGAGAACCTGTTTGTCGTCCCGCTCGATGACGATCGTCGGTGGTACCGCTACCACCACCTTTTCGCGGACGCATTGCGTGCCCGTCTGGCTGCCCGGGATGCCGAGCGGGTCGGTGAGCTGCACGCCGCGGCCAGTCGATGGCTCGCCGAAAGCGGACTGCTCGCTGACGCTGTCCGGCACGCGATCGCGAGCGGCGACCACGACTACACCGCTGATCTCGTCGAGCTCACCCTGGCCGACTTGCGCCGACGCCGCCAGGACCGCACCCTTCGCGAATGGCTGGCCGTGCTGCCCGACGACGTCGTTCGTCGGCGACCGCTGCTCGCCACTTACGTGGGTTGGAGCCGGCTCGCCGAGGGCGACGTCGACGGGGTGGAGGTGTGGCTCGACGCTGCCGAAGCTGGTCTCGACACGACGCCGACTTCGACCGTCCCCACGGAGGGCTCGCTGGCCGAGGCGGCCAAAGACCGGCAGGCCGAGGTCCGCTCCCTCCCGGCCCTGATCGCGATCTACCGCGCCTCCATCGCTCAGGCTCGGGGCGACGTCGACGGCACGGTCTCGAACGCCAAACTGGCGCTCGCGCTGGCCGGGCCGGCGGATCACTTCCCGCGTGGAGCCGCCGCCGGCTTCGTCGGCCTGGCGGCATGGGCCGCCGGCAACCTCGACACCGCGGCGGACACCTTCACCGAGGCGGTCGCCAGCCTCCACGCTGCCGGCATGATGGCTGACGCATTGGGTGCGACCGTCGTGCTGGCGAACATGTGGCTGGCACGAGGACGTCCGATCGAGGCGCGCCGGCTGTACGAGCAGGCGCTCGCCGCGGCGGAAACTCACCCCGGCCCGGTGCTCTCCACGACCGGCGACCTGCACGTCGGCCTCGCGGACGTGCTCCGCGAGCAAGGCGACCTCGAAACGGCAGGAAGGCATCTTGAGGTCGCTCGCGAGCTCGGTGACCGGGCTTCGGTGGTGGAGAACCGGCACCGCTGGTACACCGTGACGGCCGCACTGCTGCACGCGAAGGGTGACCTCGACGGCGCGATCGCGATGCTCGACCAGGCCGAGCCACTGTTTCTGCCCGGCTACTTCCCGGACGTACGCCCGATCGCCGCGACCCGAGCGCGAGTGCAGATCGCCCAGGGCCGCCTGGACGACGCGCGGGCGTGGGCCAGCGAACGCCAGATCGCGCCGACAGATCCGACGACCTACCTGGCCGAGTACGACCAGCTCACCGTCGCCCGGCTGCTCATCGCCGAGGGCGACGCGGGCGAGGCGCTCGACCTGCTCGACCACGTGATGAGCGCAGCACAGGCGGCGCACCGCGATGGCAGCCTGATCGAGGCAGGCCTGCTGCGGGCGCTCGCCCACCACGCCAACGGCGACACCGGCCCGGCGACGGCCGACCTCGCTGCCGCCCTCACCGCTGGGGTGCCGGCCGGCTACTGCCGGCTCTTCCTCGACGAGGGACAGCCGACGGTAGAGCTGCTCGGACACGCCGCTCGCACCGCGGCGCACGACGTCCGCGCGCACGCCGAACACCTCCTCGCCGCAGCACACCGACCGTCGGCACCCGCACCCGATGGACCGGTCGCGGAAGGGCTCAGCGAACGCGAACTCGATGTGCTGCGCCTGCTGGCGACCGAGCTCAGCGGACCGGAGATCGCGCGACAGCTCTACGTCTCGGTGAACACGCTGCGCACGCACACCAAGCACATCTTCACCAAGCTCGACGTGAACACCCGCCGCGCCGCGGTACGCCGAGCCGCGGACCTCGGCCTGCGCTGAGCGGCACCGCGACCGAATCACCACCCCGATCACATCAGATGGTGATGCGTGCTCACCACGTCGATTCTTAACGTTTCGGATATCGCCGGACACCCCGCCCGGCACCGAACAAAGGAGTCCGACATGGACATCACCACCAATCGCCTCACTGCCGCTGCCGGGCTTGGCGCCGTCGCCGCCGGCGCCATTTTCATCGGCGTCCAGATCAACCACCCGCCGGTCGACGTCGCGCACATCGTCACCACCGAGATGGCGGTCCGCCAGACCGCGAAGGCTCTGATGGCCGTTCTGGCGCTGGTCGGCTTCACGGGCATGTTCCTGCGCCATCGCCGACGCCTCGGCATCCTCGCGCTTGCCGGCTACCTGCTGCTGTGCGTCGGCTTCCTTGCGATGTTCGCCGTTGAGTGCATCGGTGCCCTCGTCCTGCCGATCGTGGCACGCTCGAACCCCGGCTACGTGCAGGACGTCCTCGACGCGGCCGTCGGTCGTAGCCCGAGCGGCGACATCGGCCACATGAGCGCGCTGCTCATCGCTTCCGGCATCGGCTACTCACTCGGTGGTCTGCTGTTCGGCATCGCGCTGTTCCGCGCCCGTGTGCTGGCCCGCTGGGCGTCCTTGCTGCTCGCCTACGCCACCACCTCCGCCCTCGCGCTTGCCGTCCTGCCGGAGTCGTTCAGCCGTCCGTTCGCGATACCGACCGGCATCGCGATGATCGGGCTCGGCATCTCGCTGTGGCGCGACCAACCTCGCCAAACCAAGAGCACCGACGCACCGGCCATGGTGCGGGCCGCGGAGCCGGCACTCCGATGAGCAGCCAGGAGCGGAGCTGGCCGGTGCCGATGGCGCTCGTCGCGCTCAGCGCTCTCCCACTGATGGCCGGCATGTTTCGGTTGATCCAACTCGCCGGCGGCCCGGCCCTCATCCCTGCCGACCATCGGTTCGCCGGCTTCCCGCTCCCGCTGGTGGTGCACCTCGTCGGCGTCATGACATACGTGCTCGTCGGGGTTCTGCAGTTCGTGCCACGGTTCCGCCGCCGGCACCCGGCCTGGCACCGTCGTGCCGGTCGCATGCTGGCCGTGGCCGGCCTGCTGGTCGCCGTCTCGGCACTGTGGATGACCTTGTTCTACGAGACGAAGCCCGGCACCGGCGATCTGCTCTTCGTGCTTCGCCTCGTCTTCGGGTCTGCGATGGTCGTCTGTCTCGTGCGCGGCGTCACCACCATCCGGCGCCGCAACATCGCCGCCCACCGGGCGTGGATGATCCGGGCGTACGCGATCGGCCTGGCCGCCGGCACCCAGGCGTTCACCGGCGGCATCGGCGGCGCAATCTTCGGAACCGGGGTGCTCGCCGCTGATCTCGCCAAGGGCGTCGGCTGGGTGATCAATCTGGCAGTCGCCGAGTGGGCCATCCGTCGCCCCGTTCATCGCCGCGTTGCACTCCCCGCAGGTCCTCAGCGCGCTGGAGCTCTCTCATGAACACCTCCCCAGCGACCTACCTGATCCGCGTCGATGGCCACCTCGACGACCACTGGTCCGCCTGGCTCGGCGAGCTCGACATGACCCTCGATGACGACGGCACCACCACCGTCATCGTCTCGGTCGCCGACCAAGCCCAGCTCCACGGTGTACTCGCTGGAATCCGCGACATAGGCGCCGTCCTCATCGAGGTCCGCGCCACCGGTGCGCCGACTGCGATGCCACTCCACGGATCTGTCTGCTCGTGCATGGCTTGATGTCGACCGAATCGGTGTGGGGTTTCCCCACCGACGCGTCGACAACCTATGGCACCCTGCTCGCCCGCGACCACGGGGTCACGGCGCTGTCGTTGCGGTACAACACCGGTCGCCACATCTCCACCAACGGGCGCGAACTGGCCGAGATCCTGACTTGGCTGATGCGGGCCTGGCCGGTGCCGGTCCTTCTGTGGCCACGATTGTGCGGCTTTCGAAGGCGGGCCACGGTGACGGTCCGAGATGAGAGCGCGGTGCGTTCGGGCCGAATGACGGTCGTGCGCTCCCGGACCTGCTCAGCCCAGGAGGGTCTCCGGGCCGCTCCCCAGCGGCTTGTTCAGGTCGGCGGGCAGGCGACCCCGACGCAGGAGCGCGACACCCATCCCGGCGAACGCAACGTCGCGGATCCCCGCCGACGTCAGCTGCACGACGCTTGGCGCGTCCTGGGTGATGGCCACGAGGATGACGCCTGCAATCAAACTCAGCCCGGTCCAGGAGGGAAAGACCTGGGCTCGGATCACGGCGTAGCCGAAGCCGACACCCGCAAGAACCATCACTGCTCCATGGATGACCATGGCGACGCCCAGTTCGTTCGTGAGCGCCGCATAGTCGGGCGTGTCGTTCACGAGTGCGTACACGACCGTCCCTGTGAAGAACACAAACGCGTAGGCGTAGGCCCAGGCGCTGAGGTCGCCAACTCGGCCGAGGTGAGGATGTTGTGCAACGGCGAGTCCGACAACGAAGAACGGAACGGCCGCCTCCGCCGCGAGGGTGAGCCACAGTTGACCCGACGAGAACCCGTCCTGTCGCGTTTCGACCACGTCGGACACGAAGTAGACGATCGACGCAACGACTGCGCCAACACCGACGACCAACGCGCCGCGGTCGCTGAGCCGAGTGGCCTGCCACCATCCGGACCGTTCCGTCGCGCCTGACCTTTCGGCTGGCTCGGAACCCTCACGCGTACGGTTCGTCAACGACATCACGGACCAACCGCGGCCATGGACTCCGCTCTGGCCTTGATTCCCCGAAGCATCCTGCGTTGCATCGCGAAATCGCCGAACTCCATCAACACAACTCCGAGCAGCGCAGTCAGTGGATGCTTCCAGTCGTAGACGGCATGGATGCGAGTGACCAACCGAGTGCCGTGTTCGCCAGACGACTTCAATTGCCACACCCAGGTGCTGTCTGGCTTGGTCCACAGCAGCCACTCGTACAACTCGAACGCGGCAACCTTCAACGCGGTGCGATCCGACGGTGTCGCCGACGGTGACATCGGCACCCACTGGCCGATCTCCAGATGTTGCAGCTCGGCCACGATCGTGGAGGCGCTGGGTCTGGCGAGGTTGTCCAACAGGTCGTCGCTGTACCAGCCGGCACGCAGACAGCCCACCTGCACCAGCCACGGCCACACCATTTCCGGCGATGCATCAATGGTGATCGCTCTCGTCGTGCGGAACTGAGCCTGCGGCAGCATCGCATCGCCAGGCAGCGACGCTACGACCTCCTCATGCGTGGCACCCCAATGACGATGCCACCTCCGATACAACGGCGCCGTGACCAGCGCCGGGAGATCGCTCAGGACCTGGCCGAACTCAACGAAGAGTTCGCGTCTCGTGGGCGCTGCAAGCTGATGCATCTCCACGACGTCTCCTCAAAGCGACCGAATGGCCCCGTGTTCTCAGTGTGATGGCCAGCGGCGACGACAGCAAGGGCACAAGGACCCCCACCGTGGTCGCCACCGACTCGCACCACGTCACACGACCAGCAACTCACGGGCAAAGAAACAAGTGAGCATCCCCCCGTTGGGCGGACACTTCGTATAGGAGGAAGTGCATGTCCAACAAGAGACGAACGGGGCGGCCGTCGAAGTATCCGCCCGAGTTCCAGCGTGACGCGGTCGCGATGGTGCTCGATGAGGGGCGCAGCATCGCTGATGCCTCTCGAGCGACCGGAGTGAACGAAGGGACGCTGGGCAACTGGGTGGGCAAAGCCCGCAAGCAACGTGAGCAGGGTGCCTCGTTGACGATCGACGAGCGGGCCGAACTCGCGGAGCTGCGTCGGGAGACGTCGCAGTTGCGGATGGAGCGTGATCTGCTCAAACGATCTCTGGCCTTCTGGGTGAAGGAGTCGACATCGTGAGCCGCTACGAGTGTGTCGCTGACCAGAAGGCAGCCGGGTTCCCGGTCACAACAGCGTGCCAAGCAGCCGAGGTGTCCACGTCAGGGTTCTACGACTGGTCCAAACGTCAGGCTGCTCCACCAACAGCACGTGAGATCGCCGAGGCCGACCTGGTCGCGTTGATTCGTGAAATCTTCGACGCCGCCGACGGCAACTACGGCGTCGAGCGGATCTATCGCGAGCTCCGCAAAGCCGGCTTGGTCGTGAACATCAAACGGGTTCGACGCCTGATGCGCCTGCACGGCATGGCCGGGCGCTGTCTGCGTCGCCGGGTGCGCACCACATTCCCCGGTGCTGACGACTACACGATCCCTGACCTCGTCGGGCGTGCCTTCATCCCCGGCAAGCCTGATGTTGCGTGGTGCCAGGACATCACGTACATCGCCACCGGCGAAGGCTGGTTGTATCTGGCGTCGGTATTGGATCTCGGCAGCCGTCGACTGCTCGGCTACTCGATGAACAACCACATGCGCACCGAGTTGGTCCTCGACGCGCTCGCAATGGCCATCGCCGCCCGCGACGGTCACATGGCCGGCGTGATCGCACACGCCGACCGCGGGTCGCAGTACACGTCCAACGACTACCTCGACTTCTGCCAGACCCACCAGCTGCGCCCCTCGGTCGGTCGCGTCGCGACATGTTTCGACAACGCCGTTGCCGAGTCGTTCTGGGCGTCACTCAAACGTGAATGCATCCAAGGACGCGTCTTCGCGACACGTGCCGAGGCCCGCCGGGCGATCTTCAAGTGGATCACGTGGTACAACTCGACCAGGCAACACTCAAGCCTCGACTACACCTCACCCATCAACTGGGAACAGCAGTACCGTCAAGCGTCATAACCAACCGTCCGCCCGACGGGGAGATGCCCAAAGTCAGAGATCATCTGGCGTCACTGTCGGGCTGTTATGACCGTGAAAGTGCGGCGCCCGGCTTGGGCGATGCGGCGCGTGTCGAATCGTTCGGACCGGATTATCGAGTGCGGGTAATCGGGTGCCTCCGACTGAGACTTCGGAGTTGCCTTCCAAAGAGTGCGCCGTCATGGCGTGCTTGGTCGGTAGGCGTCGCAGTGGCTCAGGTGGATGAGTTCGGGTTTGAGCGCCTTGAGCCGCCTGATCGAGTCGACCGCCGCCCGCTCCAAGTCGGGATCGGGGTCAACGTTCGCCCTGCTCGCCGCTTCGGCAGTGAGTTCCGTGTGGTGCCAGACAACCTGCGCTCCGATGACGACTCGTCGACCGCCGCCGTCGACGAGGACCGACTGGTGCCCGGCCGTGTGCCCGGGGGTTGCGAGGATCGAGACACCCGCGGCGATCTGTTCATCGCCGCGGACCACCCGTTGCTGTGATGTCGGCGCAATCGCCCAGTCGGTGACGGTGTAGTACGGATCGGCGTTGACAGCATCAAGTTCGGCGGCTTGCGAGAAGAAGCGCGTTGCATGGCCGTGCAGCAGCGGGTTCTGGCCGCAATGGTCGAAATGCAGGTGGCTGTTCACGACGGCAATCACGTTGTCGAGGTCAACGCCGAGCTGAACCAGGCACTTGTCAAGCTCGGATCGTTCCGGCTGGTACAGGTCGTCGATGACTGCGCTTCCGTGCCCGACGCCGGTGTCGACCAGAATTGTTCCGTCCGGATGATCGATCGCGAATCCGTAGACCGGCACCGATGATCCGAATGTCGCAGCCGGATGGCTTTCAGGAAGACGCACCTGAGCGAGGTGGAGCGGCGTGATCTTCGGCAACGACTTCAGTCCCACGCGGCAAGCCTGCCAGAACGAGCGTCCGCACGCCCCTCAACCCCGGCTCGGCGCCGTGATTCCGGCTCACGCTGCTTGGGCCGATACCGAGTCACGCCCGGGGTCATCAGCCGTCAATTCGTTTGCGTGTTTTCGAGCTCTCCTCAGAACTGGCGCTCACCGAGCTCGTGGCCTGCAAACATAAGCGACATGGATCTGAAGCATTGGCCTGAAGACTTCCTCGCCAAGAAGCGAGGCGACGGATGCCCGCAGTGCGTCGACGGCTCAGTGACGGAGACCGAGCACGGGGTGCGCTTCTTCAACACTGACGTCGCGGATGGTTACCTACAGCGTGTCGGGCCGACCCCCGGCTACTCAGTTGTCGTCTTTCGTGGGCGCCACGTCGGAGACCCGCAGTCGATGACATCCGATGAGCACGCCACTTTCTGGACCGCGGTCGGCAGGGTGGCGAAGGCGATCGAATCGGTCTACGACCCGATCCATCTCAACTTTCAGATCCTCGGGAACCGAGATCCGCACGTGCACGTTCACATCGTTCCCCGATTCGACCCGGACCCGGCGCCGTCGATGCCCCTACCGGAAGCTGCATGGATCCAGAGCACGGCACTGACCGAGAGCGAGCTGGCCAAGCAAGTCCACGCACTGCGAATCGCCGTCGAGTCCGCCTGAAGACCTGACGACGGACGCCGACATTTCGTGGCGCCGCAATAGGGCCGTGGCGCGGGGCCGGCGTCGTCGCCGGCGATTATCGGGCGGCGATATGTGGTGCTCGAGAGCCCTACTGAGGCTGGGGCAGTCAGCGTTCCGGAGCGTCGAGTACCTCGAACACTGGGTGCCGGTCAGTAACAGCTGCGAAATCCTCCAGCGAACCACCCACCTCAACAGAAATGTGCGGCCGTCCCCCGGGGGCAATCTTGACGTAACGAGCCAGGATCGGCGCTCGCCGATCGGCCGGCACCTCGATGAGATGAACTCGTCGGCGCCGGCGGCGGCGACGCAGGACCGCCTCACCATTGTTGGCTCGAACGTTGGCGACCCAGTTGCACTCGCCGAGCATCGACACCAGGTACCAGCGACCGTCGACATCGGCCATACCCAACGGGAACGAGGTGACCTCTCCGGAGATCCGCCCGGGAACTTCCAGCGTCACCCACCGACGCGGGAACACACCCGCTTCGATCAGTCGACCCCAGAAACGCGCAAACCAGCGAGCATCGGCATTGCCTCGCCCTCCCGCGTACATCTCGCGGGCACGCTCATCGGAAATCGGCCACCGCGGCATACAACCTCCCTCCTTCTGGTGCCGTTGAACACGGGCTCATCGTCCAACCCGCCCACGCCGTCATCGTGAACCAGTAGCGACCATTGAGCCAGAGTCGAACGACTCCAATCCGGAGCGTCGCGAATACCGGGCATTTCGTTGCACTGCAGTTGGGCCGAGATGCCGTGGTGATCTGACTGCCGGGTCCGTGACTCTGGGCGTGTGAAGTGTGCGGTCTGGCCTCGGAAGTGACTATGTCGATGCGTGGACGAAAGCGGGATCCGATGTGCCGTCGCAGCTTCTGTTCACAGGACCGTGACGGCGCGGACCGTTGCCATGAATTCGTTCTGGTCGGCGAAGGGTTCGCCGTCGACCTCCATTACCCAGTCGAGACCACCGGGAGAGAGGTCGGCAAACGCGGCGTTGTAGCGAAAGCGGCGGCCGTCGGGATAGGTGGCGACCTGTTGTGACTCGCTCAGCACGTCGACGGCGTCGTCTGGGAACTCGTTCGCCACGCGATCAGCCATCGTGCCTGGGTAGAAGTTGATCTGCAGGGTCTTCCCATCGGCGGAGGTGTAGATGTACTCGGCGCCGATTGTGGTGCCGTCGCCGGTGTCGGCAGCCGACAGTGTCCAGCCTGGCAGGTCGAACGACGCGCGCGGTCCACTGGGCACCTCGGATGTGGCTGGTCCAGTGGTGGCTGGCGTCGATGCCAGGCCCGGGACTTCTGTAGAGAGCGGGCCGGGCGTGACCGCGGGCGAGCTGGTGTCCGTCGATGCTGCGATCAGTTGCTGAAGGAGCTCGCCGAGTGCGGTGAGGTGAGTGTCGCTGAGATCGGTGGTGGCGATGTGGTAGCCGGTGGTGTCGACGCTGACGAGGGCAACGGCGATGTCGTCGTACAGGTGGAAGAGGGGCTGAGGGCTGTCGGCAGAGGTGTCGTCGAGGGTGGAGCCGTCGCCATTGGGTGGCCACATTCCTTCGATGACGGTCAGTTCGGTGGCCGAGGGTTCACCGAGGATAGGGCTGAGGTTGAAGTTGCGCAGTACCCCGTCGGCCTGTTCGAGACCGAAGGGCCTGTCCTCGCCGACGAAGTCGTTGATGATCTTCGTGACGCCAGCCGGTACGGGACTCGTGTCAGGTTGCCCGAAGGCGGGCGTGACGATGTCGGTGGGGAACTCGGTGGCCAACTTCGCAGCAAGACCGCGCCGAGAGATCGGGTCGATGTCGAGGTTGTCGAACCCGTCATCGCAGGCGTCGCGATCCGCATCGAGCAGACCGCCGGTCTCGACGCTGCCGCCGCCGATGGGGCGCAGCCCGCACCGGATGATGACTTGTCGTTGGTCCGGGGTGGTGAGTGCGACCGATCCTGCGGATTCGATGTAGTCGCCGTAGTCGTCGCTGAAGGTCGCGGCCTCGCCGGTGTCCTTCATGCCGTAACCCGACTGGAGGGTGATGGCGACGTCAAGGAGCTGACGGGTACCCATGCGGAACGCTTTAAAGCTGACGACCTCAGGTCTCGCATCAGTCAGCACAATCTGGTCGAAGCCGTCGGGCAGCAACGGCCGGATCGTGCTGTACCAGACCGGCGATTCCAGCGTCGGCATGGGCGAAGCAGTCTCGTTGGTTGACGATGGCTGTTGTACCGGGGCAGGATCCGCGTCTTGACGGTTGGCGACGACGAGACCAGCGACGCCGAGTACCACCACGGCCGCAGCCGCCGCACCGACGAGCCGGCGGCTGGATCGAGGATCGCTCGATCGGTCGACGAGCATCACGTCTGGATCGAAGCGACCCGGACCCGAAGCCGAGCCGGCCTCGGCGATGTGTTCCAGGCCGACAGAGAGACGCCGCTCGAACGAGTCAGAATGGTCGAGGAGATCATGGGTCTTCATGGCAGTTCCTTTCGAAGGGTGCGCAACGCTCGAGCGTGTCGAGACTTGACAGTTCCTGGTCGACATTCGAGGGCGTCGGCAATCTCGGCTTCGGACAGCCCGAGCCAATATCGCAAGACGACGACGGCGCGCTGGTCGTGAGGCAGGCGACGCAAGCTGGCATCGAGGCCACGTTCCCACTCGGTCAGCAACGTCGCATCCGGACCATGCCGGACCATACGAAGCACAGCTCGGCGCTGTCTGGTGTGCCACGTGCGGCACAGATTCACCGTCGTGGTCCTCAACAGTGCGGCCGGGTTGTCGATCGGCCGCTGCGAGGACTCGGCGTACCGGTAGACCTTCACGAACGCATCCTGCGCGACGTCTTCCGCAGCATGCCATTCACCGGTCAACAACCGAGCCAGACGGACCGTCAACGCATACCGCTCCTCGTAGAAGCGTTGGAATCGAGCGTCCACGCCCTCGACAGACTCGGCGCTGTCGCTGACATCGGTGAGCGGGTTCACATCTACAACGACCTCACCAACACCACTCTGGTTCCATCACGATTCCAGCAGACCACAAACCGAGCGACACCATCGACATGTCGCCAGCACGACAGTCGGTGACAACCCACCCAGCGTCTGGTGACCTCGACGTCGCGGACGCCACTCGCAACCGCGGAAAGCAGCCCGAACCGGCGCGACCGGTCGTCTGACAGTCCCGCCCTCGGTCATCGCCGCTGGCGGGACGGCAGTCATTGCCGGGCCACCCCGGCGCGTTGCCGAAGGCGACTGGCACGGCGACATCACCGTCGTCTTGGAGTTCGACAGCCTTGACGCGGCAAACGCCTGGTACGACGGCCCTGACTATCAAGCCGTGATCGGACAACGCCACCAGTCCGCAATCAGCAACGTGGCCGTCTTCGAGGGCTTCGTCCCGCCGACCGTTCACCAGGCGGATGCCTGACGGGAACCCACGCCAGTGAGTACCGACAATCGAGCTTCGATTCGTGGTCGGCCACGTCCGTGATTCTCGGGTAGATGCAATACCGTTCAGTTGGCTATCCGTCGCTCGCAGTCGCATGTCGGAACGTTCGCCACCCTGCACGCACCGATCTGCTGCAGCGGTCGGCGTCATCGCCGGCGGCCAGGAAGATCGCGGTCAGCATGGGCCGCACGTGCTCGTCGATGGCGCTCGCCGGGAGCACACCCGTCAGCACCAGCATGCCTAAGCCGTGCCCGAACGCCCAGAACCGAATCGCCACTGCTGCCGGGTCGGTGTCGCTGCGGAACCGGCCGACCTCGGTCGCCCGGGCCGCACACGAGATGAGGACAGCGAAGGACTCGTTGGCGGCTTCTGGATCCTCGAGGTCGAAGCCCGCGTCGAACATCACCCGGTAGAGGTGGGGGTGGGCGAGCGCGTTCGACAGGTACGCCGCCCCATAGGCGACCATGTCGCGCACCGGGTCCGATGTCGGCTTCACCGCTGACAGCTCCTCGGCCAGCAGGCCGAAGCCCTCCTGTCGAACCGCGCGCCACAGGCCTGGCATGCCATCGAAGTGTGTGTACACGGCCATGGTCGACACCCCGGTACCAGCCACGAGCGCCCGCAGGGTCACGGGTTCGCGGCGGGCGAGCATCTGCGCAGCGCGCTCGACGAGCGCACGGCGTACGGCAGCGGAGGCGATCTTAGGCACTTGCCAAGGTTACATAGCAATGCTATGTTTGAGCAAACACAATGTACGTCGACCGTGAAGAGCGGCGGCGAGAAGGAGGCCGTCGTGCCAATCGAACTGTTGAACCCAGATGGCATCCCCAAGCCCGACATGTATCGCCAGATGGCCGTCGCGACGGGAACCCGCACCGTCTACCTGGCCGGCCAGGTCGCCCGCAACGCCGACGGCGACCCGGTCGGAGCCGGCGACCTGGCGGCCCAGACCGAGCAGGCGTTCCTGAACGTGGCCACGGCGCTGGCGGGCGTCGGTGGCACGTTCGCCGACGTCGCCAAGCTGACCATCTACGTGGTCGATTGGAAGCCGGAGAAGATGGCGGCGTTCGGCGAAGGCGCGGGCCGCGCCGCGGCACGGTTGGGTGTGGATCCGGCTCGCCCGGTCACCCTCATCGGCGTGGCCGCACTGGGAGAACCCGACCTCCTCATCGAGATCGACGCCACCGCGGTGCTGCCGTAGCCCGGCGCATCGGCGAGCCCCTTCGAACGAGGTGGCGTCAATCGGGCAGCCGGCAGGGAGAACAACCATGACCGACAAGCCTGTGCCGGTCGACTACGACGACCTGCTCTACACGTTCTGACCGCTGTCAAATGAATCGCAATGAGCTTGCGGATCAACCCGTTGCCATGGGCCCATGCGCCACACGGTGTGAAGCGCACCGATTTGCCGAGCTGGGCCAACCCCGAGCGCCCTTGCCGCCAGGTTGGCCACGCGATTACGTGGCACCACACTGGGGTAGCGATGCGGCGGTCGCATCTCGTGTTTGTGCGAGTTACGGCGTGCGCGTTATCGGGTGCTCCCGGGCCGCGCTGTGTCGGTGATCCCAAGCGAGGCGTCTCACCAGGCGGTCCCCAACCGGACACGGCGAGCGACAGTGATTACGAGGGGGTCGAGAGCGTTGTGACCCGACTGACTTCGGATCCGAGGTGGTCGGCGCGGACTTGGGCAAGGAGTTGGTAGGCGAGTTCGCCGGCGGCACGGGGATCGAGTGCGGCACCCGCCTCTAGTGCAGCGCTGAACGCCTCGTCGCCCATGGTGTCGGGCAGCGTGGCGACCTCGGGCGGCTGATTTATCCAATCGAAGCTTCCGTATGTGACCCCCCAGAGGCGTGCCGCACCATCGTGGTAGCCGAGTCTGGCCAACCACTCAGCGAGACGGGCCAGACCGCCTCGGGTGTAGTAATCGCCCGAGGATGCCTGGTAGGCGTAGACGATGCGGGTGAACCCGGTGAGTGCTGCTTCGATATCACCGCTCTGGGTTATCAACGTGAGCTGTAACCCGCGGATTGACTCCTCGAGGATCCGGGATCCGGTGTCGGCATCGAGCGCTGTTTGGCACAGGGCGATCGCCGCCGGCGGGTCCGAGTCGGCGACGGCCATTGCGTGCACCCACAATCCGCCGGCTCGCAGGGCCGGCATCGACGATTGCTTGAGTTGGGCGACTGCGTCCATCGTTTCCTGCTTGGACATCGCCACCCCGCCGAAGTGCGCAAAAATGAGCAGATACAAGAGGTTGATCCGGACGGGAGCATCTGCGGGATGCTCGACACCCTCCCGCAGCACACGGATCGACCGTTCAACGTCGTTGGTTTGGAAGAGTGCCGTTCCGGTCGCCCAGTAGGCGTGGATGGTGAAGGCGTAGCCGTCGTCGTCGTTGAGGCCGACGGCTTCGAGCCCGTAGCCGACGGCGTCGTCGTATCGGGCGACACCGATGAGGGCGTCGCACGCTGCTGCGAGCAGGAAGGGGAGTTGGCGGTGCCTGTCGTGGCGGGCGAGTTCGAGGGCCTGTTCGGGCCACCCGAACGTCTCGGTCCGCAACCGGTTGCGGGCGATGAGGTGTGTGTTGGCGGCGATCCGCACAGCAACGTCGGTGTTCTGTCGTGACAGCGCCCATTGGAAACCGGCGGCCAGGTTGCTGATCTCGGTGTCCACGAACCGGTAGGCCATCCATTCGTCCTCGCTCAGCCACGCATCGAAAGCGATAGCGGTCTGGTCGGCGAAGAAGTTGGCGTGGCGGTCGCGGGTGAGGTCGCTGGCTCCCGTGTTGGCCAGTGCTTCCTCGGCGAACTGGCGGATGGTTTCCAACATGCCGTAGCGGACGTCGCTGTCGCTGCGGTCGACGTGGAGCAACGACTTGCGGACCAGCGAATCAAGGATGTCGAGGACTTCGTATTCGTCGAGTCCGGTGATTGCGGTGGCTGATTCGAGGCTGAACCCGCCGATGCACACCGACATCTGCTGCAACACGGCCTGCTCGACCGGCTCCAACAGGTCATAGGACCACTGGACGGCGTGGCGCAGGGTCTGGTGTCGTTCGATTGAACGTCGTGACCCGGTCAACAGCCGGAAGCGTTCATCGAGCCGGTCACGGATCTGGGTTGGGCTCATTGACCGCACCCGTGCCGCTGCCAGTTCGATCGCCAACGCGATCCCGTCCAGCCGGTCGCAGATCTCACCGATCACCACAACATCAGCGTCATCGGGCCGGAATCCTGACGCCGCAGTGTCGGCGCGTTCGGTGAACAACTCGACCGCTGCGGCACCCTGCAGTGATGGGACGCGCCATGCCCACTCGCTACCGACCGCCAACGACTCGCGGCTGGTGACCAACACCTTCACCGTCGCACAGCCAGCGAGCGCTTCGACGAGTGCGGCGGTTTCATCCAGGACGTGTTCACAGTTGTCGATCACCAACAACACCTCACGACCCGACAAGCCGTCCACGACGACCTGGCGCCAGGTTCGTTCGGGTTGGGGTTGCAGCATGAACACCGCCGCCACCGCCGCATCCACACCATCACCATCGGTCACCGACGCCAACTCGATCAACCACACCCCATCGCGAAACTGTGGCGCCAGCATCGCTGCTGACTGCAGCGCGAGGCGGGTCTTGCCGACCCCACCCACCCCGATCAGCGTGACGACACGGTGCTCATCGACAGCGTCGATGATCGTGTCGACGGCGTCGTCGCGGCCGACGAAACTCGATTCCTGCACCGGCAGATTCCCCGGCACCACATCGACCGTGCGCAGCGATGGGAACTCGGCGCGCAAGTCCTCGGCGCGGACCTGGAACAACTGCACCGGGGCCGACAGGTCCCGCAGACTCCGCACCCCGAGGTCGATCACATCGATCTCGGACACCAGACTCGCCGTGGATGCGGCCAGCAGAACCTGGCCGCCATGACCCGCCGCCATCACCCGAGCCGCGGTATTCAACGTCGACCCGAAATAGTCATCACCCCGCAGTTCGGCCTCACCCGACGCAATCCCCATCCGCACCGGCAACCCCAACCCCCGCTGGGCACCGATGGCAGCGTCCACCGCCGCCCGAGCAGACTGAAACGCAGCGATCACGCCGTCACCGGTGTGCTTAAACAACCAACCACCCTGAGCCTCGATCGCCGCGCGCAACACCTCGTCATGTGCAGCGAGTTCCACGCGCATCGCGTCCGGGTCGGCTTCCCACCGTTTGGTGGAGCCCTCGATGTCGGTGAACAGAAACGTCACCGTCCCCGACGGCCGCACACCACCCGACTCCATGCTGGAGTATCCCACACAAGCCGCCTACCTCCCCGAGCCACCCGACAACACCACACACGCTCACGCCGCGCCGACCGAATCAACGACTCGGGTGCGGGCGTCCGCCAGGTGTCCGATAGGGGGACGGCAACCGGACGGTATGCCCTTCTGTCGGCCCCGTGAAGGGAGCGCTGCGACTATCTCAGATGGGGGTCGTTGAACGGACAGGTCCCCCGTCCGGTAGCGGCTCCACTGTCGGACACGGCGCACCGTGCCGGGCGCGCCACCCCTGTAGCCGAGCTAGCTAAACCAATCGCAGCCATCCCAGCCGGATAGCACGACGGGGTCTTGGCGCTCGGCCGGATCGAGCAGTCTGATGCGCTCGAGTCGTCTCTGTGGGGCGGTGAGCGTCAGCGCGGGGTGATCTTCTTCATCGCAGAGGAGAAGGCGAAGATCGCCTCGCCGTTCTGCTCCAACTGCGCTTGCAGGAATACCATCGAATTCGTTTCGCGTACGACGCGACCGGTCGCATAGACGGGCGTGCCCGCAACACCAGCGCCAACGAACTCGCTGTTGAAGGTCACCGTCACGGCGAACTGACCGTTCAGCCCGATGTACACCAACGCTCCCAGCATCACGTCGGCGAACGTCATCAGTGCGCCTCCGTGCATGATGCCACCACCGTTCATGTGCTGGCTTTCAGGCACGAACGCTCCTTCAATGCCACCGTCCTTACCGGTGTGGAAGTAGAAGGGACCGGTCAGCGTCTCGAACGGATCGCCGACCCAGGTCAGCCAGCCCTCGAACGGACCCTCATCGACCGTGTTCCACCCATCCGTCCTGGCGCCCGATGTCATCGCGGGACGATACCCCCTCGTGCCGCCCAGGTCGTCCGACAGTGGGACGCCCGCCGGACGGAATCTCCGTTGTCGGCCCAGTGAGGGAGCGATGCGACCCGTCTCGAATGCGGGTCCCCAACCGGACACGGTCATCGAACGCGTCGCAGTGTTCCGTCGTTCGTCATGTTGAGTGGGGTTGCGAGCGTTTGGACCTGACTGTCTTCATCGGTAGCCGAGTGGGCAGCGATGGGATGGGGACGAGCGAAGTGTGCCCTGCGCCGACGTTCGGGACACTCGGCCACGGTCAAAGGGAGACGCTTCCGGTTGACAGCCAGCGGCGGGTGAAAGAGGCTTGAGGGATGACAGCTGCTGAGGTGGTCTCGAAGTGGTTCGAGTTGTACAACGACGGCACCCCGGATCTTTACGGTGGGACGGAGTTCGTGTCGCTCTATGCCGACGACTTCAGGTGGGTCGAGAAGCCCTCTCAGTTCTCTCCCCAGGGAAGAGCTGGCGATGCGAACGAGGTGCGAGCAGGAGTCGCGAATGCTGCGCTCATTCTGGTGAATCGCCGAATCGAAGTCGAGCGGATGGTGGTGGATGGTGACACCGTCGCCACGTATGGGTTGTGGAGTGCAACGGTGGCCATAGACGGTCTCGAGTGGCCGAAGGGGGCCAAACTGACGGTGCCTATTGCGCAGTTCTTCACCGTTCGGAACGACAGAATCTCCAGCTGTATCGACTTTCTGACTCACCCTGTGGCTCTGACTGGCTGATCGATCAACAGTTACGTCTGGCCCGTCCGATGGGTTGAAGGCTTCCCTCTGACTCGCCCCGATCGGCGCAAGGCGAAGTTCGGTAAGTGGGGCGGCCTACGGATGACGATCCGCAACCGGACGCCAGCCATCGTGCTCGACACCCACTCAAAGAGCGGCCGCTGCGAAAGGAGTATTCTCCCGCCGATGGATCTGAATGTCTTGATGGACCGCATGCTGCGCCTCGCCGAACAGGGCAACTGGGACGAATGGGCACTGGGTTTCGCACCCGGCGCCACAATCCACCAGAACTTCTCACCCGGTGAACACTCAGTCGACGATCTGATCGCTGGCTTTCGCGCCATGGACCTTGCCGTGAGCTACTCGAACATTCGACGCGTCATCCGCGATGGACTCGTCGTCGAGTACCACGACGCAACACTCTCACTCGGCGGCAAGCAAGCTGTCGCCGACGTCGCATTGATCGTCGAGTTCAACGACGAGGGCAAGGCAACGAGCATCAACGAGTATCTCGACTCCGCCGCCTTCGCGACGCTGATGGAGTGACCGAGGCGGGGAACGTCAGCGAGGTTGTTCGCGGCTTCGCTGGTCCCGGTGGGTCGATATCGGCGAGCGGTCTCACCTGACGGTCCTCAACCGGACGCTTCCGGTCGACGGAAGGTGCTGCGGTGGGTCGATCGGACACCGACGATCGTGCGAGCAAGAGAGGCCATGCCGCCGCTCCTCGTCACCGTCAAGCAATTTGATCCGGTTGCCAATCGGGTAATGTATCGTTTACGATACGTACATGAGGTTCGCTGAGGTGCTCCTAAGTGCGAGAACGGCTGCCGGGTTGACACAAGCCGAACTCGAGGCGCGCAGCGGTGTCGCCCGACCGAACATCGCCGCGTTCGAGGCGGGTAGGCGCGAACCCAGGTGGAAGACAGCAACTCGAACACTCGAGGCGACCGGCGCACGAATCGCACGGTCGACGTGCTGGCGAAGCATGGGGCTCCCAGTGGCTGTTGTGAACACGAGGTCGAGGTGTTCGCCGTCGTAGCCGACCGTCGGCCAGTTGCCGCCGAGCTTGACCCGCTCCTCGTCTTGGACCTCGCGGCGCTTGGCGAGCAGTCCGATCACCGACGGGCTCAACGACTGGACCCGGCGGTGCGCCGCGTTTTGGTCGGCCCGAGCACCATCCCGACACCGTCGGTGTAGGTGGATCCGCGTCGAAGCCGCACGCTGCTCGTCTCGACGTCGATGTCCTGCCACGCGAGACCGAGCGCTTCGCTGATCCGCCAGCCCTGCAGGTAACAGAGCCCGACTGCAGCGGCGAATCGTCCATCGCATTCGGCGAGAAGTCGCTGAATTTCGGCAGGCGTGATCGTTCGACGCCGAATCTGGGGAACTCGCGGTGTCTTCACTCGGCGAACAACGTTGTCTGCTGCGAGGCCGAGCCCGGCCGCCTGGTCCATGATCTGCACCAGCAGCGTCCTGACGTTTCGCGCCCGCGACGCCGAGCCCTTGTCGATCAGGTCGGAGACAAACGCGGCGACCTGCTCGGGCCGGAGTTGACGCGCCGGAATCGGTCCGAGCCCAGCATCGATCAATCGCACCTGCTTGCGATACGTCGCAAACGTGGTGTCACGCACGCGGCGCCGGGCGACGTTCTGCAACCACCACGCCGCAAGATCCGCAACCGTCGAGTCGGCGGTGAAGCCCTCATCGAGCGAGGTAAACCGGGAATCGTCTTCCGCCTTGGCGATGTGGCGGTCCCGCGACGCCACCGCCAGCAGACGGGTCTTGCCGGTGGGCCGCCCGACCTTGCCGTCGGGTTTCCTCCACGGAGCAACCCACACGTTGCGGGACTTGTCGAAGTAGGCCTTCGCCGTTGGGCGCCTTGTTGACGACGCGAAACGTGTCCGTGGTCGGGTCGATGACCCGCTTTCCCCGTGGAGTCTTCGGCATCCGAATCACCCTCCTGCGTTACTCTCAAACCCACTTTGAGAGTAACCGTGAGAGTAACGCTCAACGAACATGACCGAACACCGGCGAATGTGATTTCACATAACCCCAGCTCAGAGGCCTTTTGGCGCACATCGGCGAACGCTGGGAAACTGATTGGCGGAGGTGGACGGGAATCGAACCCGCCGGACGGGGATCGCCCGTCCCAACCGCTTTGAAGGCGGCGGAGCCCACCAGGTGCTCGGACACCTCCGCCGCGAACGCTACCGGTCGCGGTTCCCCCCGGCAGCGTTGTGGACGACATCGCTCGTCGGTACTCTCGACTCACCGACTTCCCCCATGTACTCACCCGAGGCCTCTGGCTGATTGGGGAACGTCATGGTCACACTCTGTTGGGCCGCCAAGGGCGGCAGCGGAACCACGGTGGTCGCTGCATCACTTGCGTTGAATTCGACGCACCCATCACTCCTTGTCGATCTCGATGGCGAGATCCCCGCTGTGCTCGGGCTCCCCGAGCCCGACCGCCCCGGTGTCGCCGAGTGGCTCGCCACCGACGCATCCGCCGAACAGCTCGCCGACCTGTTGGTCGACATCGCCCCACACCGCTGGCTGCTGCCGTGGCGATCAGGCGCAACCTGGGCGACGCCGGCTGCACCACCGATCGAGCCGACTGCCGTCCGCTGGGGCCAACTCGGCGACTGGCTGAACGAATGGACCCGGCAGTGGGGATGCGACATCACGATCGACGCCGGAACCGGCCAGCCCCCACCACCACTGGTCGAACGCGTCGATCGATCACTGCTGGTCACACGCCCGTGCTACCTCGCGCTACGGCGAGCGGTGCGAGGCGAGACACGACCGACCGGTGTCGTACTCGTTGACGAACCAGGACGAGCGCTGTCGCAACGCGACGTCGAACACGCGCTCGGGGTGCCGGTGGTGGCAAAGGTCAGCTTCGATCCAGCGGTGGCGCGAGCGGTCGACGCCGGGTTGCTCGTCACACGGCCACCACGCGTGATCTCGAAAGAGCTCCGTCGGGCCGCCGCGTGACCGCCGCCGAGATCGTGGAGCCTGCTCTGAAGGCCATCACCGACGGCGACAGTGCCACGGTGCTCGAGATCTGTCGGCGCGTCGCCGATCGGCATGGCGACACGCGTGCGTTGGTGGTCGAGGAGGTGCATCGTCTGGCGCCCTTACGCACGGCGAACGACCAGGAACTGCTCACCGACTCGGTGCTCGCCCGGCTCAGCGGATTGGGCGAACTCGACGTGTACCTGCGCGATCCACACGTTGATGAGGTGATGGTCAACGCCGGTCGTTCGATCTGGATCGAGCGCCAGGGCGCGCTCCACCACGTCGGCGTACTCGAGTCCGACAGCGTCGACCATCTCATCGAACGGGTGCTGGCCCCACTCGGCCGTCGCGTCGACCGCTCGTCGCCCATTGTCGACGCGCGCCTGCCGAGCGGTGCGCGGGTCTGCGTCGTTCTCCCGCCGGTCGCTGTCGACGGTGCATGCCTGGCGATCCGTCGGTTCGCGCCCAGCGTGCGGCAGCTCGATTCGTTCGTCGATGTCGATGGAGCGACGCTGCTGCGTGCCGTGATCGATCAGCGGTGCAACGTCGTCGTCTCGGGCGCAACGTCGTCGGGGAAGACGTCACTCGTCGCCGCGCTGCTCGCGGGCGTGGCCGACATCGAGCGCCTCGTCGTGGTGGAGGACACGACGGAGTTGCCAATCGAGCATGGCCATGTGGTTCGTCTCGAAGCCCGACCAGCGCTGGCCGACGGCCCCACACCGATCACAGTGGCCGACCTGGTACGAACGGCGCTGCGGCTGCGACCCGACCGCATCGTGGTCGGCGAGGTGCGCGGCGACGAGGTCCTGGCGCTCGTCCAGGCGATGAACACCGGCCACGACGGATCGCTGTCGACGTGCCATGCCAACGGGCCGCTCGACGCGCTCCTGCGGCTCGAGACCCTGGTACTCCAGGCGTCGCCCACCTGGCCGTTGGCGGCGATCCGCCACCAGCTCGCCCGCTCGATCGACATCGTCATCCACGTCGACCGCTCGCCGGGTGGGCCGGGTCGCCACGTCAGTGCAGTGTGTGAGGTCGTCGCCCCGAACGCCGACTCGACCATGCCACCGACCGTGCGCACGCTCGGCGAACGTCGCACCGACGGATCGTTCGCGGTGTTCGCTGAACCGAGCCGGGGGCGCGCGTGAACGTTGTCGTTTCGACGATCGTCGCTGGGCTCGTCGCACTCGGTGCACTGCGGTGTCGACCGCGCACGGGCCATCGGCTCGCGGTTCCCATCGGCCCGAGCGGAGGACGCGTCCACCCGATCGTGACGTACTTGGCACGGCGAGCCGAAAGGCGCCCTCCGTCGGCCAAAGCGGTCGCCGAGTGGTGCGACGACCTCGCCCGCCAGCTCCGGTCGGGCTCCACGCTGCGCGACGCCGTGATCACCACGCTGCCGAGCGACCCGGCGGCTCGACGCTCCACCGACGAGCTACGGCACCGCCTCGACCGGGGGTGGTCGATGGTCGATGCGTGTGACCCACCCGGCCATGGTGGCGCGCACCTTCGACTCGCCATCATCGTCATCGCCACGGCCGCCCGCCTCGGTGGTTCGCCCGCACCGGCGATCGACCGCACGGCTGCCACGCTGCGCCAACGCGCGGTCGACGCTGACGAGCGCAGGGTGCACGCCGCCCAGGCCCGATTGTCGGCGCACGTCTTGACGGCGGTCCCTCTCGCCATGCTGCTGCTCCTTCTCATCACCGACGCCGACGTTCGAACTGCGGCAACGTCAACGCTCGGCACCACCTGCATCGGGGTCGGCTTGTCGCTGAACGCGATCGGCTCGGTTTGGATGAGGCGAATCATCGGACGTCCACGATGAACGCCGGTCGCCTCGTCGCAATCGCCCTCCTCGTGGCCACGATCGGCGGCGCGCTCCGACCGATGATGATCGGCCCTCGACGCACCATTCCAAGAGTCACCATCGCACCACACTTCGACACCCCCAAGCCAGGGCACTCCGCAGCGTTGCGCCGACACGCTCGGGTTGTTGCGTCGATGGTCGGCGTGCTTGCCGGCGTAGTCATCCTCACCCCGGTGCCCACAGCGATCGTCGTCGGCGTCATGGTGCTCGTTCGTCGAGCGCGGCCGATCCGTTTGGAACGTCGGCGGCGCCACGACGCCGAGAGGACGCTCCCAGACGCACTCGACCTCCTGGTGCTCGGCATCCAAACCGGCCTCACCCCGCAACAGGCGATCGCCGAACTCGCCGTCAGCGCTCCTGAGTCCGTGCGCGGGGCATTCGCATTGACGGTGCACCGCTGCGATCGTGGCCAATCGTTCGCCGACGCCCTGGCGGCACTGCCCGAGACGCTCGGCTCCGGGGCCATCGGTCTGGCCGACGTGATCGCCACGAGCGACCGCTACGGGCTGCCACTCGGCCCTGTGCTCGACCAGCTCACGACCGAGGCCCGCGAGAGTCGCCGACGGCGCGATCAAGCTGACGCCCGCAAGCTCCCGGTGCGGCTGTCATTCCCGCTCGTCGTCTGCACACTGCCGTCGTTCGTCCTCCTCGCGATCGCTCCTGCAGTGATCGCCGCTCTCTCGTCGCTCGGCGGATCCGCCTGGTGACCCCTCTGCCACACATCGAACGGAGCATCTCATGCCCACCAACCTCACCCTCATGCTGTTCGTCCACCTGCACACCACCTCAGGCAGGCTCGCGTCGAGCGTCCGGCTGCGCCGCAACGACGACCGTGGTCAGGCGACAACCGAGTACGCACTGGTACTACTCGCCGCGGCCCTCGTCGGCCTGATGGTGGTCGCGTGGGCTACAGCGGGAGGAGGAGCCGCTCGGATCAGCAGGCTGTTCAACAGTGTGATCGACTCCGTCATCGACAAGGTGTGAGCGGCGGAGAACAACGACGAGGGCGCTCGGCGAACGGTCAGGCTGCCGTCGAGTTCGCCCTCGTGCTGCCCGTCGTGGTCGTGATGGCATTCGGTCTCGTGATCGTCGGCATCGCAGTGCGCAACGAGCTCGCCGTTGAACTCGCCGCTCGTGAAGGTGCCCGCGCCGCTGCTGTCTCGGCGAGCCCCGCCAGCGCCGCCACGGCGGCCGCAACCCGTGCGGTGCACCTCCCCATCGACGTCGCCACCACGAGCGAGGCGGCAACCGTCACTGTGACGGTGACTCACGTCGACGCTGTTGATGTTGCGATCATCGGCGCGTTGATCGGGCCGATCACACACACCGCCTCGGTCACCATGGCCATCGAGCCACCATGACCCGTACAGTTGGCGTCCATGACGATGCGAACGACGGTGTCCACGATGGGAGGTGCCACCGTCGTTGCGCTCGAGGGCAGCGTCGATCTCGCCGCAGTCGGAGCCCTCCACGGCGACCTCGCACGCGTCATCCGGCGCCACCCCGGCGACTCGGTGATCGTCGACCTCGATGGCGTCGACGCACTCGACGACGCTGGCCTCGGCGTGCTGCTCGGCGCCGCCGCCGCAGCGCGTCAATCGGGCGGCGACCTCGAGGTTGTCTGCAATCGGGCCTCGCTCCGCGAGCGCCTCGAACGCACCCGCTTCGACCGAGCCGTCGCGGTTCGAGCCACGATCGCATGATCGACGACGATCCGATCTTCCACCTTGCGCTGCCCGATGACTGGGCCGCCGCCTTCATCGATGGCGTGTACCTGATCTCGACCCGTGGCATGACGCTCGACGACGTCGGCTTCATCCACTGTTCGACTCGTGAGCAGATGGACGACACCGCCAATCGCTTCTATGGGGACGTCGAGCAACTCGTCGTACTCACGATCGACCCCACCTTGGTCCCGTCGCCCATCGTGCACGAACCGCCGGCCCCCGGTCTCGGCACGCTGTTCCCGCACATCTATGGTCCGCTCCCCGTCGGAGCCGTCAACCAGGCCGTGATGTGGCTGCGCGCGCCGGGCACCGCGTGGTCATTCACCTCGCTCTAGGAGGCCGCGCGGCGCCAGCGGTACGGTTGGCGACATGACACCCGAGATCGAGCTCCAAGAACGCCTGATCGGTTCTGTTGCCGAGTTGGATTCCCGACGGCTGCAGCGTCGGTTCCAAGGTGTCGAGATGAGTTCGATCGGCGAGGTCGAGGAGCGCCGACCGGTGCGGTTCGGCGGGGAAGTGCGCAGCCAGCAGCGATCTGCGCCAGGTAGCCGCCCGAGCCTGCGCGTCACCATCCACGACGGCACCGGCTCTGCCGTGGCCGTCTTCACCGGGCGATCGCGGATCTTCGGGATCGAGGCCGGTCGGGCCGTACTGTTCGAAGGCGTTGCGCGCCGCGAACGCGGTCAGCTCGTGGTGTTCAACCCGGCCTACACCCTGCTGCCCTGACAGCCGCTGTCAGCGACGAACGAGTAGCGCCGACGCTTCGGCCTCAGCCTCGTCGGAGACGAGCACGATCACCTCGTCGCCCAGATGGAACGACGTGTCGCCGCGTGGAACCACGACCTCACCTGACCGCACGATCGCCACCACGCTCGACCCACGGGGGAAGCCTGCCGCAACGATCGTGCGCCCGAGAATCGGGCTGTCAGCTGCCAAGGTCACCTCCACCAGGCGGGCCTTGCCGCCTGCCACCTGGAGCAGCCGCACGATCGAACCAACCGTGACCGCTTCCTCGACGAGCGCCGACAACAGGTGTGGCGCCGACACGGCGATGTCGACACCCCACATCTCGGTGAACATCCACTCGTTCGCCGGGTGGTTGACCCGTGCCATGACGCGAGGGACGCCGAACTCCTGCTTGGCGAGCAGCGACGTGACGAGGTTGTCCTCATCGTCACCCGTGACCGCAAGGACGACGTCGGCGCGCTCGAGGTTCGCCCTCGACAGCTCACCGACCTCGCAGGCATCAGCGACCACCCACTCGACTGCTTCGAGCCCGTTGGTCGAACGGCGCCGCTCGACCTGCTGCGAGTCACGCTCGACGACAACGACCTCATGGCCGTTCTCGATCAGATCGCCCGCAATGAACGTCCCGACCTTGCCGGCACCGATGATGACGATCCTCACGACGTTCCCTTCGGGTCACTCGAGTCGGCCCACTCGGCCTGGAGGTCGTCGACACGGTCGTTGGCCACCATCAGATACAACAGATCTCCGTCCTGCACGACCAGGTCGGGCATCGGCAGGATGCTGACCCCGAGTCGACGGACAGCGGCGAGACGCACCGTGCCGTCGGCTTCGAGAGCACCCAGGCTCGTGCCGATCAACGCACGCGACGCCGGCCGCTCCACGAGACACACCCCAGCGCCTGGGTCGACCCAGCGAATCGCTTCGACATCCGGGCGCAACTGACGCATCGACATGTCGATCGTGAGCCGAGCCGATGCGACGGTCGGAATTCCGAGCCGCTCGTACACCGCAGCACGGCGCATGTCGTAGATACGGGCGAAGACACGCTTCACACCGAACGCCTCTCGACCGGTTCGAGCGACCACGATGTTGCTGTTGTCGCCGTTGGTCACCGCGGCGAGTGCGACCGCTCGCTCGACACCTGCGCTGCGCAGTGTGGCGCGGTCGTAACCGATCCCTTCGATCCGCTCGGCGTCGAGTCCGGCGAGGCGGCGGAATGCCCGCTGATCGGTATCGATCACGGCGACCGAGTGACCGAGCGCGAGCAGCCGGTCGGCGAGCCCCGCTCCGACGCGTCCGCAGCCGACGATCACCACATGGGGGCTTGCGCCCTCGTTCGCACTGACTTGCTCAACGTCGCTCACTTGACCTCATCTCTTGCATCGAGTTCGCTCAGGTCGCCGACCTGGATCGGCACCGACAGGATCGCGGTGTTCGGTCGCTGACGCAGCTTGTTCTTGATCATCATGGCGCTCTGGTTGTGGAGTGCCTGATCCCACCAGTGCTCGACCACGAACTCGGGGATCACCACGGTGACGACATCGTCAGGACGTTCGTCGTCGAGTTCGTCGATGACCCGCATCACTGGTCCGGTCAGGTCGCGGAACGGCGAGAACACGGTCCGCAACTCCACCGGAAGCTCGAACTTCTCCCAGGCGTCGACCACCGCGGTCTCCTCCTCGGCCGAGGTGACCACGCTGATTGCCAACAACCGATCCGGCCGCATCGAGCGTGCATAGGCGACGGCCTTGAGCACACCGAGGTTTACGCTGCCGACCAGGATCACCACCGTGTGGGAGTGGCGCGGAATGTGATCGCCGGGCTCGACCCTCAGCGCTGCCCGAACCTTGGTGTAGTGACGTTTGACGCGCCTGAAGACGACCACGATGATCGGGATCAGCACCACCGGGATCCACGCACCGATCGCGAACTTCGACACGACGACGACGATCAACACGATGAAGGTCGCCACCGCGCCGATGGCGTTGACCACGACACCACGCTTCCAGCTCGGCTCCTTGAGCCGTTGATGATGACGAACCATGCCCATCTGCGACAGCGTGAAACCGGCGAACACGCCAACGGCGTAGAGCGGGATGAGCTTGCTGGTGTCGCCAGAGAACGCCACGATCAGCAGCGCCGCGACGGCGGCGAGGGCCAGGATGCCATTGGAGAAGACGAGGCGATCGCCGCGGTTCTTGAGCTGGGCGGGCAGGTACCCGTCCTGCGCGAGGATCGACGTGACGCGTGGGAAGTCGGCGAACGCCGTGTTCGCCGCAAGAATCAGGATCGCGAACGTGGAGAACTGGAGGATGTAGTACGGCAGGGTCTCACCGTTGAACA
>JANPCI010000118.1:0-3291 GCA_031430875.1 Actinomycetes bacterium | reverse complement strand
GGGGGGCAACCTTCTCGACCTCCCGATGGACGACTTCGATCGCGCGATCGAGGTCAATGTGCGAGCCGTTGCCCTCGGTATTCGCGCGGTGGTGCCAACACTGCGTGCAGGCGGCGGTGGCCGCATCGTGGTCACCGCGTCTACCTCGGGCATCGCCGGCGATCCGAACATGTGGGCGTACAACACTGCGAAGGGCGCCGTGATCAATCTCGTGCGTGCTGCGGCGATCGACCTCGGTGCCGACGGCATCACCGTCAACGCGGTCTGTCCGGGCCCGACCGAAACGGCAATGACCGCGCGGTTGCAGTCGTCGACGGTGTACGACGAGTTGCGGCGTCGGATCCCCGTCCAGCGATGGGGTCGGGCTGACGAGATCGCTGCCGTCATCGAGTTCCTCACATCAGAAGACGCGTCATTCGTGAACGGCGCGATCGTTCCGGTCGACGGGGGAATCACGGCCAACACCGGCCAGTTCCTTCCCCGGTCCATCGACGGCTGACTCGTTTGTGCGATCGTTGAACCAATGAACCTGCTGGATCGTTTCGACCTCACCGACCGAGTCGCAGTCGTCACCGGCTCCGGCCAGGGGATCGGCCGGGCGATCGCGTGGGGCCTGGCCGACGCCGGATGCGACGTCGTGCTGAACGCTCGCCGGATGTCCGACCTCGAGATCACGGCTGCGGGCGTCGAGGAGCGCGGCCGGCAGGCCTTCATCGTTGCAGGCGACATCCGTGACCTGTCGGAATCGTTGGCCGACCAGACGATGGAGCGGTTCGGGAGGCTCGACATCTGGGTCAACAACGTCGGCGGGTCGGATGAGAAGACCACGCGGATGCTGATCGACACTCCCGACGAGACCTTCCGGTCACAGCTGGAGCTGAACCTCACGTCGGCATTCCAGGGCTGCAAGGCCGCCGCCAAACGGATGGGCCCGGGCGGCTCCATCGTGAACATCAGCTCGGGTGCCGGGATGCGCGGCTCGCCGTTCACCGGCCCCTACGCCGCCGCCAAGGCGGGGATGAACAACCTCACCGAGACCCTGGCGCTGGAGCTGGCGCCAGACATCCGGGTCAACACCGTCGCGCCCGGCCCGGTTGCGACGGAGGCGTTTTCGGAGGTACTCGGAACCGACGGCCAGCATGAGGCCATCGCTGCGGGGATTCCGCTCGGTCGGATCGGTCGGCCCGACGACATCGCAGGCGCCGTGCTGTTTCTCGTGTCCGACGCGGCGTCGTGGGTGACCGGCCAGCTCATCCTCGTCGCCGGGGGGCGGACACATCGGACTCACCAGTACCGGCCGGCGGAGAGCTGAGCAGTGGCTGACGCCGCGCGAGCTGGTCGGCCGCTTGGTCGTCCGAAGGACACCGACTCCGCAGAGACGCGCCAGCGCATCCTCGACGTGGCTCGCGGCGCCTTTGCCGGCGGCGGGTACGACTCCTCGACGAACCGCGACCTTGCCGCACAGGTCGGGATCACGGCGGGAGCGCTCTACTACTACTACCCGTCCAAGCTCGACCTGTACCTCGCCGTCCACGACGACGTGCAGCGCCGCATTTACGGCCGTTTCAACGAGGCCGCTGAAGGCCCGGCGGGGTTTCTCCGAAAGTTCGACGCGATCCTCGAGGTGGCCCGCGAACTGAACGAGAGCGACCCCACGTTCGCCGCGTTCATCGGCGCCACCCGGGCCGACATGCGGCGGCACCCCGAAATCGCCGCGTCGTTGTCAGGACATGCGGAGCAACGCGATGACTTCTTCGTGCGACTCATCGATGCCGGTGTGGAGTCGGGGGAGATCGACGCGACGAACCGTCAGTTCATGGTGGAGTTCGTCTCCATCATTCTGATCGGCCTGACCGATGGTGTCTCCGATGATCCCGACCGGCACCAGCGGGCGATCACGTCGATCAAGATGGCGCTGCGAGGCGCATTGCTCACGCCGCCGGCGGAGTGACCGTCCGTCGGACTTCTGCGCTCCGACGTCGACGTTGTACGGTGCCGACCGAACCGCACGATCGAAAGGCATGGGGGAGTTGTCATGGGAGTACTCGACGGGCGCGTTGCCTGCATCACCGGTGGGACACGAGGGATCGGTCTCGGCATTGCGAAGGGGTTTCTCGACGAGGGTGCTGTGGTGGTGGTCAACGGTCGTGACCCCGCAAAAGCCGAGCAGACACTCGCGGCGCTCGACGCCGGTGATCGTGTGCACTACATCGCCGGCGATGTGAAGCAGCGCGAGTCGTGCGAGGCGATCATCGACGGGACCGTCGATCACTTTGGGCGCATCGACATCCTCGTGGCCAATGCCGGCGGCGCATCGGGTCACGCCCCGATCGTCGACCTCACCGATGAGGCCATGGCAGATTCGCTTGTCTGGAACTTCTGGCACACGTTCTGGACGATGCGCCGTGCATTCCACTACATGATCCCCCAGCAGTACGGGCGCGTCATGACCATGAGCTCGGTGGAAGGCAAGGTCGGCAAGCCCGGCCTTTCGATCTACGTGGTGGCGAAACACGCCATCAACGGACTCACCAAGTCCGCGGCGCATGAGGTCGGCACGCTCGGGATCACGGTGAACGCACTGTGCCCCGGCGCCATCGAGACCGACATCATGATGGCGGAGGGTCCGGGTGCGGCCGAGTCGATGGGCCTCGACTATCAGGGCCTGCTCGACATGTTCGCCCACGAGTCGGCGATCAAGCGCCTCAACGACGTCGACGACGTCGCCGCAGTCGCGACGCTGCTCGCCTCGGAGGCAGGCGCCGGTATCACCGGATCACTCATCTCGATCGACGGTGGCACGGCTCCTTACTGAGCCGAGCCCAACGCTGAAGCAACGAAGGGAATTGTCATGGGAAAGCTCGATGGAAAGGTTGCCTGCATCACAGGCGGCACGCGCAGCATTGGCCGGGGGATGGCCGATGCATTCATCGCCGAAGGTGGCAAGGTCGTCGTCAACGGACGCGACGAAGCCAAGGGCAAGCAGTGTCTCGACGAGATGGGTGCCGGCGACAACGCGGCGTTCTTCGCCGGCGACGCGTCGAAGCAGGCGACGGTCGAGGGGCTGATCGATTTCACGATCGAGCGCTACGGCCAGCTCGACATCTGCTGTCTGAACTCCGGTGGTGTGCTGCAGACCGCGCCGGTGGCGCAGATGTCTGACGAGGAGTGGGCGCTCGAGGTCGACTGGAACCTGAACCACGTGTTCTGGGGGATGCGTCGGGCGCTGCAGCACATGATCCCGCGCGAGTCGGGCCGGGTCATCGTGACATCGTCGGTCGAGGGCAAACT
>JANPCI010000117.1:0-2656 GCA_031430875.1 Actinomycetes bacterium | reverse complement strand
GATGACGTCCGCAGCGGCGATCCCGGCGTGAACGCAGAGGGTCACGTACGCGTCGGCGACATCGTTGGCGTCGTCGGCGAGTAGCTCGACGGTCTCGGCCGCTTCGACGAACTGCCTCGCCTTCGCCATGCGTCCGTCTCGAATTGCCGCGGTGCATTCCGTGGTGCGACTCGCCATCAGCCAGCCCGCCGATGCGAGCGGTGGAGCAAGGTTCGGTCGCCGGCGATGAGTACTCCGTCGCGAGCGATGTCGTCGACGACCACGTCGTTCGTGTGCTTCAAGTCGTCGACGGAATAGGCGAGCACGCGTGCGTCGTTGCCCGTCCACTTCGCAATGTCGAGCTCGAGATCGGAAATCTGTGCACGCCAAAGGTCGCTGGCGTCCCTTGGCTCGTGCCCGACCACGAACAGATCGATGTCGCTGTCGACACGCATTCGCCCCGTTGCTGCGGACCCGAACAACATGACGAGGAGAGGCGCTTGGTCCCACGTGGCCACCGCCGTGCGAATGCGCTCGATGAGAGCATCAGCCAGGTGGGCCAGTTCGATGATCGGTGCCGCTGCGAGATGGTCCCGATTCAGACGGTAGGAGAGAGTGCGGCCCGCCTGGTCTGCATTGACGATGCCCTGCTCGACGAGCCGGTTCAGAACCTTTCGCACACCTGGTACCGAATGCCGTTCGAGCAGGCGTTGCACCTTTGGCGCCGTGAATGCCGCGTCGGCGCGAGCAAGAAGGTTGAGCACGTCGCCGTCGACCGTCGGCGTGACGGTGAGCAAGGGCCGATGGAGAAGCATGGAAAGAATTGTACGCTTATAGAAACAATTGTCAACTAGGAGTCCTGTCTCTACCACCGACGCCGTCGAACTGGCCATCGGCCAGATCAGTCGGTCACCGCAATCGGGCAGCCTCCAATTCTCGTACGAACTCGAGGTTCCTGGCCTCAGCGTTCGGCCGCTGGCTCGTTTCCCCTACCTGGTGTTCTACGTCGTCGGCGATGACGTCGTGGATGTCTGGCGCATTCTCCACACCCGCCGAGATGTTCCGTCGGCGATGGGTGACGAGATCAGCACCTGATTTCATCATCAGAACGATGCGCCGGCCACCATCGCCGCGCACTCGGCACGCAGAATCACTGCCGCTGTCGATCAACTCGCGCCACATATCTACCCAAGTCGCGCAGCGCAGTCTGCTCGGCTGGATGGGCGACTGCGATGCTGGGTCCGTGGCCACATCGATCGTTCACCACTTCAGCGAGGATCCGTCGATCGCCCGGTTCGAGCCCCACGTCCCAAGAACGAACCCGAGCCAGCGTCCAGCGGTCTGGGCGATCGACCCGGAGCATGCCCCCCTCTACTGGTTCCCTCGAAACTGTCCACGCGTGACGGCCTGGCCACGCAATCTCGATGAGCGCTCCCAGTTCCGCCGACAACTGGCGACGAACGCCCACCGGGTCCACGCCATCGAGACCGCCTGGCTCGACCGTGTGCGCGCGACGCAGCTGTATCGCTACGACTTCGACGCCAGCGACTTCGCGCCGTGGCCCGAAGCATCGGGACAATGGATCAGCCACGAGGTCGTCGAGCCAGTCGCAGTCACCGCGATGGGCAACCTGGTCGATGCCCACCATGAGGCTCAGATCGAGCTCCGGCTCGTACCGAACCTGTGGCCATTGGTCGAGTTGGTGAGAGACGGCCCGTGGGACTTCAGCTGCGTTCGTCTCATGGTTGCCGAGCCCCCCGATGGCGCATCGCAGTAGGCCGGGCGAGATCTACGGTGACTCCGCACGCTTTGGCCCAAGCAGTGAGCTCGCAAATGACTGAGGCGTGCTACGGCACCGATCCTTTCGTCGAGTTCGATCCGTGGCGTTCGTCTCGGCGGTTCATGGGCGAAATCTTCCTAGGTGGAGGCGATTGCGGCTGCACACGTGACGAGATGTTGCGTGGTCGGCGGCGGCGGCGTGTCATCGCATCAAGGCCGCGTGCGAGCATGCCAAGCAGCGAGTCGATTGCATGCGCAGTACCGCCAGAAGTCAGCGAAAGAACCCGACCCCAGCTCGTTTCTCATCGTTCATCGTCGTCGACCGATCGCCGATCACCGGGTTCGCCATCGATTCGAACCTTCGTGGCGAGTGAGGTGGGGACACGACGGCGTCGCGTGCCGAGTTCACCCTCGAAGAGATCGAGAGCATCGAGCATCGTCACCAGTAGTGGGCGCGCCCGCCGACCTGACGCCCCGCCTGACCGGCGATCAGCAGCACGAGCCCGATGATGAGCAGGATGATCCCGAGAGTCCACAGCAGCGGAACGGCGAGCACGAAGCCCAGGAGGAGCAGGATGAGTCCAAGAGTGATCATGACCTTGCTCTACCCGGCGAGTGAGTATCGCAAACATGCTTGATCGGTCGGCCGGATTGAAAGAGAGGTCAGGCTCGGAATCGATCTCGACAAGGCGTTGAGCCTCGCTGTGCTGTGCCGGCGTCGGATCGACATTCCGTCGCGATCGTTCGATTGGCCCGCGGGGTTCCACGTGCATTGTCACCGATCGTCCCATCGCGACAAGATGGGGTGGTGAGCGCTGCCACCGACCCGTTGCCGACGGGGGTGGTGACGTTCCTGCTCACCGATATCGAAGGTTCGACGCAGGCATGGCAAGCCGCG
>JANPCI010000116.1:0-1514 GCA_031430875.1 Actinomycetes bacterium | reverse complement strand
CGGCTCGGGGACCACGAGCACCGGCACCGGCGAGCGGTGCACGATCTCGTAGGCAATCGATCCGAGCAGTGCCCCGGCCATCGGACCTCGACCTCCGTGGCCGACGACAATCGCCTCGGCGCCACGTTCCTGCGCAACGCGAATCAAGCTCTCGACGGGCCGGTCGAGCACCAACAGCGTCTCGACCGTCACGGTCGGGAAGTCCACAGCGAGTTCGTCGCGTACGCCCGCCATGGCAGCCTCGCCGATCGTCGCGATCTGATCCTCGAGGGAACCACCGCGTGGCCCGGGCACGGCCGCCTCATAGCCGAACACCAGCACGAGCGACGCTCCCATGAGCCCGGCCACTCGAGCCGCAGTGCGTGCTGCGGCATCCCCGCTCCCATCGCCGCCGATTCCGACAACAAGTTCTGTGGCCATGTCAGGCTCCCTTCGATCGATTCGACTTCGTGTACGTACCAAGCGGCTCCGCCGGCCCGCCATCTCCGTACGGGTCCGAAACCGTCTCGACCGGGTCGGGGGCGATCATGAAGAACCCGGGATATCGGTGGCGACACCACAGCATGAGCGGCACGCCGAGTGCGAGAAGCACGGTTCCGATCACCAGCACGGTGCCAACCCCGACCAGCACACCCGGTGCGTAATCGCTCTTGTACGCGTCGAGGACAGTCTTCACGAACACGAACGTGAGGATCACCGAACCGATCATCGGCAGCACCCCGATGAGGAAGAAGTGCTTCACGCTCTTCGTGAGATGCCGGCGGTAGTACCAGACGCACGCGTACCCCGTGAGGCCGTAGTAGAAGGCGATCGCCAGGCCGACTGCGGCGATCGACGCACCGTATGCGTCGGTGTCGGAGTTCTCCGAGATCACCACCAGCAGGATGAACCACCCGACCGACACGGCGCCGAAGAACCAGGTGCTCCACTTCGGGGTGAGCGTTCGGGGATCGATACGTGACAGCACCGACGGACCCGCCTCATGGGCTCCCATGCTGAGCATGCTGCGGGTGGCCGGCAGGATGGTGGTCTGGCAACTCGCTGCGGCCGAGGTGAGGATGGCGATGATCAACAACGAGTTGAAGAACCCGCCGAGCGCCTCCTTGCCGACGGCGTAGATCGCATCGTCGCTGTTAGCCACCACGAACTCCGGGCCGAGGAACGCCTGGGTGCCGAAGGCCATGAGCAGATAGATCGCGAGCAGGATGAACACCGACAGCACTGCCGCGACCCCCGGGGTCCGGTTGGAGTCCTCGCACTCCTCATTGACCGACACCGCAGTGTCCCAACCCCAGTAGGCGAACACGGCGATCACCAACCCGGCCGTGATCGCCGAGGTCGACAGCCCACCGGGCGTCAACCATGACAGCGACGGCGTGACCGATTCGTAGGTGACCCCGTCGATGGTCTTGGTGACTCCGCCGAAGGCTCGAGTGATCGCAACTACTGCGAAGACACTGAGGATGGCAAGTTCGGTGCTGAGCAGGGCGACCTGCGTGCGGGCGGAGAGTTCG
>JANPCI010000115.1:0-8642 GCA_031430875.1 Actinomycetes bacterium | reverse complement strand
CCCCGAACGCACGATGCGGGCCATGTTCGTGTTCGGAATTGCCTACGCCGTGGCCTCCATCGGCTGCACGATCGGATTGTTCATCGCCACGGTGTTCAGCACAACGACACGTGAGGGTGTGGTGGCCGGTGTCGGCAATGTGCTCGCCTATGGAGCAGGGATGGCTCTACTCGTCAGTGCGCTCACGATCGCCTTGGCGTCGGCCAATACGAGCCTGCTCAAGTTCCTCCGTGGCGGAATGCGTTACGTCGACCGGATCGCTGCGGGTTTCGTCGTCCTGTCGGGTGTGTACCTGCTCTGGTACTTCTACTGGGTCGACATCCAAGAGGAAGGTGACCCGGTCACCGACTGGGCGCTCGAACGTCAGGCTCAGGCCACCACGTTCCTGAACGATCACTGGCAGATCGTCGGCATCGTGATGGCGGTTGTCGTCGGAGGTGCCATTGCCTACGTGAACACTCGGCCGGCACCCGCCGAGCCGCCGGGTTCGCCTCAGTCGTAGAGGTCGAACCCGCTGAGGGCAACGAGGGCTGCGTTGACGATGCTGCCCCGTGAGATGCCAGTGATCTCGTGGAGATCGGTGATGGTGCCGGACTCGCCGAAGCGGTCGACCCCGAGGGCGTACTGCTGCGTACCCAGTGCCGAACCCAGCCAGGCGAGGCTGTGGCTCGCGGCATCGTGAACGCTCACGAGCGGCCGAGTGCGTTCATGCAGCGGAACCAGCCGATGGAGATGGCTGGGTGAGCTGACCTCACGGGCAGTCGCCGTCGACCGTGTGAACCCGGCGCGCCAGCTGCGGTAGACCCGGTCGGGGCTGGTGAGGTGGATCACGCTCGCCTGCACGCCTTCGTGGTCGAGGTCGTCTGCCGCGGCGATGGCCTCCGGCGCCATCACGCCCGTGGTCACGATCGTCACCGCCGGCCGTCCGTCGTCGGCGCCGTCGACGAGCCGATAGCCGCCGAGCAACACCTGCTCACGAAGTTGTTCCTCGCCCAGTGCTGCGAGGACCGCCGCGAACGGCGCCTGGTCGATCGGTCGTGTCGACAGTCGGAGGTAGGCGCTGGAGCCGCCGGGCCGCGAGAGCTGGTCGAGTGCGTCGCACAGCAGCCAGTCGACTTCGGTGGCATAGGCGGGCTCGGAGTAGTTGACGTTCGGGAGCTCCGCGCCGACCGACGCCGTGATCGTCGACTGATGGGCCCCGCCCTCGGGTGCGAGCGTCACGCCCGCCGGCGTCCCGGCCACGACGAACTTGGCATCGTTGTAGACGCCGTAGATGAACGCATCGAGACCACGCAGCACGAACGGGTCGTACACCGTGCCGATCGGGAGGAGGTGGCGGCCGTGGTGCTCGTGGCTCAACCCGAGCTGGCCGAGCAGCATGAACAGGTTCATCTCGCTGATGCCGAGTTCGATGTGCTGGCCCGTCGGCCCGGGCGCCCACTGCAGAAGGCGGGTGCCGCCACCGTGATCGGCACGCTCGGCGTGGGCGTAGACACCACGCTTGTTGATCCAGCCGCCGAGGTTCGTGGAGATCGAGACGTCGGGCGCCGTGGTGACGATTCGGTCACCCACGCCGGCCACGTCGGCGAGGCTCGCCAACACTCGGCCGAAGGCTTCCTGGGTCGACACGGCGCCGTTGGTGACGACCGCTCGTGCCGCTGTCGGGACCGCCAGGATCGGTCGGGGAGCCGGCGGCGTGTTGTTGATGTCACTGCCGACAGCACGGCACAGTCGACCTGCCGGCGAGTCGGGATCGAACCGATCCCACTCGGTCGTCTCGTCGAGGCCGAGCTGGGCTCTGAACGCACTGAGCTGTTCGGGGCTGAGCAGCGCCGCGTGGTTCATGGGGTCGCCGGCCATCGGCAGGCCATGGCCCTTGATGGTGTACGCAAACACGACCGATGGCTGATCGGTTGCCTCGTCGCACTCGCGAAACGTGTCGATCAGCAGGCCGAGATCGTGCCCACCGAGGTCGGTGACCAAGCTTGCCAGCGCGTCGTCGTCGTAACCGCCGGCAAAACGGACGACGGCTGCATCGGCACCGACGATGAACTTGCGCCTCAGGTCCGGCGGCGACACGGCGAACAACTCCTGGTAGGCCTCGTTGCTGAGCGAGTCGATGTGGGCAGCGAGCGCGTCGCCGTCGGGTTCAGCGAACGCCGCGCTGAGCCGGGCGCCGTACTTGGCTTCAGCAACGTGCCAGCCGGCGTCGGCGAAGAATCGCTTCAATCGAATCGCGGCGATGTCGGGAATCACCCGATCGAGGCTCTGGCGGTTCAGGTCGACGACCATGGTGAAGTTACCGAGTTCCTGCGTGGCCGGATCGGCGATGGCCTCCCACACGTTGCCTTCGTCGAGCTCGGCGTCGCCGACGAGGGCGATGAATCGCGCCGGTGCCTGTGTCCCGAAGTGCGAGTCGGTGTAGCGGCGGGTCAACGCCGAAAACAACGGGGCGACGGCGCCGAGGCCAACCGACCCCGTCGAGAAGTCGGCGACGTCGGGGTCCTTCGTTCGCGACGGGTACGCCTGGAGGCCCCCGCGCTGGCGCAACGTGGTGAGATACGACCGGTCGAGTTCACCGGTGAGGTACTTGATCGCGTGGTACACCGGCGCTGCGTGGGGCTTCACGGCCACCTTGTCGTCGCCACCGATGTGGCCGAACCAGAGCGCCGTCATGATCGACGCGATCGATGCACACGATGCCTGGTGACCGCCGACCTTGATGTCGGTCTCGCCGCGCCGATTGGCGTGGTCGATCATCCGGGTCGCGAGCCAGAGGACCCGGCGCTCGATGTCGCGCAGTGTGGCCAAATCGACCTCTGACGTGGGCATGACGATCGTGCTGGTCCCGGTTCGGTGCTCAGGTGTAGTGGAGGGCTTGAGCGGCAGCCGTCAGCTCGGCGCGGTGGTCGGGATGGGCGATCGCAATCAATGCCTCGGATCGTTCCTTGACCGACCGGCCGCGAAGCTCGGCGACGCCGTACTCGGTGACGATCTTGTCGATCGTGTTCTTCGGGGTCGTGACCACGTCGCCGGCAGCGAGCTGCGGAACGATCCGCGACGTGCCGTGCGACGTGGTCGAGTGCAACACGACGAAGCCCTGTCCACCGTCGGAGTACATCGCGCCGCGGGCGAAGTCGTTCTGGCCGCCCGACGACGAGTAGTACTGCCCACCGATGGTTTCGGAGGCGCACTGCCCGATGAAGTCGACGGTCAGCGTCGCGTTGATCGACACGAAGTTGTTCTCGTTGGCGATGATGCGTGGGTCGTTGACGTACCGCACGGCGTGCAGTTCGATGGCGGTGTTCTCGTGCAGGAACTCGTGGAGACGTTCGGTGCCGAGTGCGAACGTGCCGACCGCCTTGGTTCGGTTGAGCCGCTTCCTGACCCCGTTGACCACACCCGATTCGATGAGGTCGACAACGCCGTCAGACATGAGTTCGGTGTGGATGCCGAGGTCCTTGTGTTCGGATAACGACGCCATGATCGCATTCGGAATCGATCCGATTCCGGTTTGGATGGTGGCACCGTTCGGGATGCGTTCGGCGACGAGCGCGGCGATTCGACGGTCGGTGTCGCCGCACGGAGCGGGAGGAACCTCGACCAGTTTGCGGTCGCTACGGCACCATCCGACGACCTGTGAGACGTGGATCTGGTTACGACCGAACGTGCGGGGCATGTCGTCGGTGACCTCGAGGAAGATTCGGCTACGCCCGATGAAGCTCGATGTGTAGTCGGCCGACACACCGAGTGAGAAGTAGCCGTGGCGATCCAGCGGTGACGCCGCAGCGATCACGAGCGGGTCATCCGTACGCATCCGCATGAGGCTGTACACCTCGGAGAAGTGAGCTGGGACGAGACCGATGTTTCCGGCTGCGAACTGTGGTCGGGTGACATGCGACAGGAAGTACGAGATGTGTTTGAGGTGGGTGCCGTACTCGCCACGCAGGTACGGCCTGTCGTGGATGGCGTGCATCTGATGCACGCGCACCTCATCAATCCGTGGGTCGCCGGCGGCGGCCGCCTCTTCGATTGCATCGATGACGGCGGTCGGCTCACCGTTCGCAAGCGGAACGATGATCTGGGTTCCCGGCCCGATGTGTTCGAGGACATCCGCTGGCTGATTCGGAGCCGCTGTCGGTGGCGTGTACATGCTCACACCGTAGAACCCCGAGTGCCGGTGCGTTCGGTCTCATCAGGATTCCTCCGAATCTCGTCGATTCACCCGGTTTGGGTACCTTCGAGTCGCCATGACCCCGCGACCCACCGATCTCATCGATCCCATCGACGTCCCGATCCGACCTGCCGCCACCGTGATGCTCGTGCGCGACGCCGCCGACGGGGAGCCGGGGATCGAGGTGTTCATGCTGCGTCGCACTGCGAACGCAGCCTTCGGTGCGGGCATGTACGTGTTTCCCGGTGGCCGCGTCGACGGCGTCGACGGCGCCGACGAGATCGCACCGTTCTGTGAGGGCCTCGACGATGCAACGGCATCGGACAAGCTCGGTATCGATCACGGTGGTCTCGCCTACTGGGTGGCGGCGGTCCGCGAGTGTTTCGAGGAGGCCGGTGTGTTGCTCGCCGAACCGCGTGGTGGCGGCGCGCTGAGCCTGCGCAACGAGGATCGTCACGAGGTTCACGACAGCTCGCTGTCGCTGGTCGAACTGTGTCGTCGGGACGATCTCGTCCTCGACCTGTCGACGACGCACTACGTCGATCACTGGATCACCCCGGTGGGTGAGCAGCGCCGGTTCGATACCCGATTCTTTCTCAGCGAGATGCCGAACGACCAGGAGCCGTTGCACGACGACAAGGAGACCGTCGACAGTCTGTGGGTGCGTCCCGCCGACGCATTGCGCATGCAGGCCGACGGCGAGTTGACGATGATGCCACCGACGATGGCCAACCTCCGTTTCCTGACGCCGCATGCCACCGCCGCGGCGGCGCTGGCCGCGGGCGCAGCCGTCGATCGTCCGCCGTGCACGCTGCCCAAACTCCGCCGCGACGATTCCGGTCGGGTGGTGGGCGTCGCCATGCCCGGCGACGCCGACTACGACTCGCTCACCTGACCGCCACAACAGGGGTCAGACCCCTTTTGTGACGATCAGGCGTAGGCGGAGAGCGACATCGACATCGCCGTGACGCCGGGCCCGGTGTGCGTCTGAGTGGCGGCCAGTCAGGTCAGACCGAGTTCGTGGCGTAGGGCGGCGGTGTCATAGGTGATCGCCCGGCCGGCCATGCCATCGCTCTCGAGGTCGAGTTGCTGGAAGCGCGCGTCGTGGCGGTCGAATTCGGCAAGTAGGCGTTCGAGCTGTTCGCGACGAGTGGGGTCCGCGGCCGCCTGACGCGGCGTGAGACCATCCAACGCCGGGATGCTGTCGTCGAGCCAGCGGGCCTGCACCTGGCGTGAGATCTCCGTGTTGAGGCGGGCCAGCACGGTGGACTGGTTGGCGTCGCCGAGTTCGTCGAGAGCGGCCTCGATCGCGCCGCGGTCGAACATCGAGTCGAGCATTCCTGGGCGATGCACGATGGTTGGTGGCTGGGCGAGTGCGCCGGCCCAGGCGCACAGCTCCAGCGGGTCGGCCTCGTCGCACAGATCGAGCACCCTCTCCTCGTGGCCCGTGCGTACGGCAAAGACACCGCCGATGATCTGATGCGACTCACCATCGGGTACCACCCGAGCGCAGTAGCGCTCACCGAGCTGCGCAGAGCGCGACATGGTCCGCTCGCGAACGTCTGCGACATCCGCTGTGGCAAGATTTCGCAGCTTCATGCCCACGCCGCGTTCGATGGACACGACCTCGTGCACGCTGCGATCGACCGTCAGCCACGCCGCGGCGAGGAGCCGCTCGTCGTCGGGCAACAGCTCTCCGCGCTCGTGCAGAAAGTGGGTGAACATGCCGCCCTCGTGGAGTGCAGTATCGAACAGAATCGGGTCGGCGAACGCCCTGGCCATCTGCGTCTGCATCTCGGCCTCGCCGTCGTCCATCACGTCGGATGCGTCGGCATCGGGGTCGCCCGCCACCCATGCGATGGCGAGGTCTGTCACCATGCCATGCGACTCGCTCGAGCTGTGCTCGATCCAGAGCGACGCCTTGCGGCAGAGCCATGCGACCCGATCCGCCAGTGCCGGCACATCGGCAGCGGCATGGTGGCAGTGCTTGAATTTGCGTCCCGATCCACACCAGCACGGGTCGTTACGACCGAGTTTGGGGCGGCCGCTGGTGGGGTCGAGGAACGGTGCGATCGTGCTCGCGGCCGGGTGGGCTTCGCCGAGCTCACGCCACCAGCGCATGGCGCCCCGGGCGTCGCCGCGGTCGAAGCAGTACCAGCCCATCCGCTCGACGACCGTGCCGAGCCGGGGCTGCGCCTCGACGGAACGCGCGAGGTGCTCGGCCGCAATCGACGGCTGGCCGCACCGCTCGCGCAACACGCACGCCAGATACTCGGCTGTCGCGATTTCGCGTGGTCGACGGGCAACCGCGACTGATCGACTGACGAGCTCGAACACATGGCCGGGCGACTCGACGGTTTCGAGCGCATACTCGTCCTCCGGGCTGAGGTAGGCCGGGATCAGGATGTCGGCGAGCGCGTCGAGCGCTTCGGGTGTCGCGCACTCGGCGAGTGAGGTACGAATGTCGTCGATCGACGCCTCCGGATCATCGAGCACCTCCAGTGTGCGGACGATCACGTCCCGCCATTTTCGCTCTGGAACGAGATCCATCAACATGTAATGACGTCGACGCAGAACGTCGAGACGCCACACTGATGCGTCGTGGGCGACCATACGGCCGTTCAGTTCGAGCCCGGCTGCGTCGAACCAGTCCGACAGCGGTGGGATCGGGCCCGTGAAAAGCTCGGGTTGGTGGTGGCACAGCCACACGATGATGTCTTGCGCGCTGACCGGGAGGCCGTGCTCGTGCTGCTCGTCGTCGTAGGCGGCGCGAACCGCGGCGGCGAGCGCATCGGTCATCGCCGGCTCGTCCGTGACGACACCGATCGTGACGGTCGCCTCGACCGGCTCGTCGCCGACCGGCGGTTCGAACGCAGCGGTCACGGCGAGCAGGTCGCCCGGGCGGAAGTTGTGGAGCCAGCCGTCCGGCCCGCGCCACGCCAGATGCCCGTCCTCGACGGAGAACTGATCGACAGCTGACCCGTCGGCCAGGCGCACCTCGTGGAACCGCCCGTATCCGGCGAGGTCGACCGAGACGGTGAGGATCTCGAGCTCGAGCTCGGCGTCGTTCACGCGGTGTGTGAACGTACGCCCGGCGATCGTGTCGTGGAATGCGACGGTCGAATCGTCGGGCAGCCAGTGCAGCGGGCCACCGATGAGCTGCTCGAGGACACGGTTTACCAGCGGTTCGAGGAGGCCTGCGCCGGCGGCGGACCCGAGTGCGTCCACGGTTCGGTCGACGTGATCGTCGGCGCTCAAGCCGGGATCGGAGCGAACGACCGCGAGCAACGCCTCGGCGACCTGTTCGGTGGTGGGCAGCGGGAGCGCATCGAGCGCGGCAACCAAGTGTGTCGGGTCGGATGGCTCCGCCGCAGAGAGAGCGTCGATCACGCTCTGGTAGACGACCATCGATAATTGACTCAGCACGTGGTCACGGTCGAGGCCGGCGCTGCGCATGCGCTCCACCGCGTGCCACGTGGCCGGTGGATCGTCGTTCAGGATCTGGTTGGCCACGATCGTGCGGACGGCTGAGCCAACGCCCCTGAGAGTTGGGTCGCTCGGCGCGGGCAGGAAACGTTCGACGAGGTCCATGAGCTCGGATTCGTCTTCGAGGTCATAGTCGTCGAGTACCTCGAGCGACTCTTCGCCGAACAAATAGCTCAATCGTTCACGGTCGTGCTCCACGCAGCGGACGGTAGCCCGTTCGTCAACACCGCCGATTGCCCGGCTCGACCGCCGGTGTCACGGCCGACACCGAGTCGAGGTCCCAGCTCGAGAGGTCCTTCGGCTCGCTGAATCAGCAGAGCCTTGAGAGCCTTCTCGGCAGCCTGGTGCGCCCACACGCACGCGCCGCGTGCGACCACATCAGGGTCAGCTGCTGTGTGCTCAGCGAGCGCGAGGTCCTCGCCGGCCCAGCGCAACCACCGGCGAGCGATGTCTGTGCGATCAGGCGGCAGCAAGGACCCTCCCTTCGCGCACTGCGACGCGCACGACGCCGGGAACGCTCGCTTCCTCGTCGAGGTGCGCCGGGTCTACAACGGTGATGTCGACCGGCACCGGAAGGTCGCGAAGCTCGTTGAGCACGCGGACCGAGGTCTCATGCCGGCGTCCGACGATCGGCATGACGACAAGCAGGTCGATGTCAGAGTCGGGGCCGTCATCGCCGCGTGCGACAGAGCCGTAGAGGACGACGCGGCTCGCATCGCACCGCTCGATAATCCGGTCGGCGACTCGTGAAGCCCATGCAACGAGCGACCGGCCGTCGTACAGGACCTTGCCGTCGATCAGCTCCACACGCGGTCGCTTCATGGTTCCATGGTCGCGGCTGGTGGTCGTAGTTGGGATGCCATCGACCGTAGTCAGATCGCCGCTCGCGAGATCCTCCCGCCAGATCTTGACTCCTTCGAGGCCCGAGCGCCGGATTCGCGTCGCGGTGGGAACGGTGACCTCGATCGTGTCCGGAGGAGTG
>JANPCI010000114.1:0-14284 GCA_031430875.1 Actinomycetes bacterium | reverse complement strand
GCGATGAACAGATCGACCAGAGCTTCCTGATCGGCGCACCCCAACAACTCCACGCCGAGTGCCTCGCCCTCGGGGCTGAGGTCGGCGTCCTGGTCTGCGGCAACTTTTTCGGCGTCTTCGTCGGAGAGTTTGGATGCGACGCCGTTGACGCACTCCTCGTCGAGCGTCAATCCGGCGGTCTCGGCCTGTTCGAGCGTTGCTGCGGCGGCCTCGGCCTGAGGGCCCGACAAGTCGTTGCCGCCGTCGCTGCCGCACCCGGTGAGCACAAGGCCGACGACCGCAACCCCAATCGCCAGTGTCTTCTTCATGTCCAGCCCCTTCATGGTTCTCCGGCGTGTTGCTCGGAAGTGGACAGTCCGCCCACCGACAGTCATCGTGGCATGCGGAGGGGGACCGCACGCACCATGACGGGCTCAGGGGCGCTCGGACACGCTCACGTCGAGGCTGTCCGACTCTGCGATCGCCACCTCGAATCCCCATTCGTCGCCGTTGGCGTCGATCGCTGTGCATTCGAACACGGTGCCGACCTCTTGGTCTGCCGGCTCGTCGCAGGTCGCCGATACGAGCGCAACACCCAAGCCGTCGGCGACAGACTCGTCTTCGAGAATGAAGGTCTCGGCTTCGGCGCGGAAGTCGGCAGCCGTGGTGAAGCATCCCGACACTGCGAGTGCGCCCATCGTCGGAAGGAGGCAGCGGCTGACCGCACGAACAGACATGGGTCGAACGTAGCTCAGCCGATCGGGGCGAGTACTGCGTCTCGGCGATGGCTGGCGATCCGATCCCACATCACCACGCCGAGAGCGATCCACACGAAGCCGAAGCCGACGAGGCGGTCGATCGGCATCGGTTCGCCATAGATCATCCAGCCCAATCCGAAGTTGATCAGCGGCACCAGGAGGTTGAGCGGCCCGAGCAACGTGAACGGAACGCTCTTCGCCGCCGCTGCGAAGAGCATGAGTGGTACGGCGGTGATGAGGCCCGTGCCGACGACGAAGAACCACTCTCGGGTCGATGCCGTTTGCGTCACGCTGCCGGGCTGGTTCGAGAACCAGATGACGGCGATCACTGCTGGGACGAACAGCACGAACGTTTCGCCGGCGAGGCTGTCGACGGCACCGAGCGGAACACGCCGAGTCGTGAGGCCGTACGTACTCCATGTTGCCGCAATCATCAAGGCGATCCACGGAGGGCTGCCATACGACACGGTGAGGATCACCACGGCAACGCCGGCGCAGGCGAAAGCGACGCGTTGCGCTGTTGTCGGGTGTTCCTTCAGGACGAATACACCAATGGCCATCGTGGCGAGCGGCGCAATGAAGTAGCCGAGTGCCGTCTCGATGACCCTGTCGTTGGTGACAGCCCAGACGTATCCGCCCCAGTTGACCGTGAGGAGCAGCGAGGCGAGCACGAGGCGGCGGGCCACACCGGGATCACGGAGGGCGCCGACGATGGTCGGCCAGCTTCGGCGAACGGTGATGATGATCGCCATCACCACGCCGGCGCAAGCCATCCGCCAGGCGATCAGTTCGAACGCGTCGAACGTGCTGAGCTGCTTCCAGTAGATGGTGAGCAGACCCCACATCAGATACGCAGCAACGGCGAGTTGCACACCCCGACGCACGCTGCGACCACCTGGCAACTCGTCAGCCGCGCTCAGCGTCGCGGAGTTCGACCGATCGGACATCGTTTCGTAGAGTACGGACTGGGAATCGATCCGCAGCACACGGTTGCGACATACGGTGGCGGCCATGGAAGTTCGCGTCAGCGATGCCCCTGCCGTCAGTGCCGGCGTCTGGTTGGCCCAACGCCTGCGTGACGCCGTGCGACGACGAGGTTCGGCGTCTCTCGCGGTCAGTGGTGGCAGCTCAGCGCCACCGTTGTTCGATGCGTTGCTGGTGGAGGACGTTCCGTGGGAGAAGATCACGGTCTGGCAGGTGGACGAACGGATCGCGCCGGACGGTGACAGCGGTCGTAATGCGGGCCAACTCGCCCTCATCCCCGCAACCGTGAAGCTGATGCCAGTGACCGCAATCGACCTTCGAGCGGGCGCACGGCGGTATGGGGCAGGGTTACCCGATCGCTTCGATGTGGTGCATCTCGGCCTCGGCGACGATGGGCACACGGCGTCGTGGCCGCCTGGCGACCCGGTGGTCGACAGTGATCGGCCGTGCGAGCTGGTCGGCGACTTCAACGGGTTCCGGCGGATGACCCTCACGCCGATGGTGGTCAATCGAGCCAGAACCCGCTTGATGCTCACATTCGGTCGATCGAAGGCGCCGATGGTTGCCCGCTGGCTGCTGCGTGACCCCGAGCTCCCGGTTGACCGACTTCGGCGGTCCTCCACGCTGGTCTTCGTCGATCCTGCGGCGGTCGCCGACCTCCCGCCGCCGACCCGTGTGCAGTGACCGAGCTCCACGGGTGACCGGCTCAGCGGCGGCGGTTTGATCGGGCCAGTAGCGTCGCTCCACATGGACTCCGCCAACGCGCTCCGGGCACTTGACGATCTTCCCCGCACACCGCACTTGCGTGAGCTCTTCGCCACCGACCCGGGTCGAGCGGATCGTTACGTGGTCGAGGTCGCCGACCTGCGAATCGACTGGTCGAAGCAGCTCGTCGACGACATCGTGTTCGCCGGTCTGATCGACGCTGCCCGCAGCACCGGCGTGGAGGAGCGTCGTGATGCGATGTTCGCCGGCGAACACATCAACGTCACCGAGGATCGAGCAGTGATGCACGTTGCGCTGCGCGCTCCGCGGACATCGTCGTTCGTCGTCGATGGTGTCGACGTGGTGCCCGACGTCCATGGCGTACTCGAGCAGATGGCAGCGTTCGCCGGCCGGGTACGCGCCGACGAACAGATCACCCACGTGGTGAACATCGGCATCGGCGGTTCCGACCTCGGCCCTGCGATGGCGTGCCGGGCGCTCGATGCGTACCGGCATGAGCGCCTGCGTTGTTCGTTCGTCTCGAACGTCGACGGTGCCGACATTGCCGCAGTGCTTGCCGACTCCGACCCGGCATCGACGCTGTTCATCGTCGCATCGAAGACCTTCGGCACGATCGAGACGCTCACCAATGCCCGCACCGCACGCGCGTGGCTGGTCGAGGCGCTCGGCGAGTCGGCCGTTTCGGGTCACTTCGTGGCGGTGTCGACGAATGCCGAACGGGTTGGCGAGTTCGGCATCGACACCGCCAACATGTTCGGGTTCTGGGACTGGGTGGGTGGGCGCTACTCGGTCTGCTCGGCCATCGGGTTGTCGCTGATGATCTCGATCGGGCCAGAGCGCTTCGGTGAGTTCCTCGACGGGTTTCACCGTGTCGACGAGCATTTCCGAACGACGCCCCTTGCCCGCAACGCACCGGTCATCATGGCGATGCTCGGCGTGTGGAACTCCAATGTGCTCGGTTCGGCCACGAAGGCCGTGCTGCCGTATGCCGAGGCGCTGGCGCGGTTCCCGGCCTACCTCCAACAGCTCGATATGGAGTCCAATGGCAAGTCGGTCCGCCTCGACGGGACTCCGGTTGCTGGTGACAGTGGCGTCGTCGTATGGGGCGAGCCGGGCACCAACGGACAGCACGCGTTCTACCAACTGCTGCATCAGGGCACTCGAATCGTTCCGGCCGACTTCATCGGATTCGCTCAGTCGCACCACAGCTTCCAGGAACACCACGACCTCCTGATGGCGAACCTGTTCGCGCAGTCCGAAGCTCTGGCGTTCGGGCGCGACGCCGCTGCCGACGAGCCCTACAGGCAGTTCGATGGCAACCGGCCCAACACGGTGATCCTCGCCGAGCAACTCACACCGTCGGTGCTCGGGCAGTTGATCGCGCTCTATGAACACATCGTGCACGTCCAGGGCACGATCTGGGGAGTCAACAGCTACGACCAGTGGGGGGTCGAGCTCGGCAAGGAGTTGGCGAATCGGATCACCCCCGAACTCATCGGCGATGCCGACAATCAGCACGGCCCCGCCACCCACGACGCCTCCACCAACGCCCTCATCGCCTGGTACCGATCCCACCGCTGACCCACTCACTCCGAAAATGCGCCCGAATGCTCGCTGAGTGCACGAATGAGCACACATTTCGGGGTAGTGGCGGGGAGCCGGCCGGCTGGCGGGACTCCGGGAGGTACCGGGGGATACCGGGAGGGGTACTCTTCGGCGATGCGCTTTCCTGAAGAGGTGAACGACGATGTCGTCAATCGGTTGCGACGGCTCGAGGGCCAGATTCGCGGGGTGCAGCGAATGATCGAGGAGGGCCAGGATTGTCGCGACGTCGTCACCCAGCTTTCCGCGTGCAAGGCCGCTCTCGACCGCGTCGGCTACCGGCTCGTCGCGGCCGGCATGCGTCATTGCGTCGCGGTGGATCCCAGCACCGACGACACACCGGGCATGGACGCCGACGAACTGGAACGCCTGTTCATGAAGCTCAGCTGATTTCTTCCGGGGATCGGCCTGCCCGTCCTCTCCGGGTCCTGCCGACCGCTCGGTTGCAGCGCTGATGCCCTGATGCGTCAGAATGACGCGATGCGCGACTACTCCAACATCTACATCGACGGTGCCTGGGTTCCCTCCGACGGAACGGGCCGTATCGAGGTCATCAACGCCGGCACCGAACAGGTGATGGGATCAATCCCCGAGGGAACAGCCAGCGACGTCGACAAGGCTGTCGCCGCTGCCCGTCGGGCATTCGATGGTTGGGCCGCCACCCCGGTCGAGGAACGTCAGAAGTACATGATCCGACTGAACGAGGCGCTGCAGGCTCGTTCGCCCGAGATCGCCGAGGTCATTGCGGGCGAGGTCGGCATGCCGATCACGTGGTCGACGATGATCCAGGCCGGCTTGCCTGCCGGCAACATGCAGACCTACGCGACGCTGCTCGACACGTTCGAATTCGAAGAGACGATCGGCAACAGCCTTGTGGTGAAGGAGCCCGTCGGCGTCGTCGGTGCGATCACTCCGTGGAATTACCCGCTGCACCAGATCATCTGCAAACTCGGAGGCGCACTCGCCGCCGGCTGCACCTTCGTGCTCAAGCCGTCCGAGGTCGCACCGCTCAATGCGTTCATCCTCGCCGAAATCGTCCACGAGATCGGCCTTCCGGCCGGCGTTTTCAACATGGTCACCGGCACAGGCCCGGTCGTCGGCGCGGCGATCTCCGAGCACCCGGGCATCGACATGGTCAGCTTCACCGGTTCCACCCGGGCGGGCAAGCAGGTTGCGGCAGCCGCAGCCGGAAGCGTCAAGCGCGTGGCGTTGGAGCTGGGTGGCAAGTCGGCGAACATCATCCTCGACGACGCCGATTTCGACGCAGTGATCCCACGAGGCATTTTCGCCGCCTATCTGAACTCCGGCCAGACCTGCACGGCACACACACGCATGCTCGTTCCCAACAGCCGGTACGACGAGGCCGTTGCCATTGCTGCCGCGGCGGCCGAGAACATGCAAGTCGACGATCCGGCGAAGGAGGGCATGCATCTCGGCCCGCTGATCTCGCAGGCCCAGTGGGACCGTGTGCAGGGCTACATCCAAAAGGGCATCGACGAAGGCGCCGTCGTCGCCGCCGGCGGCCTCGGCAAGCCCGAGGGCCACGAGACCGGCTACTTCGTCAAGCCGACCGTGCTTGCCAACGTCACCAACGACATGACCGTCGCGCAGGAGGAGATCTTCGGCCCGGTGCTCGTCGTCATTGGTTACGACGACGAAGATGATGCCGTGCGCATCGCCAACGACAGCCTCTATGGCCTGTCGGGCGGTGTGTGGTCGGGCGATCAGGACCGCGCCATCGCAGTGGCTCGCCGGATGCGTACGGGTGCTGTCGACGTGAACGGCGGCTCGTTCAACATTGCCGCACCGTTCGGCGGCTACAAGCAGTCGGGCTACGGTCGCGAGAACGGCCCCTACGGGATCGACGAGTTCCTCCAGACCAAGTCGCTGCAGCTCTGAGTCGACCACTCCTCAGTCGCTCCCCTCAGCGTTTCGGGGCGGCGACCGGGTACAGTCGGCGCTGATGGCAAGGGAACGGATACTCGTCGCGAAGGTTGGCCTCGATGGCCACGATCGTGGCGTCAAGATCGTGGCGCGGATCCTGCGCGATGCCGGCTTCGAGGTGATCTACACCGGCCTGTTTCAGACCCCGGACACCGTGGCTGCAGCCGCCGTCGACGAGGACGTCGATGCGATTGGACTGTCGATGCTGTCGGGTGCGCACATGACCTTGGCGCCGCTGGTGGTCGACAAGTTGCGTGAGCGAGGAGTCGACATTCCGGTCATCGTCGGCGGCATCGTGCCGAAGCAGGATGTCGACGAGTTGCTCGCCACGGGAGTCGCCAAGGTGCTCACGCCTGGCGCGTCGGCCGACGACGTCGTGGCGGCGGTTCGTGACGCGATCGACGCCGCTGGTGCGACTTGACGAGCCCTGACTGATGGTCGACCGGGTCGAGCGCCTGACGAATCTGTTGGCGCTGCTGCTCGAGACCAACGAGGCGTTGAGCCTGGTACAGATCGCGGGTGAGCTCTCGGGTCAGTATCCGCCGGCCGATCAGGCCCGTCGGGCGTCGTTCGAGCGTGACAAGGCGGCACTTCGCGACATCGGCGTGCCCATCGACACCAGCATCGTCGGTGGTGGGCCGTACGCCGGCCAGACCGTCTACCGGATCGACCGTCGGGCGTATGAACTGACCGATCTCGAACTCGCTGCCGACGAGATGCGGGCGCTGCAGGTTGCCGTTGCCGCGGTGCGGACCGGCTCACCGGCGGGCCAGGAAGCCATCTGGAAGCTCGGGGGAGCGATCGGCGAGGAGCAGCCATCGGTGTCGGCAGTCGTCCCCGATCGTCCGGAGCTGCCGGTCATCCGTGCGGCCATCGCCAGTCGCTCGACGATCGGCTTCTCGTATCGGGGCGAACAGCGCCGGCTCGATCCGTGGGGCCTCCTGCTGCGTGGCGGGTTCTGGTACGTGATCGGCCACGACCACGATCGCGACGGGCAGCGAACGTTCCGTGTTGATCGATTCGACTCGAATCCTGACGGCATCACCGTTGGCGAGCCGGGCTCGTATGAACGACCGCCATCGTTCGATCCGCGGTCGGCGTTCCCGGCCGACCCCAAGGAGATCGGCCACGATGCGTTCGAAGGAGTGCAGGCACTTGTTCGCGTCGATCACGTGCGAGCGGCAGCGATCGAGCGTGAACTCGGGAGTGAACGGGTGGTCGGCCGCGACGAACAGGGCGTCGTGGTGTCGGTCCCGGCGTCGAACCTTCCGGCGTTCCGCTCATGGGTTCTGGGTCTACTCGACCACGCGGTCGTACTCGAGCCCGTCGATGTCCGTGCGCACATCGTGACCTGGCTGTCGGAGGTCGCAGCGAGCGACAGGGCATCGACGTGAGCGGGCCGCGCAACGCCGAAGACCGGCTGCGACGACTCCTGGTGATGCTGCCCTGGCTGATGGAGATCGGTGAGGTCCCACTGGCTGATGTCGCTCGCCGCTACGACCTGACCGAGGCGCAGGTGCAGCAGGATCTGGAGCTCGTAGCGATGTGTGGGCTGCCGCCGTTCGTCGACGAGATGGTCGACGTCTTCGTCGACGAGGGCATGGTGTACGTCGGCGTGCCGCGCCTGTTCACTCGACCGTTGCGACTCACCGCGCCAGAGGGGTTCACGCTGCTGGCGGCCGGCCGGGCGGCGATGGAGCTCCCGGGCGCCGATCTCGACGGCCCGTTGGGGCGAGGGCTCGACAAGCTGGCTGCGGTGTTGGGCGAGGCCGGGCTTGGCGCCGGCACCGACAACACCGCAGGCATCGTGATCGATCTCGCCCGGCCGGCGATCGCCGACGAACTTGCGGAGGCCGCCGCCACGGGGCGGCAGTTGTCGATCAGCTACTACACGCCGGCGCGTGATGAAGTCGGTGACCGGGTCATCGTGCCCCGTCATGTGTTCGTCGACTCGGGTCACTGGTATGTCCTGGCCGACGATGATCGGTCCGGTCAACGCCGTACGTTCCGCATCGACCGGATCGAATCGACTGATCCGACCGGCATCGTGGTCACGGCCGACGCGCCAGCGGTGGTTCCGGACCGGTTCTTCGTCGACACCGAGGTTCGTCGGGTATCGATTCGGCTCGGCCCGGCGGCGCAGTGGGTCGTCGAGGAATACCCGGTCGACGCTGCGACGGAACTGTCGGACCCACCTGGTTGGATCGAGGTCCGACTGCCGGTCGCAAGTGAGCGATGGCTGGCCAAGCTTCTCATCCGACTCGGTCCGGATGCAGTCGCTGTTGACCCCGAGGCCGCAAGCGCAGCAGCCGAACTCGCCCGCAGGATACTGGCCGGCTACAGCGACACGTAGAACGGTGCGAGCTGCGAGGCGTCGGTGATGCCGTGGGCGGCAAGAAGATGCGGGAGGACCGCAGCAGTGGCGGTGGCATCGCCCAGCGCGTCGTGCGGCCGATCGAGGACCACGTTGTAGCGGGCGCATACATCGGCAAGCCGGTGCGATTGCTCGCGCTGCGGGTCGAGCCGCCGAGACATACGTAGCGTGCACAACAGCGGGTTGAGGCCGACGCGTAGTGGGTCGTCGGCTGGCCGACGCCGGGTGGCGCGGGCAAGGAAGGCGGCGTCGAATGCTGCGTTGTGCGCAGTGAAAACCGAGCCTTCGAGACGACTTCCCAGTTCGTCGAGCGTGTCGCCGAGCAGCGGAGCATTCTTGAGCTGTCGGCGGGTGATGCCGTGGATGTCGGTCGGACCAACCCGCTGCAGCGGCCAGCGAAGCTTCACGAAGCTCGACCATTCGTCGATGACAGTGCCGTCGGCGGCGACGGTGACAACGCCGACCTGGAGAACTCGGTTGCGTTGCGTCGACAACCCAGAGGTCTCCAGGTCGACGACGGCGAACGTTGGAAGCGGCACATCGGCCACCCTAGACAGTGGGTGTCACAGCCCGCATTGCAACGCGTTGGCTGTCGTGAGCGATGGGCTCAGCTCGCTTCGTGTTGCAGGCGGGCGCGGACGCCGATGGGTGCAGACACGGTGAACCCTGCGAGGTGACGGTCTTCCTCGGACTCGCCGCCCCAGTAGCCGTACTCGCGGTTGGAGCGGGCAAACACTCGGCACTCGTTGTACACCGGGCAGTCGGCGCAGAGCGTCTGGGCCTTCGCTTCACGGCGAGCACGGGCCTGTGGGCGCTCAGCCTTGGGCGGGAAGAAGAGTCTCGTTCGCCCTTTGCACGCTGCGAGATCCTGCCAGGTGTCGGGCGTTGGCGTCTCGAATCGGTACAGCTCGGCGATGGCCATGGCGACTTCCCTTACGTGTCGAGAGCGGTGGTGGGCCGGGGGGCTGGCTCACCACCGCCAGAATTAACACTAAATGTTCGGAGCAGAAGGTGCAACCGGATCATCGAAACTGCGAAAGATGTCGCGATCGGGGTCCAATCGCGCCAGAGACCCCTGGTGGGGTCAGCCCAGGATCAGAGGAGCTCGGCGGCGAGGCTGGCGACGTCGCTGCGCTCGCACGCCGTGAGGGTGATGTGACCGAAGCACTGCTGTCCGGCGAACGCTGAAGTGAGCACGCTCAGCGCGTTGTTCGACTCGCCGAGATATGGCGCATCGATCTGGCTCGTGTCGCCGGTGAAGATCACCTTCGTGCCGTCGCCCACCCGTGTGAGGATGGTGCGCAGCGTGGTCGGCTCGAGGTTCTGGGCCTCGTCGACCACCACGAACTGGCGCTGGAGCGACCGCCCCCGCAAGAAGGTGACCGACTCGAGCGACAACTGGCCGCGGTTGGTCAGCTCTTCGACCATGTCTCGGGCGTCCTTGATGCTGCCGCGGTCGGTCAGCGCGACAACAGCGTCGTGAATCGCAGCCATCCACGGGTCGAGCTTCTCGTCGAGCCCGCCAGGGAGGAAGCCCACGTCGGCACGACCGACAGGAACGAGCGGCCGGTACACGGCGAGGCGCTCATACCGGGCATGCTCGACAACTTGCTCGAGGCCGGCGGCGATCGCCAGGATCGTCTTGCCGGTTCCGGCTCGTCCGTCGAGGGCGATCACGGCGATGTCGGGATCGAGCAGCAGTTCGAGCGCGAATCGCTGCTCTTTGCTGCGGGGACGTAGTCCCCAGGCTTCGGGCGTGTGTTGAGTCAGCAGGACGAACTCGTGGTCGACCGCGCGAACGAGCGCCGACTGCGAACCCGACCGAAGCACGGCGAACTCGTTCTCGGTGAACTCGACGGCGGTGTCGGTCGTGACCGCATCGATGGCGATGGCGCCGGCGGCGTACAAGCAGTCGATGACCTCGTACGGTGCCTCGAGAGTTGACCATCCAACGGCTGCGCTCTGACGATCCGACCGGGTGAGCCGATGCTCGGCGGCATCGACACCAAGATGCGCCGCCTTGATGCGCAGCGCTGCGTCGTTGCTGATCATCGTGGTCGGGCCGAAGTCGGACTGGCCGATGGCGGCGCCAATGATGCGGTTGTCGGGCACCGACGGGTCGAGGCCGTGCTCGATGAGAAGGTGTTTACGGATGTTGTTGATCTCGATCTGGAGCGTGGCGGTGCCGTTGCCGGTGGGCACCGGTTTGGCGAGCGAGCCACCGTGCGCCACACGGAGTTCCTCCAGGGTGCGCAATGCCGTCCTGGCTGCTCGACCGACATCGTCGACGCGACTCTTGAGCCCGTCGAGTTCCTCCACGACGGTCAGGGGAATCACGACGTCGGCGTCGACGAACTCGAGTACACAGGTCGGATCGGCAATCAACACGGAGGTGTCGAGGACGAGTCGTGTTCGTTGGCCTCCCTTCATCCGGTCATGACCCGATGATGCGTGTTCGGCATCGGGGGTCGGTGCGCCAGCGGACGGAAGCAGGTCGGTCACCATCACTCCTCGGCGGAAGCCTCGTGGATTTGCTCTGAAACGGATGTCATACCCAACGGGAAGTGTTCTAGCGCAGCCGTCGCGCGCTGTGGTGGATGCGAAAGAATTTCAATACCGGCATGGCTCAACAGACAAGGTCATTGCAGATGCAATATGTTTGATGCTTGAACGCGTGGTGCTGACGTCGGTCTCATGGTCATATCCCGCCAAAAGCGGCGGGGTCGGTCTCGGTGCAACTCGCCGAGGGAACAGCAACGCAACACCCATCCGAAAGAGGACTCATGGCAACCAAAGCAGAACTGATTGACGCAGTGGCCGCCGCCGCTGATGTGTCGAAGGCAGACGCAGAGCGCACCCTTGGCGCGTTCTTCGATCATGTCGTCGCCTCGACCAAGTCAGGCGAAAAGGTCGCATGGCCGGGCTTCGGCTCGTTCAGCACCACCCAGCGCAGCGCCCGTACCGGCCGCAACCCGCAGACAGGGGCACCGGTGCAGATCAAGGCATCGACGGCGATGAAGTTCAGCGCCAGCTCGACGCTCAAGTCCGCCCTCAACGGGAAGTGATCTGATGGCGGTCGCGAAGAAGGCTCCGGCCAAGAAGGCTCCAGCGAAGAAGGCGCCAGCGAAGAAGGCGCCAGCGAAGAAGGCTCCGGCCAAGAAGGCGCCAGCGAAGAAGGCGCCAGCGAAGAAGGCGCCGGCGAAGAAGGCGCCGGCGAAGAAGGCGCCGGCGAAGAAGGCGCCGGCGAAGAAGGCTCCAGCGAAGAAGGCTCCAGCGAAGAAGGCTCCAGCGAAGAAGGCGCCAGCGAAGAAGGCTCCAGCGAAGAAGGCGCCAGCCAAGAAGGCGCCAGCCAAGAAGGCGCCAGCCAAGAAGGCGCCAGCCAAGCGCTGATCAGCGTTTCGAATCCTTGACGGGGGGCCTACGGGCCTCCCGTTTCGCGTCTGGACCCGTGTTGGATCAGAGGTCGGCGATGAGCTTGAACACTTCGGCCGCATCCATGTCGAATGGACGCCCGAGGTCGCCGAGGCGGTTGCGAACGCGCTGGTCGAACGCTGCCAGCTGGCCGTCGTCGGCCGCTTTCATCGTCGACTCGAACTGGCTCACGTGCGCAGCGAGCGCCCACAGCTTCACGTCGACGAACTCCGAGACGTCTTCGGCATGGTCCGGCTGGTCGGCCTCAAACAACAGCAATGCGTCGGGCCGATGATGCGCGATGCCGTGATCCTTGAAGAAGTGAGGGTCACGGGCGGCGACGATCGCGTCGCATGCCAAGAGCCCGGCATGGCGATGATCGGGATGAAGGCGGTACCGCTTCCATGGATCGTGGCCGAGCACCACCTGTGGCTGGAGCTCACGGATCACCCTGGCGACCTCACTGCGCGTGGTGAGGTCGCTCTCGAGCTCGCCGTCGACTCGGCCGAGGAATCTGACCTCACCGGCGGTGCCCGCCAGCCGTCGGGCCGCCTCTCGCTGCTCGTCTTGGCGGCGCGCCGCCAAGGCCACGACATCGGCCTCGGGATCCCACGTGCCCTTCGAACCATCGGTGCAGACGAGGTGGTGCACGATGCACCCGTCTGCCGCCCATTTCGCCAGTAACCCTCCGCACCCGAATTCCACGTCGTCGGGGTGCGCGCCGATCGCTAACGCCGACGTCGGCGTGTCGAGATTGGTGGAGGTGTGCAGTGGGGCCCCACCCGGACTCATCGGCGCGGGTTGGCCGGGCTCATTGGCAGCCATGCGGGGAGAACCTCTCGGATCAGGGGGTGGGTGAGATCCCGGTTGGTGTCGAGATCGAGGGACAAGTCGGGGTCTGAGCGGACTTCGAGTTCCACCCCGTCGTAGGCCAGCGCCTGAGTGAGGTGACGTGAGAATGAGCCGCCACCGTAGGACGCCCGCAGTGGTGTCGGCGACGGGAACGACATCACGTTCGTGCCGTCGTGGCGGCGGTCGGGAACCAGGGTGATGCGGCTGGGTCGGGCGACGTCGAGCAGTCCTGCGGGTCGGGCCAGGTCGGCGTGGGCGACCAGGATGTGGTCGAACCCTTCGGCGATGATTCGTTCGACACCATCATCCACTGCTCCGTTCAAACCGAGGCCGGCACACCAGATGACCTGCGCGCCGCGCTCCCGGGCCCATTCGGCGACGTCGTCGTCGTCACATGCCACGAACGTGGGCATCTCGGCGACCACATCGACGACGCGAGACGCCATCCAGCGAGCAAGCGCAGCACGATCGGCATCGGAGACGACACCGGCAAGACGGCCCTTCGCCGCCGTGAATCGTTTGACCGGGATCAACACGGCGAGGCGCACGGTGGCCCACTGTAGGAGAGCGTCACCGCGACTCGGCTGCCGTGGGTCCGACGGATGTCGCCAACTAGGGTGGCGGCGTCGTGAAGGGGTCGTTGACCGGCCCGTGAGGGGGGACGAGATGATGAACATCGAGCCGATGAAACGCTCGACGTGACGACCACCGACATCAACGTGGCGGTGATCGGCGCCGGGTCGTGGGGGACCACGGTGGCAGCACTGGCGGCCGAGAACACACCGACGGTGCTGTGGTCGCGCCGGTCCGAACTTGCCGCTCAGATCAACGACTCAAAGGTGAACCCCGAGTACCTGCCGGCGTTCGTGCTCCCCGATGAACTCCGCGCAACCGACTCGCTCGCCGACGCCGTGTCCCATGCCGACGTGGTCGTGATGGCCGTGCCATCTCACGGCTATCGAGATGTCGCCGTCGAGGCGGCTGCATGGATCCGACCATGGGTGCCCGTGGTGTCGTTGGCCAAGGGCCTCGAGCGCACGACGCTCAAGCGGATGAGCGAGGTCACCACCGATGCGATGCCGGGCCATCCGGTCGCTGTACTGACCGGGCCGAACCTGGCCAAGGAAATCTTGTCGGGTCAGCCGGCCGCGAGTGTGGTGGCGATCGGTGACGACACGATCGCCCGCGAACTCCAGCGCATCTTCAGCCGTCCGAGCCTGCGCGTGTACACCAACCGTGACGTGATCGGCTGCGAGGTGGCCGGGGTGGTCAAGAACGTCATCGCCATTGCCGCCGGCATGGCCGAAGGGATGGGGTTCGGCGACAACACCCGCGCCACGCTGATCACTCGGGGCCTCGCCGAGATGACCCGGCTCGGTGTGGCGATGGGTGGCGAGCCCGTGACATTTGCCGGTCTTGCCGGTATCGGTGATCTGATCGCTACATGCTCATCGAAGCAGAGCCGCAACAACAGCGTTGGCTTGCAGCTCGGCCAGGGCAAGTCGATCGAGGAGATTCTCGCGGCGACCAACATGGTGGCCGAGGGGGTCAAGTCGTCGCCCAGCGTGCTCGACCTGGCCCGCCGGTACGGTGTCGAGATGCCGATCACCGAACAGATCGTTGCCGTCTGCCACGAGGGCCGTCCGGCCCGTGA
>JANPCI010000113.1:0-3107 GCA_031430875.1 Actinomycetes bacterium | reverse complement strand
CCCTGACGATGTGACGAATGGGTCTGGTACCCGTCGTTGATCAGCCCTCGATCGTCTGGCGAGTCTCCGGGTCGAAGAAGTGCATGTTCTCGGTCGAGATCGCGACCTCGATCTGCGAGCCGATGCGGGCCTGCGAGCGCGGGTGAAACCGGCCGACGGCATTCGACTGATTGGTCCCCGCCTTCTCCTCGAGGGCGTCCGGGTCGCCGGAGTCGACCGTGGGTGCGTCGATGTTGAAGTGCACCATGATTTCCGATCCGAGCGCCTCGATCAGCGACACGGTGGACGAAATCCGCTGCGAATCGGGTACCTGAGGAGCGAACGCCGCGTCTTCGTAGTCCTCCGGGCGGATGCCGATGATCACCCGACGGCCGTCGTACTCCCGCAAGCGGGGGGCCTTGACGAGACACTCCGAGGGCAGCCCGATCACGTGCGAACCGAGCGTGATCTCGCCGACGTCGCCGGTCAGGTGGAGGTCGGCCTCGAACAGGTTCATCGACGGCGAGCCGATGAACGCAGCGACGAACACGTTGACAGGGTGGTCGTACAGGTTCTGCGGGGTGTCGACCTGCTGGAGATACCCGTCCTTCAGGACGGCGACGCGATCCCCCATCGTCATTGCCTCGATCTGGTCGTGGGTGACATACACCGTGGTGACGGCGAGTTCGCGCTGGAGTGCCGCGATCTCGGCACGCATCTGAACACGGAGCTTGGCGTCGAGGTTGGAGAGCGGCTCGTCCATCAAGAAGGCGGCCGGCTGGCGAACGATTGCCCGACCCATGGCGACGCGTTGACGTTGGCCGCCCGACAACTGTCCCGGCTTGCGCTGAAGGTTGTCCTCCAGTTCGAGGATCGCGGCCGCCTTACGCACCCGCGTGTCGATCTCTTCTTTGGGAACTTTGGCGAGCTTGAGAGCGAACCCGATGTTGTCGTACACCGTCATATGGGGGTACAGCGCGTAGTTCTGGAAGACCATGGCGATGTCACGGTCTTTCGGCTCGACGTCGTTGACCACGCGATCACCAATGCGCATCGTGCCGCCCGTGATCGTCTCGAGACCGGCGATCATGCGCAACGCCGTCGACTTCCCGCAGCCCGACGGGCCAACCAATACGAGGAATTCCTGGTCTGCGATCTCGAGATTCAGATCATGAATCGCATGAAACCCGTTCTCATACACCTTGTCGATGCTGTCGAGCTGCACTGTCGCCATTCGTTGTCTCCCTTGTTGTCGTCGCGATCGATTCGTCCCCACGAACGCGTGCTGACAGGAAGTTAGCCGATCAGTGCCGTGCGACTCGGAGGAGTGCTCTCGGTCTCACGGAAGCGGTCAGCTGCTGACTCGCTCGACGCGCAGATAGCGTCGAGCGACGTGAATCAGATGAAGAACCGGATGCAGGCGCTCGGCCTGCTCGATCGCTCGTTCAAGGCCGCCACCGACGAGGAGCTCGCCACGGCGATCGAAGCGCTCGATGACGACCACCGTGAGGGGCTCGAGTCGTTCGTCGACGCGCTCACCCCCGACGGCGTACGAGCCAGCGTCAAGGCCGGACGCATCGACGGCGGCATGGAGGCAATCGCTGCCGTGCTGGGCGATCTGTGCCTGGCCGACTGCATCACTGAACTCGGCGACCACGCCGACAACCCGTCGACCGCCCAGCTGCAGGAGGTGCTGCCGGGCGTCGTCGAGCGACACGGCGTCGCCATGGCCCGCATCATGCTTGCCTCCACCGTGGCCGGTGAAGCGCCGGCCTCGGCGATCATCCGCGACCTGTTGAAGAACGACGAACTCGTCAAGCTGCCCAAGGCCGACGAGGTCACGATCGCCCCGCTGATCGACACGCAGAAGCGCACGGACGACGAGCAGGCAGCCGTCAAGGCCAAGCGCGCCGAAGCAAAGGCCGCCAAGAAGGAAGCCGAACGCGCCCGCAAGGCCCAATCGGCCGCCGCCCGCAACCGCGCCTGAAACGTCACACGGTGCCGGGCCTAGTGTGACGCTGGGCCGGTCGTAACGCCCGTGCCAGCACGTCAGCGTCACATTAGGCCCGGCACCGTGTGACGTTGTTCGTGGTCGAGGAGCCAGGCCTTCGTATCGATGCCACCGGCGAACCCGGTGAGCGCCCCATTTGCGCCGACCACGCGATGACATGGAACCACGATCGAAATCGGGTTCCGACCGTTTGCGGCCCCGACTGCCCGAGCCTTGCGGCGGTCGCCCATCCGTGCGGCCTGCTCGCCGTAGCTGACCGTGGTTCCGTACGGAATTGCCCGCAGCGCCATCCACGCTGACTGTTGGAAGTCGGTGCCAACCGGGTCGAGTGGAAGGTCGAACTCCTCGCGGTCACCGTCGAAGTATTCGCCGAGTTGTACGACGGTCGCAGCGATCACCGGATGTTCGGGATCGGGGGTCACCGCCGACAGGGGAACCCGGCCGGCATCGTCGCCGGGCCACAGGATCGCCCTCACTCCATCGTCTGACGCAACGATGGTGATCGGGCCGACCGGCGTGTCCATGATCGTCGAGACGAGTTCGACTTCGGGCATTGAGGGGGTCTTCACGGAGTGGTCCTTCCAAGTGGATCGGCGGGCGACAGACTCGCCCAGAGGTGGTGCACCGCGTACGAGCGCCAGGGCGCCCAGCCGTGCGCATGATCGTCGTCGACGCCAAGTGCGACGAGCGCGTGTCGAACGCCGAGGTCGGCATCGAGGAACATGTCGGGGTGCCCGAGGCCGCGCATCACGACGTAGTCGGCCGTCCACGGCCCGACGCCGCGGAGCGCAAGGAGCTGCCGGCGGGCGACGACCGGATCAGCGCCGACGTGCAACTCGACGTCGCCCGCGAGGACCGCGTCGGCGAGACGGCGGATCGTGTCGCGCCGAGCGTGCGGCATCGAGAACGCCTCATCGGGTGCGGCGAGGAGTTGCTCGGGGCGCGGGAACAGTCGGTTGACGGCATCGATGGGCGCGTCGATGGCATCGATCGGGGTACCGACCGCTTCGACGATCCGGCCCGCCACGGTTCGAGCGCCGGCCACCGACACCTGCTGGCCGATCACGGCTCGCACGGCGGTCTCGAATGCATCGACGCTGGCCGGTGAGCGACGGCC
>JANPCI010000112.1:0-1988 GCA_031430875.1 Actinomycetes bacterium | reverse complement strand
TGGGCAACCATGCGCTCGTAGACGGCGTCGAAGTCGTCCACCCGGAGGAAGAAGCCCACTCGCCCAGCGGTCTGACGTCCGACGGTGTTGGCTTGCTCATCGCCGTCAGCCCGAGCAAGAAGTAGCCCCGTGGCGCCGCCCGGAGGTCGTACGACGACCCACCGCTTGGGTCGGCCATCGGTCGTGGTCGACGGCGAATCCTCGACGAGTTCGAAGCCGAGCGCATCGACAAAGAAGCTGATCGCCCGGTCGTAGTCGTCGACGATGAGAGTCGCCTGTTCGATCAGCACTGCTGCACCTTAGGTTCCGCATACGCCTGACCATCTGTGAACGAATCGCGAACATGGTGCGACGCCACCGGTCAGCGCGCACGGCGATGTACCGTCGGGCCATGGAGTCGTTCACCGACGCGGAACTTGCCGAACTAGCCCTGGCCGCCGATCCGAATGCGCCGATCCCCGACGATGCTGTGCCGTTCGGGCAGCCTGACGCTGACGGGGCGCTGCTGCCCGACTGGTACATGCCGGTTCCCGGCTCGATCCGGCGCACGCGACCGCGGGTGGTTGCCGTTGTCGGGATCATCGCATCGCTCCTGGTGGTGAACGGCGCTGGGTTCTGCGTCACCTACGGTTGGCCCGAGATCGCCTGGTGAATGAGACGCGGGGTCTGACCCCGCGTCTCATGGGGATCGAACGTGTGTGCGATTGGTCTGTTGATTAGGTAAGGTCGGGTCGATGGCGATCGCATGCGCGTACTGCAACTCCGAGCACGCGACCCCTGCGGAGGTTCGCCGTTGCTGGCACGACGGAGGCCGCCAGGAGGTGTCGACTTCCGAGGCATTGCCCTTCGATGACGGCGGGTACGCCGCCGGAACGACGCAATCGACACCCGCCGTCGCTGCGCCAAGTCGCGACGTGCCGCGTGGCGCAGCCCCGGCGGGAGCAGGGCCCGACCAACTGGGACGCCATGTCGTCATCGATCCGGGCGGGCACATCCCCGCGAGTTGGGCCGACGGTCAGCGCGTCGTCATCGATGCCACCACCCTGACCGATCCGGCGCATGCACTCGCCTTCTTGCGTGCCGCCCACCACGCCAGGGAACGACTGGTCATCGAGCTGGCCACCCCGTTCGAACGCGAGCCGATGCTGATGACCGAGGCGGCGCCATACGAGCTGGGCGCCACCTTTGCCTTCGACCTCGAGGAACTCCATCACCTCGTGTGGGCCAACAGCGTCGATCACCGCGATCCCGACCATCCGACATGGATCGCCCTCGATATGGCGATCGCCGCAGGTGCGGCCCCCGCCGATGGTGGAGGCGACATCACGCTCGCCGACGGAACGCCGGTGTGGCTCGACGGGGGACCCGTACGACACACCGATCCGATCGACGGCGTGCCCGTCGTCCACGCGGTCGCGGTCGAGCACGGGTCGCTGCGTCCGCCTGGTGTGAATCGCTCCGACGCCGACCTCGGGCCAGACCAACTTGCGGCGGTGACGCATCGCGGAGGCGGCGCCCGCATCATTGCGCCGGCGGGGTCCGGGAAGACCCGGGTGCTGACCGAGCGGGCGCGCCACCTGCTGACCAACTGGAATCTGCCGCCCAGCGCTGTGAGCCTCGTGGCATTCAACAAGCGGGCCCAGGAGGAGATGGTCGAGCGCACTTCTGATCTGCGGGGTCTGCAGGTGCGCACCCTCAACGCCATTGCGTTGGCGATCGTCAACGGCACCCCACCGTTCGCACCGCAGGCCACGAAGTGGCGAACCATCGACGAGCCCGATGTGCGGCGCATCATCGGTGAGCTCGTGTCGTTCCCTCGCCGACGAAACAGCGACCCCATCGGGCCATGGATCGAGGCGCTCACGGTCATCCGGCTGGGTCTGGTGGATCCAGACGAGGTCGAGGGTCGGTACGACGGCGACGTCGACGGCCTCGCCGAGACCTGGCCGAGTTACCGAAGGGCGCTGGAACGGCGTGGTGCCGTCGAC
>JANPCI010000111.1:0-3194 GCA_031430875.1 Actinomycetes bacterium | reverse complement strand
GGGTGGTCGGCCTTGAACGTGAACTCCTGTACGTGCTCATGGTCGCCTCCCATGCCGTACCACTCGTAGATGCTGGATTGACTCGCGGTCCCCTCGACCCAGTCGTTCTTCGCGGAGAACCGGAACTGCGCGAGTTCTCCGTTCTCGCGAGTCTTCGCGATCGCTCCGAACATCTTGTCGCACGGTACGCCGTTGATTTCCTCGGTCATGGTGACCAACCCCCTCAGTCGTGGGCCATAACGGTACGCCCGTTCGGCAGTCGTGTCGAGGGTCGACAACATCGGCCCCGGCTCCTACGATCGGGCCGGTATCGAGAGGGGATGTGCCATGTCGTGGGAGATGGTCGATGAGGGTTGGGGACGCCGAGCTGTCGAATTCGCAACATTGAGTGAGCCGTCGGCATGCCGCGAGTACGTCGCCGTTCAGCATCTGCTCGATGTCGGCGCCGGCGACCGTCTGCTCGATGTCGCCTGCGGCTCAGGGCTGGCCATCGAACTCGCCAGGGCCAGGGGTGCCGCGTGCTCCGGCATCGACGCCTCTCAGCGTCTCGTCGCCGTGGCGAAGGACCGTAACCCTGACAGCGACATCCGGGTGGGCGACATGGAGGCCCTTCCGTGGGACGGCGAGACCTTCGACGTCGTCACGAGTTTTCGTGGCATCTGGGGAACGACACCCACTGCAGTGGTGGAGGTGCACCGTGTGCTGGTTCCGGGCGGCCGTTTGGCCATCACCGTGTGGGGCAACGTCGGCAAATCTCCCGGGGCGTGGATGATGGCACCATTCCGATGGGCGACCGACGAGAAGGTCCAGCATCAGGCCGACATGGTTTCGTTGGGGCGACCGGGCGTCGGCGAGGCATTCCTCGATGCATGTGGCTTCGACGTCGCCGAACGGTTCGAGATCCCGTTCGTCTTTGAGTTCTCCGACCCGGAGACGTTCGCCCGCGGACTCGCGGCGACCGGCCCTGCCTATGAAGCGATCCAGAGCATCGGCGAGGAGGAGTTCCTCAACCGGGCGACCGATCTCGCCGCTACACACGTACGCGACGGCCTCGCTCTGCGCGGTGAGGTTCAGCTGTTCGGTTACATCGGCACGAAGCGCTGATCAACCGGGGCCGGCGAGAGGGTCGGCGAGATGACCGACGAGGTGGTCGGCAAGATCTCTGGTGTCATCGACGGAACCATGCAGGAAGCTCGACCTCCGTCGGCGGAGGAACGAAGCGCCGAGGAAGTACACGCCGGGAGCATCGACCACGCCGCCGTCATGGCGGAGATGGCCGGAGGAGTCGAAAACGGGGAGGTCGACCCAGGAGAGATCGGGATGGAATCCCGTTGCCCAGACGATCGTCGTGATCTCCCCGCTGCTCAGGTCGAGCGTCAGCGGAGCACCTCGCGTGACCCGAGTCGGTTCGTCGCGCTCAGCCGGCCCGACGTCGGCGTCCAGTCCCTGCTTCTCGATCCACTCGTCGATGTCGTCGAGCAGGCGGCTGAGCTTCTGGTCGGCCAACGCGCAGTGGTTTCGCAACCCACCCGAAAACATCGCGACCCCGTCGCGGATGGCGCCGAGCCGACCCCGGAGTTGCACGCCCGTTGCCGTGACGGAATTGAGATCGAGGGTTCGACGCTCAGGGGTGCCGACGAGTTGTGGCGACGCAACCTTGCGGGCCTTGACGACGTCGTCGACCTCGTCGTAACGCTCGTCGAGTCGCCCGATGGCCTCCATCCAGTGCTGGATATCGGCGCCCCGGTACGTCCTCGGCATCCGAACATGCTCGCCCACCGACAAGGTGACCGGTCGACCCGACGCATGAATTTCCTCCGCGAGCTGGAGTCCGGTCGCGGCGGCCCCGATCACGAGGACGCCACCGTCGGCGAGCTGATCCGGATGTCGGTACTCGAGCGGGTTGACCTGGTCGATGCCCGCCGACACCGCCGCAGCGATGTCCGGAATGCTGGGAAGGTTGCAGGCGCCCCCGGCCAACACCACGCACCGGCAGCGCCACGTGCCCTGATCGGTGACGACGTCATAGCCGCCGTCGGTCGGTCGGATGGTGGTCACCGTGGTGCCGGCCTCGACCGGCGCCCCGATCGTGTCGGCATAGGTCTGGATGAAGCCCACGACCTCGGCGCCGGTCATGAAGCCATCCGGATCGTCGCCGCCGTACGCCTGACCCGGCAGCCGAGCCTGCCAGTTCGGCGTGAGCATCGTGAACGAGTCCCAACGCTGCGTCCGCCACGAGTTCGCCACCTCACTTCGTTCCAATACGACGTGATCGACGCCCCGATCCGACAGGCACTTGCTCATCGCCAGCCCGCTGTGCCCACCGCCCACCACTACGACCGTGACCCGACGTTCCGTCGACATGGCACCATCTTCTCAGAACGCGTTCAGGCTTTCGGAACGCGTTCAGGCAAATCCGGTTGTTGCTGTCCGGTGGGCGAGAAAGGCGTAGCCGTACACCTCGAATGAGCGTGCGTTCGCTTCGCCAGTGGCGTCGCCGAAGGTGTCGACCGCTGGTCCGATGGTGACGTGTTCGAACCCGGAGTCTTCGAGCATCTGTTGCCAGCCCGCACGGGGCAGCCCTCCGGCGATTCAACCGGTCCACAGGTCGACGTCGCGTACCGCTTCGATCGGGACGGGACGGCCGTTGGCGATGTCGGCGAACTGCAGCGTGCCGCCTGGGCGAAGCACACGGAAGATCTCGGCGAACACGGCTTGCTTGTCGGCGCACAGGTTGAGGACGCCATTGGAGATCACCACGTCGGCCCACCCGTCGTCGACGGGCATGGTCTCGGCGAGGCCCTCGCGGAACTCGACGTGATCGAACTCGAGGTGTGCGGCGGTGGCGCGTGACTTGGCCAGCATTTCGGGTGTCATATCGATGCCGATCACCCGACCGAACGGTCCGACCTGCGTCGCGGCGATGAACGTGTCGAACCCCGCGCCGGAGCCGACATCGACAACCTTGGAGCCTGCTTCGATGCGCTGCAGCGAGAACGGGTTGCCCACCCCCGCAAACGACTCGACCGCACGATCGGGGAGGCCATCGACGACGGCATCGTCGTAGCCGAGTCGCCTCGCAAGGGGGCGGCCGGTGTGGAAGTGGTGCACGCCGTGTGGATCGATCGCGACGTCGCGGTACTTCTCGCGCACCTGTGAGCGCAGCGTGTCGACATCGACGAGCAGTTCGTTCG
>JANPCI010000110.1:0-22543 GCA_031430875.1 Actinomycetes bacterium | reverse complement strand
TTTTTTTCCTTCATCCTTCCTGTTTATCAAAAATCTGTTTCACCGTCTTCCTTATGGCCCCCGCGGGGGGGGGGGGGGCCCACTCCCACTACGGGGTGTTCGTCGTCAGTCGACGATCAGGGGCATGCCGCCACGGAGCCGGCTTCGACTCCCTGACAGAGATCATCCGTGCTGATCCACTCGGCATCGACAACCACATCGAGGTTGTCCTGCGTGATCGGGATCGGATCCAGGATGATGGCACTGACGTCGTTGCCGCCCGGCGTCGTGAACGACGCTGCGCCGGCCAGTGCGGCCGGATCCGGATTGGCACACAGTGCGATCGCTGACTCACCGGCCGTCTGGCCGATCACGCGAGCGTCCTTCCAGACGTCCACCGCCTGCGTGCCGAGAGCGACACGGTTCAGCGCTGCTTGGTCACCGTCCTGGCCGGACACGGGCACCTGGCCGGCGAGGCCCTGCGCTTCGAGTGCGGCGATGACGCCACCGGCCATGCCGTCGTTCTGCACGAGGGCCACATCGATGGCATTGTCCTCAGCGGTGAGGTAGCCCTCCATGGTCGCCTGGGCGTTTGCGGGATCCCAGTTGTCGGTGTAGTCCTCACCGACGATCTTGATGTCGCCGGCCTTGACCGCGTCACCAATGACCTTCTCGGCGCCGCTGCGCAGGAAGTCGGCGTTGGCGTCGGCTGCGTTGCCCTTGATGATCGCCCAGTTGCCCGTGGGCATGATGTCGAAGAGTGCCTGAGCCTGCATCTCGCCGACGAGCTGGTTGTTGAACGTGAGGTAGAGCACCTTGGGATCTTCGATCAGACGGTCGTACGCGATGACGGGGACGCCGGCATCGGTCGCTGCCTGCACCGACGGGATGATGGCCTCGCCGTCCTGCGCGAGGACCACCACGACGTTGGCACCCTGTGAGATCAGGGTCTCGACGTTGGTGGCCTGCGTCTCTGCCGACGACTTCGCGTCGTTCGAGATGTAGCTGCCGCCACCGGCCTCGACGGCCGCCTTGATGGCCGGCTCGTCGAACTTGGCCCAGCGCTCTTCCTGGAAGTTGTTCCAGGAGACGCCGACGACGCAGTCGCCACCGCCACCGGCGGCGTCGGTGCCGGTGGGAGCGTCGGTGCCGGCGGTCGCTTCGGTGCCGGCGCTGGCGGTGGTGCCGTCGCTCGACGAGTCACTGTCGCTGCCGCATGCGGCAAGGATCAACCCGCCAACGATGGCAACGGATGCCACGTGTCGTACTTTCATGTGCTACTCCCCCTCAGGAAGATGGTTACAAGGAATTGTTCACCCGCTGTTCACGATGAGCTGCGAGCGAGTCGAACCATACACCTCGTGGCGGCCTCGGCAAAGGACCTTCGTCCCCAAATGGCCGTCCGATCTACTGGCGAGCGGTGCCATCGAAGTACCGCTGGGCCAGCGCCCACGCACCGGTTCCGACCTCGGCTCCGATCTTCCGTCCCTCGAAGTCGTCCTGCGGAATGTGGATGCCCATGAAGAGCCGCGAGATGCCTGCCTGGTCGGCGGCGTCGTAGTAGGTCGCCCACTGCGCGGTGACGTCCTGGGTCGGACCTTCCTCGTGGAGCAACTCGCCCTTCGGAGTCGTCCGCTCGGCCAAGCCCCCCGGGAAGTACTCACTGCCGGTCATCGCCGTCAGCACCTCGGCAGCCGCTCGGCTGAACGTGCTGTGGCCGGATACATAGCCGGCGAACGCGGGTGTCACGAACGTCTCACGCTGGTACGGAACCCAGTCGATCGCGAGCCTCCACCCCACACCGCTGGTCTGCGTCTTCGGGTCCTTGGGGAATCCGAGCCACGACCAGACGGCAACCTCGCCGACGTGATCCGCCAACTCCTCGTGCCGTTGTCCGGGCGCGCTCGACTCCGGGGTGATCACTTCAACGAGACCAGGCTCCAGCGGCAGACCCTCCGGGTCGTACGCCTGCCCGGCTGGGTCAGTCGATTGACCTTTGCCACCCATGTAGCGGATCATCGAGATCGGCCGCGCCGAGTCGTAGTAACCCTTGAGTCCCCACGCTGCGATGGCCGCGTCGTGCACGGCACCGTTCAGGGCGAGGTAGGTCTTCAGATCCCACTCGAGCGGATCCACGACGGGGCCTTCGCCACCGATACGGCGCTCGAAGCCGGGTGCATCCTGGACCTCGTTGGCGATCAGGTTCCAGTGGCCCGGCGGCGTCTCCGACTTCGGGCCGTCGGCCCAGTACTCGGCAACCGCCCGTTGGAAGTCCGCCCGGAGCGCGGTCACCGTCTCGTACGGCTCGCCGTTCGCCGGATTCTCGACGTGCCCGCTGCCGTCGTTCGTCCCGAGCGTGTTGTCGCCGAACGCACCCGGCGAGGTCTCCACCTCCACACCGTCGGACGGGTCGAGTTCGGAGCTGTACCGGATCACTTCGAGGGCAGCCTGCTTGAAGTCGTCGTCGGTCGCCGGGTCACCGAGACGCGGTGGCGGACCGGGATCGATCGGCGTACCGGTCGGTGACGGCTCGAGCGCGAACGGGGTCACGAACCCCCACTGCGGGCCGATGAACGTCTGGACCTTGCCCGGGATCGGCAGGCCGTTCTGCGCGATCTGCTCGCCGAGCGACAGCGGCTGCCACGCGTTCGGATCTGCCATCACCGTGCCGGGATCAGCGACGACCATCGGTTCGTTCTTCGGCTGAAACGAGCTGTCGACGTAACGCTCGTCCTCCAGCGCGCCGTCGGTGCTGCCGTAGGTGATGACGGCGTCGGCGATCCGGTTGCCGAGTGCCGCCGGGTCGTCGCCGTCGGTCGACTCGTAGTCGGTTCGGTAGCAGAGCGATGCCATCACGGCATCCAACTCGTCGGGGGCGGCCGCAAGGTCCGACACCGTCCCGTAGCGCCAGAGCAGGAGCCGGTAGGCGGCGTAGCTGATCGCCGTCTCCCGAGCGGCCGTCACGTCGTCGGCCGTCTGCTTCTCGGTGACGAAGTAGCCGTCCGCGTCCGGGTCGTAGGCAGCCCACGCGTCCCACATCGCTGCGGACGTGTGGAACAGGTTCCGCGCGTGGACCGTCGGCGCCGGGATGACCTCGCGGATGAGTTCGAGCAGCGTCTCGTCCCACACCCGCGCCACGGATGGGTCACCGAGATCGCGACGGGTGCAGTCTTCGACCGCGTAGGCAGGGGCGTCGTCCGACGAGCAGGCCGGCACGACGCCGGCCGCCAGGGCCACCACCATGAGCGGGCCCGCGGCCCGGCGCCACAGGGAAACAGGTTCACGCATGGTCGGGAACCTAGCGAAACCGCGGCCGTAGTAACCTGCGGCCCGATGGGAGGGCCAGTACTGCACGCGCCGCGATCGGCGACCGCCGGTGCCACGCTGAGCCCGAACGGCCAGGAGCCCGTCGGCGCGGTGACGGTCGGTCGAATGCTGCGAATCGGCTCGAACGCCTACCCGGTGATCCTGCCGAAGATCCGCGATCCCCGGCTGCACGTGGCCGCCGTCGTCCTGACCATCCACACGCTCGGTCAGCTGGGCCTCAACTTCTGGGTCAGCGTCCCGCAGATCCTGTCGGCGATCCTGACAGCGGCGGTGATCGAAGTGATCATCACGTTCCGAAGGACCCGCTCGTTCGTCTGGCCGGCGAGCGCAATGCTCACGGGCAGCGGCATCGCGCTGATCCTGCGCGTACCCGGAACACCTCCGAACGACACGTGGAGCACCCACGCGTGGTACATCTTGGCGGGCGTTGCCGCGTTCTCTCTGCTGACGAAGTACCTGATCCGCTATCGGGGCTCGCACCTGTTCAACCCGTCGAACCTCGGCCTGGTGGTCACGTTCGTCGTGCTCGGCAGCACCCGGGTCGAACCGCTCGATTTCTGGTGGGCGCCGCTGCACAGCTGGATGATCGCGGCCTACACCGTGATCCTGGTGGGCGGGTTGCTGATCACTCGGCGCCTGCGCCTCCTCGCGGTCGCCGGCACGTTCTGGATCACCCTGGCGGTCGGGCTCGGGATCCTGGCCGCCTCCGGTCACAGCATGACGGCGCGGTGGGCGTTCACCCCCGTCAGCGGGTTCGACTACTGGCGGGTCATCATGTTCTCGCCGGAGTTGCTGATCTTCCTGTTCTTCATGATCACCGACCCGAAGACGGTGCCGTCCGGCCGCGTGGGCCGTGTCCTGTTCGGCTTCCTCGTGGCGGTGGCGTGCACGCTCATGATGGCGCCGCAGACCGACGAGTTCGGCACGAAGGTCGCCCTGCTCGGCGGTCTGGTCGTGATGTGCGCTGCCCGTCCGCTCCTCGACCGGCTCGTGCCGGCGCCGGGGGCGGCGGACGACACCCTCGGCCTGTTCGCGCGCCGCCTCGCGGTCGGCCGCCAGCCCGGTGCTTCGATGCTTCGACCGGCGGTTCGAGTGGGGCTGATCGCCTCGCTCATGGTGTTCCTCGGGGTCGGCGTCGTCGCCGCCGGATCCTCGGCGCAAGGCGTCATCGGACTCGGATCGGACGACGTACTGGGTCGCGTCCCCCACCAGGTCGACCCAGCGACCTTCCCGACGATCACCGTCGAGCAGGGCGTGCTGGACTGGAACCACGAGATCGCCGGGCCAGGAGCGCAGGCGATCGTCCTGACGCTGGCAGAGAACCTGGAACTCGAGAACCAGGCGCTGCTCCGTGGAGACGCATCGATTCTCGAAGCGGTCGATCACGGCGACCGGCTCGACGCGATGCGGGCCCGGCTCGACCAGGCCGCCGCCACCGGCGCCACGGTGGTCGATCGTTACGCGATCGACGATGTCCACGTGACGCTCCTCGTCCCCTTCGGCAGACAGGACGGCTTGAGCCTCGGCCTCGAGTCCCACGGCATGCAGACAACCGAGACGTACGACGCGGACGGGAACCTGCAGACGCAGACATCGAAGCCGTTCGCCACGACCTTCGCGCTGCGCCGGGCAACGGGCGACCGGTGGCTCAACGTCGACGAACTGCCACTGGCCGGCGGCGGCTGACGCCGGACCTCATCTCCTGGCGGACCTCATCTCCTGGCGGACTTCATCTCCTGGCGGAGGGGAAGGCGTCGAGTCCGAGGTCGTCGATGATCGATGCGGCCGCCTCGATCTGCTCGGGACGAAGACGGGCGCCGGTGGCGTCGGCGAGGCGGGTCATCATCTCGAAGTTCGCGATCACCGCGCAGACATCGATCAACCAGTCCGGACCGAGTCGGTCGACGAGCATCGCACGGGCGTCCACCGCAACAGCCGGATCGTCACCGACCACTGCGGCGACGAACTGTTCCAGGATCTGCGTGCGCGACTCGACCTCATCGGCGGTGTCCGGATCCGGTGGCTGGTGGCTGACGCTCGCACGGAGCATCATCGTGTGGGACGTCGTTCAAAAAAAGCATTCGCGGGCCGCTGACAGGCGGGCCGCGACCAACTCCATCTCGCCTCGGCTGAGCGTGCCCCGACTCCATCCGAGTTCGCCCATCTCGTGGACCGGGATGTACTGCGCGGCGGCGAGTCGACAGACGTTGTCCCACTCCGCCGGCGCGGCACTGAGCCCTTGGACGACGGCGGCCACCCGATCCGCGGGGGCTGCCACCGGCACCCAGTTCAACGTGGCCGGCTCGACCTGCGGATGACGCCCGTGGGGTTCACCGGGCTCCGCCTCCGGGAGCGGCGGGCGATCGAGCCCCGCCGAACGGAAGAATCCGTCCACGGCGGCGACCGCGACGACGACCCCGACCATTTCGACGTACGCGAACGCATCGATGCCTCGCTCGAGTTGGTCCCGGTACCAGGCATCGGTGAGCGTCGACGCGTGACGAGCGATCCGATACACGGCATCGACGACCACGTCGGGCAGCGCAACGTCCGTCGAGGTGGATCGACCGACACTCGTCGGCGACACCCATGGGGGCAGCGGATCGGTGTCGTCCAGCGCGGCGATGGCCGTCTGGGCGATCGCTCGCCGCTCGGCGCCGGTCCACGACGCTCCCGGTGACGTGACGTGACGCCACGCGGCGGCCTGCGATTCGAGCAGATCCGACCGCACGTCTGACGGGATGGTGCTCGGCATCGGCCACAGCATGCAGTCGATCCGAATGAACGTCAAGTCACTCGAAGGTTGCCGACACGACATGACGACCAAGCGATGAGCGAAGAGCCGGTATCCGGGCTCCCCGCTCATCGCTTCCGGGGGTTCCTGGTGTGGTGGGTTGGCGTTGCAGAACGAGCGGCGCGCTTCCTGCAGGCCGTTGCCAGGTGGTTCAATCGGTGCATGTCCGACGAGCCGCTGGTACCCGCCGAGGATCACGCGACCCACGCCCGACGCTCGCGGTCGACGTGGCTGGTCGTTGGCGCGCTCGTGGTTGCCCTCGTCGGCGGCGCTGGACTGGTGGTCTGGCGCAGCGGCAGTTCGTCGTCGGCGGCCGCCACCGGCGATGCGCCGCGGTTCGTCGACGATACGACGGCTTCGGGCATCGACCATTCGTACGACGGCGCGTACGAGCACTTCGTCGGCGGTGGCGTCGCCGCCTTCGACTGTGACGACAACGGGTTGGCCGACCTCTACTTCGCCGGTGGCACCGAGCCGGCTGCCCTCTACCGGAACCAGAGCGAGGTGGGTGGAGCACTGCGCTTCGAACCGGTGGCATCGCCGGTCACGGACCTGACAGCGGTGACCGGTGCCTATCCCCTCGACGTCGACAGCGACGGACTCACGGACCTCGCTGTCCTACGTCGGGGGGCCAACGTCGTGCTGCGCGGACTCGGCGACTGCGGCTTCGAGGACGCCACCGAGCAACTCGGACTCGACGGGGGCGACGAGTGGACCACTGCATTCAGCGCAACGTGGGAGGGCTCGAACGCTCTGCCCACGCTGGCATTCGGCAACTACCGCATGATGGACGAGGAGGGCTGCGACGACAGCCAGCTCGTGCGTCCGGCCGGGGACGCGTACGACCCGCCGATCCCGCTCACGCCGGGCTACTGCACGCTGTCCATGCTCTTCAGCGACTGGGATCGCTCCGGTCGGCGCGATCTACGCGTCTCGAACGACCGGAACTACTACCGGGACGGCCAGGAACAGCTGTGGAGGATCGCGCCGGGCGAGCAGCCACGCCAGTACACCGAGGCCGACGGCTGGCGTCCGGTGCAGATCTGGGGCATGGGCATCGCCAGTCAGGATCTGACCGGCGACGGCTATCCCGAGGTGTTCCTCACGAGCCAGGGGGACAACAAGCTGCAGACACTCGAGAACGACCCGGCCCAGCCGACGTACAAGGACATGGCGCTCAAGGCAGGCGTCACGGCGCAACGCCCGTATGCCGGCGGCGACGTCCTCCCGTCGACGGCGTGGCACCCGGAGTTCGAGGACGTCAACAACGACGGTCTCGTCGACCTGTTCGTGAGCAAGGGCAACGTCGAGGCGCAGCCCGACTACGCGACTCGCGACCCGAGCAACCTGCTGATCGGACAAGCGGACGGCACGTTCGTGGAGGGTGGCGAGGCGGCGGGCATCGTCGGATACGACCGGGCCCGTGGAGCATCGCTGGTCGACCTCAACCTCGACGGGATGCTCGACCTCGTCGTCGTCCATCGCGAGGCAAACGTGTCGCTGTGGCGCAACGTCGGCAGCGGCGACGCCGACCAACCCGCGCCCATGGGGCATTGGCTCGCCATCGAGCTCGGGCAACCGGCGCCGAACGTGGACGCGATCGGAGCGTGGGTCGAGGTGCGGGTGGGTGAGCGGACGGTCGTCCGTGAGGTGACCGTCGGTGGCGGTCACGTCGGCGGCAAGAGCGGCTGGATCCACACCGGACTCGGTGACGCGGACGAGGCCGAGGTCCGCGTGCAGTGGCCGGACGGGGAGACCGGGCCGTGGATGACGGTCGGAGCCGACCAGTTCGTGACGATCGAGCGGGGTGCAACCGATGCGACCCCATGGCAGCCGGCGGAGTGACGACGTGACCGGATCGCGCGCTCGCCTGGCCGAGATCACACTGCCGGACTTCGGCATGCCCGAGACCGAGCCGCTGCTGCCGACATCCATCTTCACCGGCCGGCTCGACCACCTGCGATCGGTGATGCAACGCCGTGGGTACGACCACCTCGTCGTGTGGGCCGACCGCGAGCACAGCGCCAACATCGCCTACCTCACCGGTTTCGACCCACGGTTCGAGGAGGCGATGCTCATCATTGCGGCGACGGGCGATCCGGCGATCCTGCTCGGCAACGAATGCTTCGACCTGGGCTCGGCGGCGCCACTCACCGTGCGGCCGGTCCGCTTCCAGGACCTGAGCCTGCCGGGTCAGGCGCGGGACGACTCGCGGCCACTCGCCGAGACGCTGCGCGACGAAGGCATCGAGCCGGGCAATCGAGTCGGAGTGATCGGCTGGAAGACCTACGCGAACCGCTCGACCATCGAGGTGCCCGCCTTCCTCGTCGATGAACTCCGGTCGGCTGTGGGCGCGAGCGGGCTCGTCGAGAACGCGACCGACCTGCTCATCAACGCGGCCGATGGTCTCCGCGTGATCAACGAGGTCGAACAGCTCGCGGCGTTCGAGTGGGCGGCGTGTCAAACGTCGCGCAGCGTGCACAACGTGCTGACCGGTCTGCGACCCGGCATCACCGAGCGGGATGCTGCTCGGTTGCTCCAGTGGAACGGCGCACCGCTGTCATGCCATCTCATGCTCAGCGCCGGCCCGCGGGCGCGATACGGCCTACTGAGTCCCGGTGACCGACCGATCGAACGCGGCGACCCGTTCACGATCGCATTCGGAATCTGGGGCGCATTGAACTGCCGGGCGGGGTTCGTCGTCGAGGAGGCGCAGGAGCTGCCAGAGGGCGTCATCGACTACGTCGACCGCCTCGTTGGTCCATACTTCGAGGCTGTCGCCGACTGGTACGGCGCCCTGCACGTCGGACAGGTCGGCGGCGAACTGCAGGCCGTCGTCGATCGTCACCTGGGCGATCCGTTCTTCGGAGTCTCGCTGAACCCCGGCCACCAACTTCACCTCGACGAGTGGGTCAACTCTCCGGTGTTCCCCGGCTCGACGATCGAGTTGCGCTCCGGCATGGCGCTCCAGTGCGACATCATTCCAGCGACCGGAACGCCCTACTTCACGACCAACATCGAAGACGGTGTGGCGTTGGCCGACGAATCACTCCGAGCAGAATTCGCCGCCGCGTACCCAGACGCGTGGCAGCGGGTTCAGGCCCGCCGACGATTCATGACGGCAACGCTCGGCATCGACCTGCACCCCGACGTACTGCCGTTCTCGAACCTCGCCGCGCACCTGACACCGTTCCTCCTTCGTCCCGATCGGGCCATGACGATCGCCGAATGACGGTCAAGGGCTGACGGTCAGGCGACGGCCGCACTCATCACACCGGCCGGGTCATCCAGCAACGGGCCGAATGCCAGCTCGGCGGCGCCGACCGTCACCGCCTGCGGGCCGAGAGCCGCACCGACGACGGCGACATCTCGGCGTGCTGCGAGGTAACGACGGTCCGCAAGTTCGGCGTCGAGTGGCTCTCTGAGTGCAGGAAGGATTCGTGCGAAGAGGCCGCCGAGCACCACGGTGTCGGGATCGAAGACGTTCACCAGCCCGGCGATCCCGATCGCCAGCCAGCGGGCCTCGGACGTCAGCGCATTCGCTGCACGTTGATCCCCGGTGGCGGCGCGGTCGAGCAGTTCCTCGACCGCGCTGCGCCCGCCGTCGGGGTCGAGGCCGGCTCGTTCCAGCAGCGCTGATTCGCCGACCTCGGTCTCCCAGCAGCCGATCGATCCACAACGACACCGCCGACCCTCGGGGTTCACCGGAAGGTGGCCGATCTCGCCGGCGAACCCCAGGTGCCCGACGACCGGCCGACCGGCAGCGACGAGCCCACCACCCACGCCAACCTCGCCCGACACGAAGATCATGTGGTCGGAGCCGACACCCGCACCGAAGCGTGATTCGGCAAGGGCGCCGAGGTCGGCGTCGTTGCCGACGTGGATCGGAATACCCCGGCCGAGTACGGACGCCAGCGATTCGGCAAGCGACACATCGATCCAGCCGAGGTTGGGTGCCGCCACGACGACACCGTCGACATCGCGGACCAAACCGGGCACCGACACGCCGCACCCGATCACCTGGTGACCTGCATGCTGATGCGGCGGAATCTGTGCCTCCAATCGGTCGACCAGCGACGCCACGTCGGCGACTGTCTCGGCGACTGCGACTCGCGTTCGCGGCCGCGCCGCTCGCACCGAGTTGACGATCGAGCCGTCGAGTGCGACGAATGCGGCACCGATCTCGTCGACGAAGATCTCGATGGCGAGCGCAACGACGCACCGGTCGTCGACCCGCACGACGGGTGACGGTCGACCGGGTCGACCCTCGGACACCGACGGTGCTTCGACGACGAGCCCGAGTGCCTCGAGTTCGCCGACGAGACCGGCGATCGCGCTTCGGGTCAGCCCTGTTGCCGCGACGAGTTGTGACCGCGAGCACGTTCCCCGCCGGCGCAACTGATCGAGTACGAGTGCCAGATTCGACCGCCTCAACTGCGGCGTTCGAGCTGCTGACGTCATGGTTGCACTCTAGATCGAGGTTTGTCATACTTGTCAACAAACATCCCATTGCATATGACTCGAGGTCATGTGCGAACAGACCGAGTACAGGACGCGCCCGCCATGAGCAACGACTTCTTCCCCGACATCGACACCATCCGCTTCGAAGGACCGCAGTCGGACAACCCGCTCTCCTTCCGCTGGTACGACGCCGACCGCGTCGTCGCGGGCCGCACGATGGCCGAGCAGTTGCGCTTCGCCGTGTCGTACTGGCACTCGTTCAACTCCGAGGGCATCGACATCTTCGGCGCCGGCACACTGGATCGTCCGTGGCTCGAGCCCGGCCGCGATCCGATGGCCGCGGCGAAGGAGAAGATGGAGGTCGCCTTCGAGTTCCTCGAAAAGCTCGGTGCGCCGTTCTACTGCTTGCACGATCGTGACATCGCGCCCGAGGGTTCGACGTTCGCCGAGTCGTGCCGCAACTTCGACGAGATGGTGGAGCTCGCCGCCGGCCACCAGGAGCGCACCGGCGTCCGGCTGCTGTGGGGCACGGCGAACCTGTTCTCGAACCCGAGGTTCCAGGCCGGCGCCGCGACCAATCCCGACCCGGACCTGTTCCGCTACGCCGCCGCGCAGGTCGCGCACTGCATGACCGCCACCAAGCGCCTCGGTGGCGAGAACTACGTGCTGTGGGGCGGCCGCGAGGGCTACGACACACTGCTCAACACCGATATGCGCCGTGAGCTCGATCAGCTCGGACGGTTCTTCAACATGGTGATCGAACACAAGCATGCGATTGGTTTCGAGGGAGCGATCCTCATCGAGCCGAAGCCGTTCGAGCCGACGAAACACCAGTACGACTACGACGTCGCGACCGTGCACGCCTTCTTGCAGAGGTACGGCCTGGAGAACGAGGTCAAGGTGAACATCGAGGTGAACCACGCCACGCTTGCCGGCCACGACTTCGCCCACGAGATCGCCACCGCGTTCACGGCGGGAATCTTCGGATCGATCGACGCCAACGCCGGAGACGATCGCCTCGGCTGGGACCTCGACCGGTTCCCCGTGTCGGTCGAGCAGATGACGCTCGGCATGCTCGAGATCCTCCGCGGTGGCGGATTCACGACCGGTGGGATGAACTTCGACGCCAAGCTGCGCCGCCAGTCGAGCGACCGCAACGACCTGTTCCACGCCCACATCGGCGGGATGGACACGATGGCCCGAGCACTGGTTGCGGCCGCGGCGATCATCGACGACGGTGAACTCGACCGTCGACGCGAGGACCGCTATGCGGGTTGGGCCGCCGAGCAGGACATCCTCGCGGGCAACGTCACGCTCCAGCAGCTCCACGATGCCCAGCTCGGCACCGACAAGGAGCCGACCCGCGCCAGCGGCAACCAGGAAGCCCTCGAAAACCTCGTCGCCAAACACATCGAACGCACCGCCTGAATCCTTCGTTCGGTTCTGTGCGGAATAGTTCTCACCTGCTGAGAACTATTCCGCTTGGAATGCCCAGCGTCTCCTGGGAATTTCTCCTACGGCCATAGGGAGAATTCGTGGCGGGGGTAGAATGAGGAGCCTGATGACGTTCGACCTCGAAACGGTGCGCAAGGAGTTTCCCATCCTGTCGCGTCAGATCGATGGCGCGCCGCTCGTGTACCTCGACTCGGGGAACACATCGCAGAAGCCACGCCAGGTCATCAACGCCATGACCGAGTTTCTCGAAACCTCGTACGCGCCGATCAACCGAAGTTCCTATCGCCTCGCCGGTGAGGCCACCGAGGCGTACGAGGGTGCCCGACGTGCCGTTGGCCGCTTCATCAACGCTGCCAGCCCCGACGAAGTGATCTTCACGAAGAACGCGACCGAGTCGATGAACCTCATCGCCCGCTCGTGGGGTGTCGCCAACCTCGGCGAAGGTGACGTGGTCGTGCTCACCCACATGGAGCACCACGCCAACATCGTCCCGTGGCAGATGCTGCGCGACGAGCGCGGCATCGAGATCCGCTGGGTACCCCTCACCGCCGACGGCCAACTCGATCTGACCAACCTCGACCAACTCCTCGATGGCGCCAAGGTCTTCTCGTTCACTGCCATGAGCAACGTGCTCGGCACGATCCCGCCCGTCACTGCGCTGTGCGCCGCCGCCCACGACGCGGGTGCACTTGCCGTTGTCGACGCCTGCCAGTACGTGCCACACAACGTCACCGACGTGCAAGCGTGGGGTGCCGACCTCGTGGCATTCTCCAGCCACAAGATGTGCGGCCCATCGGGCATCGGCATGTTGTGGGGACGCATGGAACTGCTCGACGCAATGCCACCCTTCCTCGGTGGCGGCAACATGATCGACACGGTCACACTCGACGGGTACACCACCGCCCCGGTGCCGGCGAAGTTCGAGGCCGGCACGCCGCCGATCACCGAGGCCGTGGGGCTGCGCGCCGCAGTCGAGTTCCTCGAGGACCTGGGCATGGATTCCGTCCGCGCGCACGAGATCGACCTCACGCGCTATGCGCTCGACACGTTGAACGCTCGCTTCGGCGACGACATCACCATCTACGGGCCCGATGACACTGCCGTGCGCGGCGGCGTGTTGAGCTTCGCGTTCCGTGATCTGCATCCACACGATGTGAGTCAGATCCTCGACGAACGCAACGTCTGCGTGCGCGCCGGCCATCACTGCGCGAAGCCCCTGATGCAGGTACTCGGCGTGCAGTCGACCACTCGGGCGAGCTTCTATCTCTACAACGGAACCGACGACGTCGACGCTCTCGCCGATGCGCTCGACGGTGCAAGCGATATCTTCGGGTTCTGATGCCGGGCCTCGACGACCTCTACCGCGAGATCATCCTCGACCACTACCGCACGCCGCGGAACCGTGGCGAACTCGAATCGCCGCCGGCGATCGAGAGTCGTGGCCACAACCCGCTGTGCGGTGATGAGATCACGCTGTACCTCCTCGTCGACGGCGAAGGCGACGACGCCGTGGTCAGCGACGTGAAGATCAGTGGCCAGGGCTGCTCGATCTCCCAGTCGTCCGCGTCGATGATGACCCAGGTCGTCATCGGCAAGCCGGTGTCGCAGGCCAGGGCCATGATCCGCCGCTTCCGGTCGATGATGGGCCTCGAAGACGTCGAGTCGCAGCCGGGCGACGACGAGATCGATCTCGGCGATCTCGAAGCGTTGCAGGGTGTCGTCAAGTTCCCGGTGCGCATCAAGTGCGCCGTGCTCGGGTGGAACACGCTCGCCGACGCCCTCGACCGCGCCTGACGGTCAGCCGCCGCCGAATCGGTGGTTCCGCAAGACCCGTGCGCGAGGAACTGTGCTCAGCGTTCGAGCGGGGTGAGGAGCAGATCCTCGATCCGCAGGAAGTCGCCCCAGCCGGCAAGCAGCTCGTCGACCGACGCCGCCGCCATCGGCGAGCCGGCGGATCGGTCGATGACAGAGATCGAGTACCCCCAGTCGACGAACCGGGCGAGGTGCTCGTGCGGGCTCCTCGCCGACACGCGAGTGGTCATCTCCTGCGAGAACTCCATGACGAACGTCGGTCGGTGGCGCTCGATGGTCGCGCACGCACCGTCGATCACGATGGCCTCGGCGCCCTCGACGTCGATCTTCACCACAGACACGTGGTCGAGACCGAGGTCGTCGAGCGCCATGGTCGGCACGATCATGCCCCTCCCTGAACCCGTGGTGTCGTCGTCGTCGGGAAGGAAGCCACCGTTCGAGCCGACGTGCGTGCCGAAGTTCACGTAGCCACGACTCGATGCCAGCGCGAGGGGAACCAACTCGACGTTCGTCAACGAGTTGATCGCAATCGACCAAGCGATCAATCGGGCGTTCTCGGGGTTGGCTTCGACGGCGATCACTCGACCATCGGCGCCAACGCGCGGCGATGCACGAAACGAGTGGTAGCCGACGTTGGCGCCGACGTCGACGAACACATCACCAGCGCCGAGCAACCGGTCGAGCGTTGCCGCGACGTGCGGCTCGTAGGAACCCTCCGCGATCTGCACCGACACCGACGCATCGGCCCGGTCGAGCGCGATCTTCACGCCCTCGACATCGACGACGTCAAGGTCGTCGGGACCCCACCGGATCATCACCGGTGAGGTACTGGTCTGCTGATCGAGCGCACCGAGCGCACGGCGCGCTGCGGCCAACGTGGGCGGCGAGTCGCCGATCGCATGGCGGACGAGATGGTGCTGCATATCGTCGAGGCCGTTCGGGAACAGCAAGGCCAGGATCTCGACCCAGGGGTCGACAGGCCGCTCGGGTGCCGAGCTACGTCGCCACCGTTCGAACACCTCAGGACCTCGCCAGCTCGACGACGACGCCGCTGCTGGCCGATACCAGCTCCTGGGGCGTCAACGAGAACACGTCGTGCCAGGTCCCCGCCGCTGCCCAGACGGTGTCGTACTGCAGCAGATCCGGGTCGATGAAAACGGGCAGTGCGGTGTCGTGGCCGAACGGGGGCACGCCACCGATCGGGAAGCCGGTCGCAGCCCGCACGGTGTCGGCGTCGACACGGCTGCAGACGGCTCCGCCGGCGGCCAGCGCCAGCTTCGTCTCATCGAGTTGATTCGATCCGCTGACGTACGCGAGCACGACCCCGCCGTCGACCTCGAAGATCAGGCTCTTGACGATCTGGCCCACGTCGCAGCCGATCGCCGCTGCCGCATCGACCGCAGTCTTGGTCCCCTCGGGGAACCGCACGGGCCGCACATCGAGCCCGATCGCCGCGCCGGCGTCGACCACCCGAACCACGTTGCGATGCAGCGAGTCAGTCATCCGCCCGAACCTAGCGGGCGATCACATCATGCCGAGTTCGAGTCGCGCCACGTCGGACAGACGCGATGCGGTCCACGGCGGGTCGAAGACCAGCTTGACCTCGACCTCGTCGACACCGTTCAGCGCGGCAACGGCATCGTGCAGATCCTGGCGCAGGATGTCGCCCATCCCACAGAACGGCGCGGTCACCGACATGTCGACCTCGACGCGCCAGCCGCCGCTCGCCACCTGCTCGGCGTCGACGCGGTAAACGAGACCGAGCTCGACGATGTCGACGGGGATCTCGGGGTCGTAGACCGTCGTGGCCGCTTCCCACACCTTGTCGACGCTGAACGGCTCGTCGTTCGACACCGTCCCGTCGCCGCCATCGGAAGCGTCCGGAGCAACGGGAGCGTCGATGAAGCCGAACTCGATCGAGTCGCTGCGGCTCACGCGCGCCATCTCGCCTTCGCGGGTCTTGACGGTGGCGGTGCCGCCGAGCGCTTGCATCAACGTGACCCGCTCGCCCTTGGGCAACGTGGTCCGGTGGCCCGCTGGGACGATCGTGACCTCGCAGTCGCGCGGCAGGGCGAACCCTTTGCGCACGCCGACGCCGACAGCCGATTCACCGACGGCTGGTTCGCCGACGGACTGGTCGCTGGTCGTTGCGTCGGGATCAGTCATCGTCGTGTCCGAGTCGGTGGCTGATCCACGAGCGAACTGCGTCGATGCCGACATCGTCGACGACCTGGTCGGCGAACCCGCGGATCAACAGGCGCCGTGCGTCGTCGGCAGCGATGCCACGCGAACGCAGGTAGTACAGGGCGGTGTCGTCGAGCTGGCCGACGGTGGCGCCGTGCTTGCAGGCGACCTCGTCGGCGAGGATCTCGAGGCGGGGCTGGGTGTTGACCTCGGCCCGGTTCGACAGCAGGAGGTTGTCGTTGGACTGTTCGGCGTCGGTGCCGTCGGCGCCGGGGCACACGTCGATGCCCCCGTTGAACACACCGACGCTGGCGTCGTCGAGCACACCACGGAACGACTGCCGGCTCGTGCCGTTCTTGGCGAGGTGGACCACTGTGATCTGCTGGTCGAGGGTCTGCTCACCGACACCGGAGAACAACCCGGACATGTCAGCGACCGCACCCTCACCGGCGAGCTCGATGTGATATTCGAGCCGGCCGTACGACGCACCGAGGTTGAACGACCGGGTTCGCAGCGTGCTGCGCTCGCCCAGCGTCACTTCGACCCGACCGAGGTGGACCTGCGTCGCCCGAAGGTCCTGCACCACGACATGTTCGAACGTGGCGTCGTCGCCGAGATGAACGCTCGTGAGGGCACTCGACCCGCCGACATCGTCGCCATCGCCCAGCCGTGTCTCCACGACCGTTGCCGAGCTGCCCGTGCCGACATGGATCGACACGGCGCTGCACCACATGTTGGTTGCCGCGGCGGTCGAGCCGGGCACGACGACCGTGACGACGTGGATCGGCACCTCGGGCCGAACACCGTCGGCGATCTCGATCACCACGCCGTCGGTGCTGTACGCCAGATTGAGCGCCAGGTAGGCATCGGTCACGTCGTCGCCGGCGCGCTCGAACTGCGTTGCGACGAGGTCGGACGATGCGCCCGCCAACGGCGTCAACGACACGCCTGCACCGGCAACTGCGCCGGTGATGAAACTCGAGCGCTCCTGGTCGACGACGCCGTTCACAATCACGATGCGAGGACCATCGAGCGACGGCAGGCGCTCGTCGAGATCGAAGCCGAGTTCGTCGATCGAGCCCTGCGACGGACCGAAGACCAGCTCGGCGAGCTTGCGGTGCGGGGCGTACCGCCACGCCTCGTCGCGCTTGGTCGGCACACCGATCGAGCCGAGTCGGTCGATGGCGGAGCGCGAGACCGGAGGTGCAGTCGGGCTCATCGCGACGACGGGGCGCCCGCGAGCGGTCGCTCGGGGGCATCGTTGAGGTCGGTGTTGACGAAGTCGGCGTAGCCGTGGTCTTCGAGGTGCAGGGCGAGTGTGTAGTCACCGGACTGGACGATGCGTCCATCGACGAGCACGTGCACGAAGTCCGGCTTGATGTAGTCCAGCAGGCGCTGGTAGTGGGTGATCACGATCATCGACCGCTCGGGACTCCGCAGCGCGTTGACCCCACCGGCGATGATGCGCAGGGCATCGATGTCGAGGCCCGAATCGGTCTCGTCGAGGATGGCGAGGCGCGGCTGCATCACAGCCATCTGAAGGATCTCGTTGCGCTTCTTCTCGCCTCCGCTGAAGCCGGCGTTGACGGCGCGGTCGAGAAAGTCCTGCTTCATCTCGACGAGTGCCATCGCGTCCTTGGCCACGGCGAGGAAGTCGCGGGCACCGATCTCGGTCTCACCTCGAGCGCGACGCACCGAGTTGAGCGCCGTGCGCAGGAAGTACATGTTGTTGACGCCGGGGATCTCGACGGGGTACTGGAACCCCAGGAACACGCCGGCGGCAGCGCGAGCTTCGGGCGTCATCTCGAGCAGGTCGGCGCCGTCGAGGGTGACCGTGCCACCGATCTCGTAGCCGTCGCGTCCGGCGAGGGCGTGTGCGAACGTGCTCTTGCCCGAGCCGTTCGGGCCCATGATCGCGTGCACCTCACCGGCTCCGACGTCGAGGTCGAGCCCCTTGAGGATCTGCTTGTCACCGATCGCAGCGGTGAGGTTCTCGACGTGCAGCATCAGCCGACACTTCCTTCCAGGCTCACGCTCAGCAGACGCTGAGCTTCGACGGCGAATTCCATCGGGAGTTCGTTGAACACCTCACGGCAGAAGCCGTTGACGATCATCGACATCGCGTCTTCTTCGGTCATGCCACGTTGGCGGCAGTAGTACAGCTGGTCCTCGCCGACAGTGGAGGTCGACGCTTCATGCTCGACCTGCGCGCTCGGGTTCTTCACCTCGATGTACGGAATCGTGTGGGCGCCGCACTCCTTGCCCAGCAGCAGCGAGTCGCACTGGGTGTAGTTGCGGGCGTTCTCGGCCGAGCGCATGATCTTGACCAGGCCCCGGTACGTGTTCTGGCCGTGGGCGGCCGAGATGCCCTTCGAGATGATCGAGCTGGTGGTGTCGCGGCCGATGTGGATCATCTTGGTGCCCGTGTCGGCCTGCTGGCGCTTGCTGGTGAGCGCCACCGAGTAGAACTCGCCGACGGAGCGGTCGCCCTGCAGGATCACGCTCGGGTACTTCCAGGTGATCGCGGAACCGGTCTCGACCTGGGTCCAGGAGATCTTGGCGTCGGTGTGTGCCCGACCCCGCTTGGTGACGAAGTTGTAGATGCCCCCGACGCCGTTCGCGTCGCCGGGGTACCAGTTCTGCACCGTCGAGTACTTGATCTCGGCACGGTCCTTGGCCACCAGTTCGACGACGGCCGCGTGGAGCTGGTTCTCGTCGCGTTGCGGTGCGGTGCACCCTTCGAGGTACGACACGTGCGAGTCGTCCTCGGCAACGATCAGCGTGCGTTCGAACTGGCCGGTGTTCATCGAGTTGATGCGGAAGTACGTCGACAACTCCATCGGGCAGCGAACGCCCTTGGGGATGTAGCAGAACGAACCGTCGGAGAAGACCGCCGAGTTGAGTGCGGCGAAATAGTTGTCACGAACCGGAACGACCGAGCCGAGGTGCTCGCGCACCAGGTCTGGATAGTCCTGCACCGCTTCGGAGAACGAACAGAAGATGACACCCGCTTCGAGGAGCGTCTTCTTGAACGTCGTGGTCACCGACACCGAGTCGACGATGGCGTCGACGGCGACGTTGCTGAGCATCTTCTGCTCGTGCAACGGGATGCCGAGCTTGTCGAACATGTCGCGGATGTCGGGGTCGACGTCGTCCATGCTGTCGAGTACCGGCTTCTTCTTCGGCGCCGCCCAGTAGCTGATCGCCTGGTAGTCGATCGGGGCGATCTGCAACTTCGCCCAGTCGGGCTCGTCCATCTTCGTCCAGGCCTCGTACGCGGCCAGCCGCCAGTCGAGCAGCCACTGGGGCTCGTTCTTCTTGGCGGAGATCAGCCGCACGACATCCTCGCTCAGCCCGGGCGGCGCGATGTCGGTGTCGAGGTCGGTGCTGAAGCCGTACTGGTAACCGGCGTTGGTCAGTTCCTCGATCTCTCGCAACGTCTCACTCATCGCCGTTCCTCTCTGGGGCCGATTCCGTGGCCGATCGTGTGGCAGGTGTTCGTTCCGGCCGCCAGCCACGCTACCGAGCGAGACGAGGGCTCGGTCGGTGTCGGCACGGCTGCGGATGGTGTCCGATGCTGCATCACGTACCCCTTGCTACCAGCACGGATCGCGTTTCACAAGTTCTTCCTTGCGAAAGTCCGCAAACAAGCTACGCTCGGCACATGCCCGTCACCGATGCAGCGCCGTCACCCCCGCAGCGGCGCCTGCTCGAAGCGCTGAAACGCCAGGGCGAGGCGACCGCGGACGAGCTCGCAGCCACGCTCGGAGTCTCATCGAGCGCCGTCCGACAGCACCTCGGCGCCCTGCGAGCTGCGGGGTTGATCGAAGCACGCCGCCATGCCGGGCAGACCGGGCGGCCTGCCGACCGCTACCACGCCACCGAACGCACCGAGCCGCTGTTCGTCGCCTCCGACGACCTGTCGATCGAGCTCCTCGAACTCGTCGACGACGAGCAACCCGAACTCGTCGACCGCATCTTCGACCGCCGTCGCCGTCGGCTCGTCGACGACGCGCAGGCGCAGCTGGCCGACGCCCCCGTCGCCGAGCGCGTCGCCCGCGTGACCGAATTGCTCGACGCCCAGGGATACCTCTGCGACTGGGAACAGCTGGCCGACGACCACTTCCGGATCAACCTGCACAGCTGCGCCATCTGGAGCGTGGCCAGCCGCTTCCGCAAAGCCTGTGCGAGCGAGCTCGAATTCCTCCAGGGCGTGCTGCCCGACGCCGCCGTGGCGCGCGTCACCCACAAGACCAGCGGCGCCCACACCTGCGCCTACGACATCACCGTCCAGCGCTGATCGAGCTGCCCGAGACACGTCGTCGACCGTCGGCCCGGCACGGTGAAGCAGCCGGCGACCACCCACCAGCCCCGGGAACGGCCCGTGCCCGCCCGACCGAGCGTCGAGTTCGTGCGGGACTGCGTGGACCACCTCGCCGACGTGAGGAGGTCAAGCCGTACTGCGCCAATCCCGCCGCACGCCGTCGCCCCAGACCCGGCGCGCCCACCGAAGCGTCACGTTTGACCCGGCACCGTGTGACAGTTCAACCGCGGCGTTTGAAGATGCGCTTGAACCTGCCGGGCTTGCCGGCAGCTTGCTCGGCTTCGACCTCGGCACGGATGGAGCTGCCGGCCGCGTTCAGAATTTCCTCTGCTTCGTCGAGCACCGCTGCTGCCGATCCGTCGTCGAGACCCGCTGGCTCGGGAGGCGTGGGCGGCGTCACGAGCGTGCCGTGTGTCCAGGCAACGTCGGCCAGGCGACGCTCGTACTTCGAGCAATTCTCCGGGCAACGCCACGGCGCATCCGGAGCCAGATCGAGGTTGCACTTCCTGACCGTGTCGCCGTTCGGGTACGAACGGCTCTCGAAGTTCTTGCACTCGATCTTCATCGGCATCGGGGGATTCTATGCGTCGAATCACCACGCCGACTTGCTGAGGAATAGGTGGACACGCCCGAGGGGGAGTGTTAAGACTTTGTTAAGTCGGCAGCGCATTCTGATTTGCCGACGGCAAGGAACAATCCGACCATCAAGGAGCATTTCACAATGTCCGATCAAACCACCACAACCGAGGTCACCGCCGATATCGATGACGCACCGACCGACCGACGCGCCCTGCTGCGCAAACTCGCCATCGGCGGCGCCGGCGCCGCCATCGCCGCAACCGCACTGGGCAAGACCGCAGAAGCCGCTCCTTCCGCCCTCAACGGCGAAGCCATCACTGCCGGCGAGGTCAACCTGTCCACAGCGCCCACACGACTGGTGATGGATCCCGCTGCAGCTGCAGGGGCAACCGGCCCAAGCTCGCTCAGTGTGAGCAACGCCGCTGCCGGCTTCGCCACAGCTCCATTCCCGGCCAACGTCGGCGGCTACGGAAACGCCAAGGTGGTGAACGGCGTTCACGGCTCCACGACGGCAGCGGCCGGCTTCGGTGTGGTTGCGGCCAACCTGGCCGCGGCAGCCGCGGCAGGTGCCGCCGTTCCGACTGCTCAGGCCGTCGCTTCACCCAACGGGGCGCACATGCTGTTGCTCGCCGGCGGGGTCAGCGGACCCGCAGCCGGCAAGCACGTCGCTGGTGAGGTGTACGTCGACAAGGACGGCACGCTCTGGTTCACGGTTCCCGTGCCGCCTCCTGCGGCTGCGGGCACCGTGCGCTTCGTGAAGCTGGCCGGCGCCGCGACGGTGGGCGCGTACACGCCGATCGTGCCTCAGCGTGCGTACGACTCACGCCAACCGAACTACACGGTCAAAGGAGTCCTCGCGCCGAGCACGAATCGGGTCGTCAGCGTCGCCGACGGCCACAGCGAAAACGGCGCAGTCACCCTCGCCAACGCGGTGCCGGCCGGAGCGACCGCCGTACAGATCAACGTGACCGCCGCCAACATGACCGGGCCGAACTTCCTGTCCGTCACAGCCGGTGACGTGGCGTCAACGACAACCTCGCTCCTCAACTGGAATGCCGGAGTCACGCAGATCGCCAACTCGATCACCGTTTCGGTCGACGCGACCCGTCAGATCAAGGTGTTCAACGGCAACCAAACCGGCAGCGCCGAAGTCATCATCGACGTCTTCGGCTACTACATCTGACACCCGACACCGACAACTGCGCTGTTACGCCGGGGGTCCGACCCACGGCGTAACGCCATACAGGCGATGTCTTGGCGAGAAACCGGGGGTCTTCCCCCGGTTTCTGCGCGTCCGGGCACCGAACCGGGCCAGCAGTCAGGCTGCTTCGTCGTCGGTGAGATCAAGCAGCTCGGCGAACTCGTCATCGCCAGTGCCCTCGACTTCGATGAAGATGCATTCGCCGGGGCACAGTTCGGCGGCATGAATCACATCGCCGAGATGTCGCTCGGTCACCCACGCCAAGCTGCCAGACCCACCGGGATCGTTGAGCACCTGGCCGCTCTCGGCGACATACGCGATGCCATCCTCGAGTTGCACGAACACGTCGGGACAGTGATCGACGCACAGCCCGTCACCGGTGCACAAGTCTTGGTCGATCCAGACACGCATGGTGCGTAAACGGTAC
>JANPCI010000109.1:0-5846 GCA_031430875.1 Actinomycetes bacterium | reverse complement strand
GTGCGGGTGTTCGACCTCCAGCCGTACCTGCTTCCGGCGCCGTCCGCGATCGCATCGACGCTCGGCGACAACTGGAGCAGGGTCGTCGACGCCATGTTCGTGACCGGAGCGAACGCGCTGGTCGGCCTGATCTTCGGCGTGCTCTGTGGGGTCGCCCTCAGCTTCGTGCTGATGCGGTTCAACGTTGCGAACGAACTCGTCACGCCGCTGGCGGTGGCGCTCAATGCCATTCCGATCATCGTGCTCGTACCGGTGTTCAACAACATGTTTGCCTCCACCACCGAGGTTCCACGGCGATTGATGGTGACGTTGATCGTGTCGTTCATCGTGCTGGTCAACGTCGCCAAGGGACTCCGACAGGTCAGTGCAACTCACATGGAACTCCTGCACTCCTATGCGGCGTCGCCGTCGGACATTCTCCGCAAGGCTCGGATTCCGAATGCCGTGTCGTACCTGTTCACCGCGCTGAAGATCGCCGCACCGGTCGCCGTGATCACCGCCTTCGTCTCGGAGTACTTCGGCGGAAAGCAGAACGGGTTGGGCTACGGGATCACCACCAACGCCGCGATCTCCAAGACGGCCGCGTCGTGGGGATATGTCGTCGGCGCGTGCCTGCTCGGGCTGGCGTTCTACCTCGCCGCCGTTCTCCTCGAACGGCTCGTCTCACCTTCTTCAGGATCCACCAACCAACAAGCACGGGGTGCATACCCCGGGGGAGCAACAACATGAACAAGCAACGTGTCCGATTGGCGACGGCAGGGGTCGTCGTCCTTGCACTCATCGGTGCCGCCTGCGGCAGTGATGATGATTCGTCGAGTCCGGCCGACTCGACTCCAAGTAGCGAAGCGCCGGGCGACTCGACGGCCGGCGGAGCACCGGCGGCCGACTGCGAAACGCTCGAGCCGGTCCGCCTGCAGTTGCAGTGGGTCACCCAAGCCCAGTTCGCCGGGTACGTCGCCGCGAAAGACAAGGGCTTCTACGAGGACATGTGTCTCGACGTAACCCTCATCGAAGGTGGCGTAGAGATCCCGCCGCAGACCCAGCTCGCGAATGGCGACGCCGACTTCGCATTGGCGTGGGTGCCCAAGGCGCTTGCCAGCCGCGAGGCGGGAGCGGACATCGTCAACATTGCCCAGATCTACCAACGCTCGGGCACGCTGCAGGTGAGTTTCGTCGACAAGGGCATCACCACGCCGGAGGATTTCGCCGGCAAGAACATCGGCAACTGGGGCTTCGGCAACGAGTATGAAGTCTTCGCAGCGCTCGGCGAGGCCGGCCTCGACCCGGCAACCGACGTGACGCTCGTCGGCCAGCAGTTCGACATGCTCGCACTGCTCGACGGATCGATCGACGCCGCCCAAGCGATGACCTACAACGAGTTGGCCCAGGTGTTGGAAGCCGTGAATCCGGACACCGGCGAGCTGTACACGCCGGAGGACTTCAACGTCATCAGCTATGACGAGATCGGCGTCGGCATGCTGCAGGACGCGATCTGGGCTGATGCCGGCCGGCTCGCCGACGATCCGGAGTACAAGGATCAGGCGATCCGATTGGTCGCTGCATCGATGGCCGGTTGGACGTACTGCCGCGACAACGTCGAGGAGTGCCGCGACATCGTCGTGGCGGCCGGCTCGACGCTCGGCAGCAGCCACCAGTTGTGGCAGATGAACGAGGTCAACAAGCTCATCTGGCCGTCACCTGATGGCATCGGCTACATCAACCAGGACGCGTGGGACCGCACGGTCGAGATCAGCCAGAACACACCGAACCTCGACGGGGCAACGGTCTTGACCGCGCCGCCGACCGACGGCGCCTACACGAACGAGATCGTCGAGGCAGCGTGGGCATTGCTCGCCGACCAGGGTCTCGACCTCTTCGGCCCCGACTTCGCTCCGATCGAGGTCACCTTGAACGAGGCTGGTGAATGATCACCCGCTGACCCAGGTCAGCTGATCTTCTCCATCGCAGCCGGTGAGGGCCTCGTCGAGCATGACGTGACCCTCACCGGCTGTTCGCGTCCACCTCGTCGGATTGCAGTTGACGCGGGGGCTGTGCGCTAGCTTCTCGATCGCTCACGTAGCGGGGCTGGATCCGCGTGAGGCACGGCCGCGGCCGTGTGGGAAGTGCATCGGCAACCGCCGGTGCAGACCGACGCAGGGAGATCAAGAGTGTTTGCAAGTATTTTCGCCGCTGAAGGCGGATATCAGGAGTTTGTCCTCGGCAGCAGCGAGATGCTGGTGTTGTGGCTCTCCGTCGCCGCCGCGCTCATTGCGCTCGTCGTCGGATTCGTCCTGATGCGCGGGGTCCTCGCTGAGGATCAGGGAACTCCGAAGATGATCGAGATCGCGCTTGCGATCCAGGTCGGTGCCGCCGCGTATCTCCGCCGACAGTTCAAGACCATTGCGGTGATCATGATCCCGGTCGCCGCGATCGTGTTCCTCACGTCCACCAAGATCGTGGAACCGGACGGGGTCGTCGCGCTCACCAAGGTCCAATCAGGCACCTTCCGCACCCTTGCGTTCATCGCCGGTGCGTTCCTGTCCGGGTTGACCGGTTTCATCGGCATGACCCTGGCCACGCGCGGCAACGTGCGCACGGCCGCCGCCGCGAAGTCCGGCTCGCTCCCCGCCGCCCTCAAGGTCGCGTTCCGCACCGGCGGAGTCGCCGGCATGTTCACCGTCGGCCTCGGACTCTTGGGCGCCACCGTCATCATCCTGTTGTTCCAAAACACCAGCTCGGCCATCCTGGTCGGCTTCGGGTTCGGCGGCTCCCTGATCGCCCTGTTCCTGCGAGTCGGCGGCGGCATCTTCACCAAGGCCGCCGATGTCGGCGCCGACCTCGTCGGCAAGGTCGAAGCGGGCATCCCCGAGGACGACCCACGCAACCCGGCGACGATCGCCGACAACGTGGGCGACAACGTCGGCGACTGCGCCGGTATGGCTGCCGACCTCTTCGAGTCGTACGAGGTCACGCTGGTCGCCGCGATCATCCTGGGCGTGCCGGCATTCGCCGCCATCGGCGCCAACCCGGCGCTCGGCCTGGTTTTCCCCGTCGCTGCTCGTGCGGTTGGCGTGGTCGCATCCATTGCCGGCGTCTACGCCGTTCGCGCCAAGGAGGGCGAGACGAACGCCCTGAAGCCCATCAACCGTGGCTTCCTCACCGCCGGCATCATCACGGTGATCGGCACCGCGCTCGTGGCGCTGCTCTACGTCGGCAACGACAATGCCAACGAAGGCTGGAAGTGCTTCGGGGCGGTCGTGATCGGTCTGGTGCTCGCACAGGTGGTGAGCCGCCTCACCGAGTACTTCACCGGCACCGAATACGGGCCGGTACAGGAGATTGCTGCAGCAACCAGAACCGGTCCCGCCACGACCGTGCTGTCCGGAACGGCATCGGGCATGGAGTCGTCGGTGTACGCCATCATCGCCATTGCGATCGCCATCGGTACCGCCCTGGCGCTCGGCGGCGGCAACCTGCAGTTCTCGTTCTACCTCGTTGCCCTCACGGGCATGGGCATGCTTGCCACGACCGGTGTGATCGTCTCGGAAGACACATTCGGCCCGGTCGCCGACAACGCCGCCGGCATCGCTGAAATGTCCGGTGAGTTCGAGGGCGAGGCCGAAAAGATCATGGTCAGCCTCGATGCCGTTGGCAACACCACAAAGGCCGTCACGAAGGGCTTCGCCATCGGTTCCGCGGTCATCGCCGCTGTTGCGATCTTCGCCAGCTACATCGAGACCGCCGCCAACGAGACGCTGCCTCGCGAGGTCGTCAACGGCCTGAACCAGACGGCTCGGGGCGTGTTCGACGCCGTCCCGATCAACGTCGCCGACCCGAAGGTGTTCATCGGTCTCCTGATCGGTGGTTCCGTGAGCTTCCTGTTCTCGGCGCTCGCCATTCGTGCGGTCTCGCGCACCGCCGGCGTCGTGGTGCAAGAAGTGCGCAACCAGTTCGCCGACGGCAAGATCATGTCCGGCGAACGTCTCCCCGACTACGGCCCGGTCATCGACATCTGCACCAAGGCGTCGCTGCGTGAACTCGCTACACCGGCGCTGTTGGCCGTGCTCACACCGGTGATCATCGGGTTCGGCCTCGGGTACACCGCCCTCGGTGCGTTCCTCGCGGCAGTCATCCTCACCGGCCAGTTGATGGCGAACTACCTGTCGAATGCCGGTGGTGCGTGGGACAACGCGAAGAAGTACATCGAAGATGGCCACGAAGGCGGCAAGGGTTCCGAGTCGCACAAGGCTGCCGTGATCGGCGACACCGTCGGCGACCCGTTCAAGGACACCGCCGGGCCGGCGCTCAACCCGCTGATCAAGGTGATGAACCTCGTGTCATTGCTGATCCTGCCGGCGATCATCGCGCTGTCGAACATCGACGAGGACAACCCGATCGTTTCGACGCCGAAGCCCGCTGGTCTGGCGATTGCCGGAGTGTCGCTCGTCGTGCTCATCGGCGCCGTCGCCTACTCCAAGCGCTCCGCCGAAATGGTTGTCGCGCCCACCGTCACCGACAACGAACTCGCCTCCCACTGAGGTGCTGACGTTCTCGTGAACTCGTTGCGGAATAGTTCCGCAACGAGTTCACGAGAAGTGAGTCATGAGTGGGTGGCGTCGGCGACGGCGAGGGCGGCGTCGAGGATTGCGAGGCCCTCGCGTACGAGATCGTCGGGGCTGTTACACGGCGGCACTACATGGATGCGGTTCGCGGCCGACAGCGGCCACATGCCGTTGCGCTTGCACTCGGCAACGACTGCGGCGACCGTGGCCGCAGGAGCCGGCTCGCGGGTGGCCTGGTTCGTGACGAGTTCGACCGCCCAGAACACGCCGAGACCACGAACCTCGCCGACGCTCGGATGACGCTCGGCCATGTCACGCAGTGCCGGCCCGATGATGTCGTCGCCGAGGTGACGGGCCTGCGCGAGAACGCCCTCGTCTTCGAAGATGCCGATGCTGGCCACGGCTGATGCGCACGCCAGCGGATGTCCCGAGTAGGTGAGCCCGCCCGGAAACACCCGCTCGTCGTATGCGTGGGCGATGGCAGACGAGATGACCACACCGCCGAGCGGGATGTAGCCGGAGTTGACGCCCTTCGCGAAGGCGATGAGGTCGGGCTGGGCGTCCCAGTTCTGCCAGGCGAACCACTGTCCGGTACGACCAAACCCGGCCATCACCTCGTCGGCGATCCAGATGATGCCGAACTCGTCGCACAGCGCCCGCAGCCCCTCGAGGTAGCCGGGCGGGGGAACGAGGATGCCGTTGGTGCCGACGACCGACTCGAGGACGATGGCGGCGACCTTGTTCGGCCCCTCGACCAGGATCGTTTCGCGCAGGTGGGCCAGTGCCCGTTCGGTTTCCTGCTCGGGTGAGTCGGAGTAGAACGCCGACCGGTAGGCGTACGGCCCCCAGAACTTCACGAGACCGGGAACCGACGGCTCGTTCTCCAGGCGCCGTGGCTCGCCCGTCAGCCCGACAGTGAGGGCGGTGCCGCCGTGGTAGCTGCGATATGCCGACAGCACTTTCATCCGGCCCGTGTAGCCCTTGGCGAGCCGGACCGCGTTCTCGACGGCCTCGGCGCCGGCGTTCGTGAAGAACACCTTCTCGAAGTGTCCCGGCGCGAAGTGCCCGCCGGCCCCATCACGATTGGCCTTCTCGACGATGAGGCGCGCTGCTTCGCTGCGCTGGTCGTTGGCGAACGGCGGGGCGACCATGCACAGTGTGTCGGCCTGGTCTTTGATCGCCTGAATCATCTTCGGGTGCTGGTGCCCGAGGTTCATGTTGACGAGCATGCTCGTGAAGTCGATCCAGGTCGTGCCATGGTCATCCCAGAACTTCGAGCCGAGC
>JANPCI010000108.1:0-21381 GCA_031430875.1 Actinomycetes bacterium | reverse complement strand
GCGACGATCTGCTCGATGAGCGGTTCGAACCACGCAAGCAGCGAGGCCCGCCGGGTGTTGCCGACCCGTATCCACACGACAGACGGCGCGTCGCCCGGTCCGATGTCAGCTATGTGCTCCGCAATATGGCCGCATTCGGCGAGCAGCAGCGCGAGCGCAGGTGGCAGTTGGGCATCGGCGAGGAACCGCAGCCCTCAGGACGCGATCACGACGGCGTGGTCGGCCTGGACCGCCGCGTAGGCGAGGCACGCCTTGATGTCTTCCGCCGCGAGGTAGGGATAGTCCTCGAGGACGAGTGGCTGCGGTCGACCTCCGTCGTATCGAACACGGACACGCGACACCGTCAAGGTTGGCGATGTCGTGACGACCGAGGTTCCGGGTTTGGCCGAGGCGCTCCGCAGGCCCGGCGTCGAAGTCGACGCGCGGCTTCGCCTCACCGATGGAACGAGCCTGCGCGTCACGATCGTGATTCCTGATCCGGTGGGCACGATCGCGATGAAGACACTCGTCCGTACGGCGCGGGACGATACCCGTGACGTCGACGATCTGTGGCGCTGTCTCGAGATTGCTGCGGCCGCCGGCATCGCACCAGCTGACTTCGACGGCGCGAGCCTCCGGCGCGTTCGCGAGGAGTTGTGGCGTCAGCTCGGCCCCGACGGAGTCACGCTTTCGATGCTCGTGGGCGACCTCCAACCCGACGCGGCCGCGAGGCTTCGCACGCGAGTGCGCGCACTCCTCGCCGAAGTCGTCGGAGCTGCCGATCACGGGTGACGACATCGCTTTCTTCCGGCTGTTGAGCTGCAACGAAGCGGACTCGCATCTCCAGACCTGCCGGACTGCGGCGATGAGATCTCAGAGCAACCGTGCGAGCCCATCCGGACCGCTTCGTCTGGTTCTTCCTCGCCGTCTGCGTCGCTCAGGTGCGTCCCGACTCCTGTTGTCGACGAGCGCCGGCATCGACATCAAGATCGTCAGAGAGCGCCTCAACCACAGCAGCACCCACATCACTCGAGAGATCTACACCCACGTCACCCCGCCCATGCAGAGCGACGCAGCAGAGCGGGTTGCGAGGCTGTTCATTCAGCCGTGACCCGCCCTCCCGGGAGGGGATCACCGAAGTTCCAGTCGCTCCTGTGGCTGGCCCGTCAGCGCGGCAATCAGTTCGAAGTCCTTGTCGAGATGTAGCACGGTGAGTTCAGCGAGCTCCGCCGTGGATGCGATCAGCAGATCCGGAATCGACGGTGCTCGGTGTTGCCCGCGCTCGGCGAGTGCCGACTGGACCGCGACGGCCCGATCCTCGATGAGCGGTGTGAGGTACTCGACCGGCATCGAAGCGATCGGAGGCTCGGCGAACAGAGCTTGGTGATCGCCACCGGATCGGGCCGAGAATCCGATCTCGAGACGCGTCACGGTGCTGATGCGAACGAGTCCCCGCTCGATCCGCTCCGCCCACGCCGCAGCGTCGGCCGCGAGATGGAGCCGGCCGATCGCCGACTTGTCGATCAGCCAGATCGTCGTCACGACCAGGCGTCGGACATGACGCCAGGATCGTCGAGATCCGCCGTCAGCGACGCCAACCGCTCCAGTGCGTCGAGCGTCACCGGACCCGAAGACTCGGACCGTTCGCGTTCGAGTGCTCGGCGGAGGTACACGGTTCGAGACAGTCCGAGCCGCTTGGCCTTGGCGTCGATCGCGATCAGGACCTCGTCGGGTACATCGCGAATCAGGATGTCAGTCACGTTGTCCTCCTTGTCGATATCGCACGATATCACCCAGGAACAGGACCCACCAGAGTCCCTCGTTGTCGGCACGCTCCGAAACTTCTGCTGACAAATCGCGGACAAACGGATCTCCGGTGAACCTCGTTCGCTCGTGAAAACGGCAATGACCAGGGCGTACGCCCTGGTCATCTGGTGTCGGAGGGGGGACTTGAACCCCCACGCCCATAAGTAGGGCACTAGCACCTCAAGCTAGCGCGTCTGCCATTCCGCCACTCCGACGTGGTGTGTGGGTCGCAAACCCTATCTCGCTCGGCGCCGAGCGCCACCCGCGCTGCGATTACTCGTAGAGGAACGGCAGCGCCATCACGGTGAAGAGCCAGATCAGCGCGAAAACGAACGTGATCCGGTTGAGGTTGCGCTCCGCAGCGGTCGACCCGAGGGCTGCTCCGCCTCCGCCACCAAACATGTCAGAAAGACCGCCGCCGCGACCGCTGTGCATCAAGATGCCAGCGATCAGCGCGCCCATCGAGACCACGTTGAGGGCCAAAGTGAGGTAGAGCATGACTTCACGCACGGTCCGCAATGCTACCGGTCAGACTGATGGTTCGAAGCCCACCGACGGGGTGATCTCGACCGACACGTCCTCGGGGAAATGGCACGCCACCGGGTGCCCGGCACCACGATCGATGAGCGCCGGTTCTTCCTCGGCACACAGATCCTGCGCCTTCGGACACCGGGTCCGGAAGCGACAGCCGCTGGGCGGATCGATCGGCGATGGCACCTCGCCTTCGAGCATGATCCGCTGACGCGTCCGCTCGGTCGCCGGGTTGGCCTCCGGAACCGCCGACAAGAGCGCACGCGTGTACGGGTGCGACGGACGCTCATACAAATCGTCGGAGTCGGCGATCTCGACGATCTTGCCGAGGTACATGACCGCCACCCGCTTGCTGATGTGGCGGACCACTGACAGGTCGTGGGCGATGAAGAGGTAGCTGAGACCGAGCCGCTCCTGCAGGTCCTGGAGCAAGTTCACGACACCGGCTTGGATACTGACGTCGAGTGCGGACACCGGCTCGTCGAGCACGATGAACTCCGGATCGAGCGCAAGCGCCCTCGCAATGCCCACCCGCTGACGCTGCCCACCGGAGAACTCGTGCGGGAACCGGCCGGCATGATCGGGTGAGAGGCCGACCAGTTCGAGCAGCTCGGCCACCCGGACCTTGTGGTCACCTTCGATCTTCTGGATCCGGAGGGGCTCGGCGATCGCGGAGCCGACCGTCAGGCGGGGATCGAGTGACGCCTGCGGATCCTGGAACACGATCTGGATCTGGCGGCGCAACGGCAGCATCTGCCTGCGGCTCAAACTGGCGATGTCGATACCCTTGAACTCGACCGACCCCGAAGTCGGCTCGATCAGACGGAGCAGGCACCGTCCGACCGTCGTCTTTCCACTGCCGCTCTCACCGACCAGACCGAAGGTCTCGCCGGCGCCGATGTCGAACGAAACGCCCGACACCGCCGACACCGGCAGTTTCACGGCCCGCAGACCTTTGGTGGTCTTGACCTCGAACGTCTTCGTCAGGTCGGAAACCTGCAACAGCGGCATCTCCTCGTTCGTCACGTCAGCACGCCCAGCGACAACTCATCGGTACGGATACATGCCGACATGGCCGTACCAACCTGCTTGAGTTCGGGCAGGTCACCCGCACATGCGTCGACCGCATAGGGGCAACGGGGCCGGAACGCGCACCCGCTCGGCGGACGGAGCATGTTGGGCGGTGATCCAGGAATCGGGAGCAACCGTTGATGCCCGAGGAGCGGGATCGAACGCAGCAGACCCTCGGTGTACGGATGCGTCGGAGTAGCGAACAGCGACTCGACATCAGTCTTCTCCACGGCTCTGCCCGCGTACATGACATGCACCCGATCGGCGACTCGGGCGATCACGCCGAGGTCATGGGTGATCATCACCACAGCCATGCCCATCTCTTGACGCAGCCGATCGATCACCTCGAGGATCTGCGCTTGCACGGTCACATCGAGGGCCGTTGTCGGCTCATCGGCGATGAGCACTTGTGGGTCATTGGCGATCGCCATTGCGATCATCACGCGCTGACGCATGCCTCCCGAGAACTCATGTGGATACTGGTTGTAACGGTCCTTCGGTTGGGGGATGCCAACCGTTCCGAGCAGATCGACCGCCGTCGCCGCCGCCGACTTCTTCGACACGTCCTGGTGTGAACGGATCATCTCGACGATCTGGTCGCCAATCCGATGGACGGGGTTCAGCGCCGACAGGGGATCCTGGAAGATCATCGACACCTGTTGCCCGCGTACCGACCTCCTCGTCTTGGCAGGCGCCCCGACCAACTCCACGCCGTTCACTTTGGCCGACCCGGTGATCTGCGCCGACTTGGGCAGCAACCCGAGCATGCCGAGGAAGGTGACGGACTTACCCGATCCGCTCTCGCCGACCACTCCGAGGATCTCTCCGGCCTGCAGATCGAGGTCGACACCGCGAACCGCCTGCACCATGCCGTTGGGGGTGTCGAATCCGACCCGCAGGTCGCGCAGCGACAACACCGGATCTCGCTGATCGCTCACTTGCCGGCGTCCATCTTCGGATCGAAGGCGTCTCGCAGACCGTCGCCGATGAAGTTGATACAGATCGCCAGCAGCACGAGCGCCCCACACGGGAACACCACCAACCACCAGTTGCCCTGAGCGGCGCCGTTTCGCGACAGCAGTACGAGGTTTCCGAGTGAGGTGCCGCCGGCACCGGGCTGCGGGCCGAAGCCGAAGAACGCCAGGGTCGACTCGGCCACGATCGCACCGATGATCGTTATCGTCAGCGCGACCAGGATCGGACCGATGGAGTTCGGAATGAGGTGCGACAGGATGATTCGACGCTCGGATGCACCGACCGCGCGGGCCGCTTCGATGAACTCGCGCTCCTTCAGCGAGAGCACCTGCCCGCGAACCAGCCGAGCGACACCCATCCACGCGAAAAGTGCCAACAGGAGAATGATGAATCTGACCGAGGTCTTGTCGCCGATGACCGGTTCGAGGAAGCTCAGACCACCGATGAATTCTCGAACGACGATGATCGCAACGAGGAATGGGAAAGCGAGGAAGACGTCTGTCCCGCGCATCATGCCGTCGTCGAGCTTGCCTCCGCGCATTCCGGCAATGGAACCGACCGCGGTGCCAATCAGCGTGGCGATGATGCCCGTGGACACGCCGATGAAGATCGACGTACGTACTCCGTACAGCAGCCTCGAATAGATGTCACGACCGATGTCGTCGGTGCCGAACCATGCAACCGATTGGGGCTCGAGGAACTGGTTGGGACCCTCGGAGATTGGGAACACGGGCTCGTTGACGCCGTAACGAGCGAAGACGGGGGCGAGGACAACCATCACCACGAGGGCGCCGAACACGATTGTCGAGACCATCGCTGGCTTATGACGTCGGAACCGGCGCCAAGCAAGCTGACGCGGAGTCAACGACGCGACATCAAGGTTCTCCCGCTCAGAGATCGCGTAGAGCTCGTCGAACGACTCGAACTCCCTGCTCTCATGAATCGGCTCGTAACTAGTCAAGTCTGATCCTCGGGTCGAGATAGGCGTACGAGAGGTCTGCAAGCAGGTTGAAGATCATCACCGACAAGGTGATGATCACGAGGAACGGCATCAGGCGGGGGAAGTCGCCATCGTTAGCGGCATCGATGAAGAACACACCCATGCCCGGATAGTTGAAGATGTTCTCGGTGATGATCAAGCCGCCGAGCAGGGCGCCGATGTCGATGGCGACGACGGTGGCGATCGGGATCAATGAGTTGCGGATCGTGTGACGGCGCATCACCTGTCGCTCGCTCAGGCCCTTGGCTCGCGCCGTGCGGAGATAGTCGGCCGACGACACATCGAGCAGCGACGCCCGCATGTATCGGGTGTAGCCAGCGATGGTCTGGATGGCTACGACGAAGACGGGAAGCACCATGTGCTTCGACAACAACCACGGATCGAACCCCTGGTGACCGGGCGGGTAGATGCCAGCAGCAGGAAGCCAACCGAGCTGGACAGCAAAGGCCAGCTGCAAGATGATGGCTGAGACGAACGGCGGGATCGAGCCGACGAAGAAGGCAATCGAGTTGATGAGACTGTCGATCCAAGAGCCCGGCCGCTTGCCGGCGACGACGCCGAAGAACAGCCCAATCCCGATGCCCAGCGTCGCCGCGGTGCCGGCCAGCCTCAAGGTGTTGAAGAGCGAGTACCGCAGGGTCGGATACACCTCGCCTCCGCCCTTGATGCTGCCTGGCCATGAATCGGGCCCCCGCACGAACGCCCACAGCCACTCGAAGTAGCCACGTATGTATCCACCGAAGCCGTCGTAGAGGCCGTTGACCTGCCTGTATTGCGCGATCTGTTCGTCAGTTGCCCGTGGGTTGGCCCGCGAGTATGTCTGCACCGGGTCCCAGCCGATCCGAACAGCCACGTAGACGAGGAACGTCACGAACAGAACGGTCGGAATGAACCAGAGCAGGCGTCTGACGATGAATCGAAGCATGTGGGCCGTATCGAGAAAAGAGAAACGGAAGGAAATTCATATTGCTGGAAACCGTGGGTAGGGACCGGATGTGTTCCGGTCCCTACCCACCTCACTTCAACTGATCAGGCTCAGAGTTCCTCGACGACTGGCTCGTCGGCCAGCATCTCGCCGATCACGAAGGTCTGATCACTCGTGGCTTCGAACGGTGATGGCAATGCGTTCTGCGTCGCCACCCACAGGTACCACGACGACCCAGCGCACTCGTTGATCGGGTTCGAACAGCTCGGGTCGGGGAACTGCTCGGCACCGATGACGATCTGGCCGTCTCCGTCGACGTCCTCCCACTGCCACCAGTCGTTGAACGCCCGGTAGTTCGCAAGCTCGCCTTGGCTATTGGCCACCTTGTCGGTGCGGTAGGCACCTACATTCGGGAACTGCAGCGTTGGGAGCATCACGGCGTCCGCAGCTGTGAACTGGAGCGCCGCCTTGACCAACTCGGCCCGCTTGGCCTCGTCGAGCGTGACGTCTGCTTCTCGCAGGAGCGCCGAGGCTTCCTCGTTGCACCAGCCGTAGTAGTTCTGGCCCAGGAAATCGTTGTCCGCGCTCGGAATGTTCTCGCAGAGGAAGAGATCGCTGAGGTAGCTCGGGTCCGGGGTCACGACGTCGATGTACATCGCCATGCCCCAGTCAAGACCTGGCAGACGCGTCTGGAACACGCACGGCAGGGCTTCGCAGTTGTCGGCGACGACGTTGAAGCCGGCCTCCTGCAGCAGCGGGATCAGGTAAGCCTGAGTGCTCGCACGCCGGGTGCTCTCTGTATTGACCATCCAGCGGATCTCGGGGACCTCGCCGTCCGGGCTCGCCCAGAATCCGTCGCCGTTCTGCGTCCAGCCAGCGTCGGTCAAGAGCTGAACTGCGCCTTCCGGATCGTAGGTGTCCGTGAAGGTCTCAGGATCGCAATACGGTCCCGGAGCGATCGCGCCACAGGTGAGCAACGGCGTACCCTGGGCGAACGGAGCGTAGATCTGGTCGTACACCCCGTCGAGGTCGATCGACATCGAGAATGCCTTGCGGAAGTCGTCGTCCGCGAACGGACCGGCTCGATCGTCATCCACCTGCATGAAGCGAAGCGCTTCGAACTGGCCGCTCAGGGCGGTGTCGAACGCCACATTGGGATCGTCGAGTTCCGCGTCGAGACCGGTGTAGGCCTGGGGGAAGATGAAGTCGACCTCACCTGACTTGAGCAACGTGGAGCCGTCTTCGGCGGGCACAATGACGATACGTTCGGTCTTGGGAACCTTGCTGCCGGTGTAACCCGGGTTCGGAACCCAGACTGCCTGCTCCGCGGTCCAGCTTTCGAGGATCCACTCACGACCCGAGAACGCGAGGCCGCCGGCGAAGTCGTCGGTCACGTCGTTGCAATCGGCAATTTCGTCGGCCTTGATCAGTTCGTTGTCGAACAGCGTCTTGTACGCCGCGAAGACCGTGTCCATCTCGACGACGATCTGGCTCGGGCTGTCGCCCTCGGCGATCGAGGTGATCGACTTGTAGCCGACCGTCGACAGCGAGCCAGGTGTTCCGAGCGTGGCAAGTCGGGTGCACTCGAAATCGTCGACCGAGATCGGCGTTCCGTCGTTCCAAACCGCGTTGTCGGACAGATTGTAGGTGATGCGGAACACAGGCTCCCCAGTTGCGTCCCCACCGCCGTCGGTGCTTGCGGTCGTATCGCCGGGGGCCTCGGTACCGTCCGTCGGGGCCTCGGTGGCGTCGGGTGTTGAATCGCTGGATCCGCTGTCGTCGTCGCTGCCACAGGCTGCGAGGATGATGGCGGAGGCGGCGGCAAGAGCAAGGACTTTGCGTCCTCGTCGAGTCGTGTTCACGTGGTGTCCTCCTGGATTGGCTGATGAAAGCAGGAGGGTTTGGATGGCGCAGGAACCGCCTGGCGGAGGCCATCGTTCAACCGAACCAGCACTTCGAACCCCTCCCAGTGATCGAAGCTCGCCCGACCATAGCAGTGCCGGCTACCGCACGGTAGCCACCACGATTCCGCTGTGTGAAAAGTCAACCATCACACGGTGCCGGGTCAAACGTGACGTTTCGCCGTGATCACTTCTCGAACTGGATGATCTTGGCGAACTCGTCGGGGTCGAGGCTGGCGCCGCCGACCAGGGCTCCGTCGATGTCGGGCTGCGACATCAGGTCTGTGGCGTTGGCGCCCTTGACCGATCCTCCGTACTGGATGCGAACGGCATCGGCGGTCGCCTCGTCGGCCAGCTCTCGGATCTTGGTGCGGATCGCGGCGCACACGGTTTGCGCATCCTCGGAGGTGGCGGTCATGCCGGTGCCGATCGCCCAGATCGGTTCGTACGCGATCACGAGCGAGGCGATCTGCTCGTTCGTGCGACCAGCCAGACCGGCCTCGATCTGGCCGAGCACCCTGGATTCGGTCTCCCCCGCCTCGCGCTCGGCGAGCGTCTCGCCGCAGCACATGATCGGGGTCATGCCGTGCGCCTGGATGGCAGCGACCTTGCGGTTGACCATCTCGTCGGTCTCGCCGAAGATCTCGCGGCGCTCGGAGTGGCCGACGATCACGTAGACGACGTTGAGCTTGGCGAGGAAGGCGGGTGACACTTCACCCGTCAGTGCACCCGAATCCTCCCAGTGACAGTGCTGGGCGCCGACGTGGAAGTCGAAGTCCTCGCTCTCGATCACCGTCTGCACGCTGCGGATGTCGGTGAACGGAGGATGGAGACTGACGTCGACGTTCTCGAGGGTCTCCTTCGGCACGAGATATGACAGCTTCTGGACGGTCTGGATTGCCTCGTAATGGTTGAGGTTCATCTTCCAGTTGCCGGAGATGAGCGGACGTCGTGTCATCGGATTCCTTTCACGAACAGCAGGTCACGAACGGCCGGCGCGCAACGCTGCCAGCCCTGGTAGATCGCCGTTTTCGAGGAGCTCGAGGCTGGCGCCGCCGCCGGTGGAGACGTGGTCGACCTCGTCGTCGAGCTTGAACTGAGCGAGCGCCGCCGCCGAGTCGCCGCCGCCGACGACCGTGAACGCCTTGGTGTCGGCCATCGCGTGGGCGACCGTTCGGGTACCGGCGGCGAAGCGCTCGTCTTCGAACATCCCCATCGGCCCGTTCCAGAACACCATGCGCGCATCCATGATCACGTCGGTGAACGCAGCAGCCGAACCGGGGCCGATGTCGAACCCCTTGGCGCCGTCGGGCAGGCGGGTGCCGAACGTCGCGTATTCGCCGCGCGAGTCGACGCCGGTGATGTCCTCGGGAAGATGAATCGTCTTGCCCCTCGCGCCGGCTTGCGCGAGCAACCGCTTGCACGTGTCGACCTGATCGGGCTCGAACAATGAATCGCCGATCGGGTTGCCCTGAGCGGCGAAGAACGTGAAGCACATCGCCCCGCCGATCACGAGCGAATCGACGACCTCGAGCAGTGCCTCGACGACGCCAAGCTTGTCGGAGATCTTCGCCCCGCCGAGCACGGCGACGAACGGGTGCTTCGGCTTGTTGCGCAGGCCGAGGAGCACCTCGACCTCCTTCTGCAGGAGCCGGCCCATCGCGGCGGGCACGAACTGCGGTGGCCCGACGATCGAAGCGTGCGCCCGATGCGACGCCCCGAACGCGTCGTTGACGTAGGCGTCGATGCCCTCGACGAGCGTCGCCACGAAGGCCGGATCGTTGGCGGTTTCGCCCGGGTCGAAGCGGAGGTTCTCCAGCAGCTCCACACCCGGCGCCAGCTCGGCGAGCCGGGCGCGCACCGGATCCATCGAGTACTTCGGATCGGGCGCTCCCTTCGGCCTCCCGAGGTGGCTTGCCGTGACCACCGTGGCGCCGCGTTCGACAAGCCATTCGATGGTCGGCAGTGCGGCGCGGATACGGAAATCGTCGGCGATCTGGCCGTCGTCGTCGAGCGGCACGTTGAAGTCGGTTCGCACCAACACCCGCTTGCCGGCCAGATCACCGATCGTCGCCTCCAGATCCTCCAGCGTCGGGATGGCGGAGGGGGTGTCGCTCACAGCGGTCAGCGCTTGACTTTGGCGCCGGTAAACGCCGTGAGGTCGACGAGGCGATTCGAGTAACCCCATTCGTTGTCGTACCAGCCGTTGATCTTCACGAGCTTGCCCATGCTCATCGTGAGACCGGCGTCGAACACGCACGAATGCGGATCGGTGACAATGTCGCTCGACACGATTGGGTCCTCGGTGTACTTGAGGATCCCCTTGAGTTCCTTCTTCGCTGCGGCAGCGAACGCCGCGTTGATCGCCTCGACCGTGGCCGTCTTCTTCAGCGTGGCAGTGAAGTCCGTGAGCGAACCGGTCGGTGTCGGAACTCGCAGCGCGGTGCCGTCGAGCTTGCCCTTCATCGACTGCATCACGAGCGACGTGGCACGCGCCGCCCCCGTGGAGGTCGGCACGATGTTGATCGCTGCTCCGCGGGCGCGGCGCAGGTCGGAGTGCGGCCCGTCGACGAGGTTCTGGTCGCCCGTGTACGAGTGGATCGTGGTCATCAAGCCCTGCTCGATGCCGAAGTTGTCGTCGAGCACCTTGACCATCGGCACGAAACAGTTGGTGGTGCAGCTGGCGTTGGAGATCACCTTGTGCTGGGAGAAGCGGAAGTGATGCTCGTTGACGCCGTAGACGAACGTGGCATCAGCGTTGGTGCACGGCGCCGACACGATCACCAGCGGGGCACCACCGTCGAGGTGGGCGCTGGCCGCATCGCGGGTGTTGAAGAAGCCGGTCGACTCGATGACCACATCGACACCGAGCTCACCCCACGGCAGGTCGGCCGGGTTGCGCTCGCGAAGCACCTTGAGCGTGTCGCTGCCGGCCTTGATGCTCGACTTGGTCGCTGAGACCTTCTCCGGATACCGCCCGAGTACCGAGTCGTACTGGAGGAGGTACGCCATAGTGTCGATCGAACCGAGGTCGTTCACCGCCACGAAGTCGAAATCGGCGCCGCTCGCCTTGGCGGCGCGGAAGAAGTTGCGGCCGATGCGGCCGAAACCGTTGATGCCGACTCTGATCGTCATGGGGGATTGCCTCCTGGGCAGGTGGGAAACGACGTTGTTCGTCCCCAACTGTAGTTCGCTGTCGATCGCCGACCGGAAACGACTCAGCGCGAAACGTCGCGATGAGCGGCACGAACGGCCACGCCACGCTGCCGCAGGCGAGCCGCCAACTCCTCGGCGACTGCAACCGACCGGTGGCGGCCACCGGTGCAGCCAACAGCCACCGTCAGATAGCTGCGTCCCTCGGCCTGGTATTGCGGAACGAGGGTGGCCAACAGCGCGTCGAACTGATCGACGAACGCGGAACCGGCTGCGGTCTCCAACACGAAGTCGCGCACCTTGGGGTCGTGACCGGTGAGCGGCCTCAGGTCGTCCTCCCAGTGCGGGTTGGGCAGGAACCGCACGTCCATCACGATGTCGGCATCGAGCGGCAGGCCGTGCTTGAACCCAAAACTCTCCACCGCCACTTGGAGCCGTGAACCGGTCGTGGTGTCGAAGGCGTGGTCGATGCGCTCCTTGAGCTGATGCACGTTCAGGTCGCTCGTGTCGATCACGAGGTCGGCCGCCGCGCGCACCGGCTCCAGCATCGATCGTTCGAGCTCGATCGACTCCACGAGGCCGTCGGTCTGGTCGGCGAGCGGATGGCGGCGGCGGGTGGCGTCGTAGCGGCGGACCAGCTCCGGCGTGGAGGCATCCAAGAACACCATGCGCAGGTCGTGACCGGCGGCTCGCAGCTCGCCGACCTTGGTGAGCACCTCGGCATGTTGGCGGCCGGCAACCAGCGCGAGTCGTTCGATGTCGCTCGTGGGCTTGGCAGCGAGCTCGACGATCGTGCCGATCAATGCTGTCGGGAGGTTGTCGACGACGAACCACCCGAGATCCTCCAGAACGTCGGCAACACCCGAGCGGCCGGCCCCCGACAACCCGGTGATCAGCACGATGTCAGCCACCCCGCCACCCTACCGATCCCCCTCCACCCACCCGAGCGATGAGGTTCCGGCGCACCCCCTGCCCGCGAATCTCATCGCAGGCCCAGCACTCTCCCAAGCGATGAGGTTCCGGCGCACCCCCTGCCCGCGAATCTCATCGCACGCCCATTCAGGTGCGGCGGAGGCGGAGGTAGAGGAGGCGCGGGATGGCGGCGGCTTCGGCGTACTCCTCGGCGCGGGCGAGGAAGCCATCGGGCGGCACCGGCTCGTCCATGTGCTCGAGCACCAGGCCGTGGTCGGCCAGCGCATTGAGGTAGCGCGAGAGCGGGCGGTGGACGAACCGGATGAACACACCGAGTTCGACCTGTTCGACGAAGCTCTGCTCAGCGAGGTACGGCCCCACGCGCCAGTACTGCTCGGGAGGATCGACGGTGTGGTCGTCGATCCAGTAGCTCCCGGGAGTCTGCAGCAGCGGATGGTTGAGGAAGAACGAGAACCGACCGCCGGGACGAACGACGCGGGCCACCTCGGCGATCGCATCATCGACGTCGTCGATGTGCTCGAACACGAGGCACGCAACGGCCGCATCGAAACTCGCCGATGCGAACGGCAGCCCGGCTGCGCCCGATCGCACATACGCCGCTCCCCCGCCACGTTCATGGGCGATGCGGATCTGATTCCACGTCGGATCGATACCAACGACTCGCGACCCGGCCGCCGACATCATCCGACTGATCTGGCCGTCGCCGCAGCCCACATCGAGGATCCGCTCGAAGCCCGACAACTCCTCGAACGCCATCGGCAGGATCTGCTCGGTGTACTCAGGGTCGGCACCTTCGGTGAACCCGTCGATCCACCACTCGGCGTGGGCCTCCCACAGATCGTCCGTCACGGGGCCAGAGGTTACGGGCCGAACCGTTACGGTCAGGCCATGAAGTTCTCCGTGTGGCCCAACCCCGCCCGACCCACCAGCGAGATCCTCGACCTCGCCCGCCTCGTCGATGAAGCCGGCTGGTACTGCATCTGGTTCGCTGACCACTACATGCCCAACACCGGCAGTGAGGACATCCAACCCGGCGACGTGCACGAGTGCTGGGCGATCCTGCCGGCGATCGCCGCCGTCACCGAACACATCCGAATGGGCTCGCTCGTCGCTCCCACCTCGGTGCACCACCCCGCCGTTCTCGCCAACCGCGCGGCCTCGATCGACCACATCTCCAACGGCCGAATGGTGCTCGGCATCGGCGCCGGCTGGCAGATCAACGAACACAAGGCGTACGGCATCGAACTCGAGGAACCCGGCCCGCGTGTGTCGCGGTTCGAGGAGGCGATCCAGGTCATCCGGTCGCTGCTCAACAGCGAGCGGACCGACTTCCACGGCGAGTACTACGACATCACCGACGCGCCGGCCGACCCGAAGCCCGTCCAGTCTCCGCTCCCGATCCTCGTCGGTACGGGCAGCCCACGCATGTTGCGGATCACCGCCCGCCACGCCGACCAGTGGAACACCTGGGGCGCCCCCGACATGGCCGGCGGCGCCCTCACCAAGCTACTTGTCGCCTGCGAACAGGTCGACCGTGACCCCGCCACGTTGTGGAAGTCGGCGCAGGCGCTCGTGTTCATGTCGGACAACGCCGAACTCGCCGACAACATCCGCGCCGGCGAGATGGGTGAGCGCTCGATCCTCGGGTCGAACGATCAACTGGTCGAGGAGTTCGGTCGCTATGCGGAGCTGGGTTTCGACGAGTTGATCATCCCCGACTTCACGCTCGGCGGCACGGCCGAGGAGCGCTTCGCCAAGTACGACGAATTGCAATCAGACGTGATCTCGCAGCTCGCCTGACGGGCGCCATCGCATCGTCGCGACACGGTGCGGTTGGGCGTCAGTCCGTCTGGAACTTCGCGAAGACCGCTTCGGCGACGTCATCGGGCAGGAAGGTCAGTGCCTTGAGCTCGTCGAGTTCAGCGTTCTTGACGGCGTTCACCCCACCGAGCGCCTTCACCAACTTTTTCTGACGAACCTCACCGAGACCGGAAATCCCATCGAGGGCACTCGTGGTCATCCGCTTGCTACGGCGCTCACGGTGGAACGTGTTGGCGAAACGGTGCGCCTCGTCGCGGATGCGCTGCAGCATGAACAGCGCCTCGCTCCCCCGCGGGATCTCCACCGGTTGGCTCCGCCCGGGGATGAACACCTCCTCGAACCGTTTCGCCAATCCGGCGACGGGGATCTCGTCGGTCAGACCGAGCTCGTCGATCACCCGCTTGGCAGCGCTGAGCTGGCCCTTGCCGCCATCCACCAGAAGTAGTTGCGGTGGGTAGGCGAACTTGCCCGGCTTGTCGCCCCGCTCGCTGACCGGGCGGTCGCGCTCGTCGAGGTACGCCTGGAGCCGGCGACGCACCACCTCGGCCATCGCCGCGTAGTCGTCGTTGCCCTCGACGTCGTTGATCTTGAAGCGGCGGTACTCCCGCTTGTTCGGCAACCCATCCTCCATGACCACCATCGAACCGACGTAGTCGGTGCCCTGGAGGTGGGCCATGTCGTAACACTCGATGCGCAATGGAGCTTCGGGGAGCCCGAGATGATCCTGAAGCTCCGTCAGTGCACGACTGCGCGAGTTGTGATCGCTCGCACGACGCATCCGATGGCGCGTGAACTCCCCCTCGGCGTTGCGGGTGACCGTTTCGAGCAGCGACCGCTTGTCGCCGCGCTGCGGCACCCGCACCTGCACTCGTGACCCCCGCCCCATCGACAGCCACTCCTCGTACGTTGCGAGGTCGTCGGCCTCGTACGGCACCAGCACCTGCTTGGGAACGCCGAGGATCAGATCGTCGCCGTACATCGACTCCAAGATGCGGTCGATCAGGCCACCGGGTGTCAGTTCCTCCACCTTGTCGAGGATGAACCCCTTACGCCCGACGACCCGACCCTTGCGAACGTAGAAGACCTGCACGGCGGCTTCGAGTTCGTCCTCGGCGATGCCGATCACGTCGAGGTCCTCGCTACGTTCGGCGACCATCTGCTGCTTCTCGATGGCCTTGCGGACCGCCAGCAGCCGGTCACGCAGGCGGGCCGCCCGCTCGAACTCGAGGTCGGTTGCCGCCGACTGCATGTCAGCTTCGAGGCGGTCGACGATCTCGTCGGTGTCGCCGTCGAGGAACTCGCACAGATCGGTGACGAGTTGGCGGTACGGCATCTCGTCGATCTCACCCACGCACGGCCCGGCGCACTTCTCGATGTGGAAGAGCAGACACGGCCGGCCAAGGCGTTCGTGCTGGTTGAACTTCGCCTGACTGCAGGTGCGTACCGGAAATGACCTCAAGAGGAGGTCGAGGGTCTCTCGGATCGCGTACGCATGGGCGTAGGGGCCGAAGTATCGGGTGCCCTTGCGCTTGCGGCCACGCATGACGAGCGCTCGGGGCCACTGCTCGTCGATCGTCACGGCAAGGAAGGGGTAGCTCTTGTCGTCGCGCAGGCGCACGTTGAAGCGTGGGTCGTGCTGCTTGATGAGCGAGTACTCGAGCATCAACGCCTCGACCTCGTTGCGCACGATCGTCCACTCGACCGTCTCGGCCGTCTCGACCATCTGGGCGGTGCGCGGGTGAAGGTTGACGGGCGACTGGAAGTAGTTCGACAGGCGCTGGCGGAGGTTCGACGCCTTGCCGACGTAGATCACCCTGCCGTGGATGTCCTTGAACTGGTACGACCCCGGCGCCTCCGGAATCGTGCCGGCAGGCGGGCGCTTCACCATGTCTGACCGGGCATGATTCCGGGCATGATTCCAGGCGTGATCCTGGGCACGATCATCTGCATGACGCCTCAAGCATACGTAGGGCCGGATACCGTGATGCCCGATGTCCGAACAGTTCGCCGCCGCCTTTCGCCGTCGACCGAATGACGGCTGGTTCCGCGCCGGACGGTTCGACGTCACCACCACCGACATCCTCTGCGTCCTCGGCGTTGCATCGATGTTCGTGTACGGCCTCGGCGTCGACCGTTTCGAGAAGCTGACGTTCGTTCCCGCGCTGGTGCGCAACTTCGAGATCTGGCGCATCTTCACCTGGCCGATCGCGACAGAACCGGCGATTTGGCCGCTGCTCGGGCTCGTGTTCTTCTGGCTGTTCGGTCAGCAGCTCGAATCGCTGTTCGGTCGCGGCAAGTTCCTGGCCTGGGTGCTGATGATGACCATCGTGCCGGCAGTCATCCTGACCTTCCTCGGCCCACTTGCCGACAGCATCGACTTCATGCGTCAGTACGGCTTGAACTCACTGTTCCTCGGCGGCATCTGGGTGTACGCCGCGACGTATCCGGGCGTGAAGTGGTTCGAGGTCATCCCGCTGTGGGCGCTCGCAGCAGTGTTCAGCGTGCTGAACCTGTTGCAGTTCACCGGAGTGAACGCAACAGGCCAGACCATCTTCCTGCTCGTGACGATCGGCGTGGCGCTCTTCGCCGGCCGCTCCCTCGGCCTCGCTACCGGCTGGCCGATCCCTCACATTCCACTCGACGGTTCCGGGCAGAAGAAGGCCAAGAAGTCGAAGCCCGCGAAGTCGAAGAAGCAGCCGCGCGGCACGTCGTCGGGCTCCAAGGTCGTCGAGGGCCCATGGAAGAACGCTCCGGCGCCGATGCCTCCGCCGTCCGGCCCATCGCCCGCCGACCAGATCGAGCTCGATGCGCTGCTCGACAAGATCGGTGCCAATGGCATGGACTCGCTGAGCGGCGCCGAAAAGCAGCGCCTCAACGACCTCAGCAAACGCCTCCGCAACCGCTGACCGTCCCCCAGCGCTCCACCGCGATGAGATTCCGGCGCACACCGCGCGCCGAAACCTCATCACTCGGAGGTTCGTGTTGCCGCGAGTTGGCATCGCCGTAGGATTTGTCGCACCGACTCCTCCCGAATCCACGCTGGTTCGAGAAGGAGTCGCCATGGCGCACCTCACCCCATCCGCACATCGCCTGTTCGAGGCACAGCACGGTGTTGCGTCGCTGCAGCAGCTGCAGTCGACCGGACACAACCAGAGCCAACTCAAACGTCTCGAGGCGGCCGGCGCCATCGTTCGTGTGATCAACACGGCCTACCGAAGCCCCAGTGTCCCACTCGACGAGTTGACGCGCTGTGCAGCAGTGTGCCTCGCCCACCCGACCATGGTCGTGGCGGGTCCGACGGCCGGACGGTTGTGGGGATTCCGGCGGCTCCCACCCGACAGGCGGGTACATGTTCTGGCCCCACCGGCAAGTCATCCTGTCGCCGCAAAGTGGTTGGTCCCGTACCGTACCCACGCGTTCCACGACGACGATGTGATCCAACGTCCGGATGGCATCCGAGTGACATCACGAGCTCGCACGGTGTTGGATCTGGCGAGATGGCTGTCGCCAGAGGACCTCCTGTCCGTCATCGAGCAGGCGATCCACGACGGCCGCATCAGCGACCAGGAGATGCACGCGGTCGCCGTCGACTGGATCTCTTCTCAGCGCCCCTGGGTGCGGACGTACCTCAACCAACTCGGTCGGCGTCTCGGCGGCGGCGCTGCCGAGTCACATCCCGAGGTACGCGTGGCGCACGCCCTTCGGAGGGCCGGCGTGCATGGTCTCGTGCAACAGCACCCGATCGACCTGAAGGGATACGGACCTGCGCGGTTCGACCTGGCGGTGCCGGACCTGCGTTGGGCGATAGAGGTCGATGTCCACCCCGTCCATGAGGAGACCAGCGGCCGATTGTCCGACCGACGTCGAGACAACGCCGCAACAGCCGAAGGCTGGGCAGTCACCCGCGTCAACCGCTCGTCCTACGAACTCGAGTTCGATGCGACGATCGCACGTCTTGCCGACGAGCACCGGTCCCGACGCCGCCGACCCTCAGCATGACCCGCGATGAGATTCAGGAGCGACAGGTGAGCCACTACCTCATGGCTTGACCAACGCACCAACCGGCGATGAGGTTCAGGCGCGACGTGTGCGCCGAAATCTCATCGCTTGCGGGTCAGGGGAGGACGTTGCGGAGGAAGCGGCCGGTGTGGCTGGCTTCGAGGGTGGCGATGTGTTCCGGGGTGCCTTCACCGACGATGGTGCCACCGCCATTGCCGCCGTTGGGGCCGAGGTCGATCACCCAGTCGGCGGTCTTGATCACGTCGAGGCTGTGCTCGATCACGAGCACGGTGTTGCCTTGGTCGACCAATCGTTGGAGCACGGTGAGGAGGCGACGCACGTCGTCGAAGTGCAGGCCCGTGGTCGGCTCGTCGAGCAGGTAGATCGTGTGGCCGGTCGACCGCTTGGCGAGTTCGGCCGACAGCTTGACCCGCTGCGCCTCGCCCCCCGACAGTGTCGGCGCCGACTGCCCGAGCCGTACGTACCCCAACCCCACGTCGACGAGCGTCTGCATGTACCGGGCGATACCGGGCTGGTTGGCGAAGAAGCCGACCGCCTCGGCGACCGGCATGTCGAGCACCTCGGCGATGTTCTTGCCCTTGAACTCGATGTCGAGCGTGTCACGGTTGTATCGGGCGCCCTTGCACACCTCGCACGGCACGTACACGTCGGGCAGGAAGTGCATCTCGATCTTCAACGTGCCGTCGCCGGAGCACGCCTCACAACGCCCGCCCTTGACGTTGAAGCTGAACCGGCCGGGCATATACCCACGCACCTTGGCTTCATTGGTGGAGGCGAACAATTTGCGGACGTTGTCGAACACGCCGGTGTACGTCGCCGGGTTGGATCGCGGGGTGCGACCGATCGGCGACTGATCCATGTCGATCACCTTGTCGAGGAACTCAATGCCCGTGATTCGCTTGTGCTTGCCCGCCGACATCTTCGACTTGTAGATCTTCTGCATGAGCACCGGCAGCAGGATGTCGCGCACCAGCGTCGACTTGCCCGAGCCGGACACGCCGGTGATCGCCACAAAATTGCCGAGCGGAATGTCGACGTCGATGTTCGCCAGGTTGTGCTCGCGAGCACCTTCGATGCGCACGAACTCGAGCCCCTGCGGCCGCCGGACCTCGGGCACCGGGATCGACTTGCGACCCGACAGGTACTGCCCCGTGATCGACTCCTTGACCTTCAGGATCCCCGGCACCTTGCCGGAGTAGACGACCTCTCCCCCATGCTCGCCGGCGCCCGGACCGATGTCGACGATCCAGTCGCTCTCGCGGATGGTCTCCGCGTCGTGCTCGACCACGATCACCGTGTTGCCGAGGTCGCGTAGGCGTGTGAGCGTGTCGATGAGCCGACGGTTGTCGCGCTGATGCAACCCGATCGAGGGCTCGTCGAGCACGTACAGCGTGCCGACCAGCCCCGAGCCGATCTGCGAGGCGAGCCTGATGCGTTGCGCCTCGCCGCCGGCCAACGTGCCCGCCGACCGCGACAGCGTGAGGTAGTCGAGGCCGACATCGAGCAGGAACCCGAGCCGCGCGTTGATTTCCTTGGTGACCCGCTCGGCGATCAAGCGATCACGTTCGGACAACTCGAGCGCCGCAAGGAATTTCGCCGACTCACCGATCGCCATGTCGGAGACCTCGGAGATGTGCTTGCCCTCGATGGTGACCGCGAGCGTCGACGGCTTGAGCCGTGCACCGTTGCACGAGGTGCACGCAACGAGACGCATGTAGCCCTCGTACTGCTCGCGCGCCCACTCGCTGTCGCTGCCTTCGTGACGCCGCCTGATCCAGGGGATCGCGCCCTCGTACTCGGTCGAATAGGTCCGTGACCGTCCGTACCGGTTCTTGTACTTGACGGTCATCTTGCCCTTCACACCGTGCAAGATGACCTTCTGCTGCTTGGCGGTGAGCTCCTCCCACGGAGCGTTCATGTCGATGTCGTTCACCTCGGCGACCGACTCGAGCATGCGCGTGAAATACTGCGTGTTGGCAGTCCGCCACGGAGCGATGGCTCCGTCGACGAGCGACATTTCAGGGTCGGGGATGATCAACTCGGGGTCGACCTCGAAGGTGGTGCCCAAGCCGTCGCACGCAACACATGCGCCGTACGGCGAGTTGAACGAAAAGTTCCGCGGCGCCGGCTCGTCGTAGCTCGTGCCGCACACCGGACACGCAAGGTGCTGGCTGAACGTCAACGTTTCGGCAGGCCCCTCACCCTCGCGCGGTACGACCTCGATCTCGGCGACACCGTCGGCCAGCCCGAGCGCCTGCTCCAACGAATCCGTGAGGCGACGCTCGATCCCCTCCTTCAGCACGAGGCGGTCGACGACGATCTCGATCTTGTGATTCTCGTACTTCGCGAGACGCTCGTCGCGCTTGAGGAACTCGTCGATGTCGACCGTCTCGCCGTCGATGCGTGCCCGGACGTAACCCTGGCCGGACAGGTCTTGTAAGAGCGTGTCGTACTCGCCCTTGCGGCCCCGCACGACGGGCGCAAGCACCTGGAACCGGATGCCATCGTCCATGTCGAGGATCCGGTCGACGATCTGCTGCGGGGTCTGGCGCTGCAACTTGGTGCCATCGTTCGGGCAGTGCTGGATGCCGATGCGGGCGTACAGCAGTCGGAGGTAGTCGTAGACCTCGGTGATCGTGCCGACCGTGGAGCGTGGGTTGCGACTCCCCGACTTCTGGTCGATCGAGATCGCCGGCGACAGCCCCTCGATCACGTCGACATCGGGCTTGTCCATCTGGCCGAGGAACTGGCGGGCGTACGAGCTCAGCGACTCGACGTAGCGACGCTGCCCCTCGGCGTAGATCGTGTCGAACGCCAGGCTGGATTTGCCAGACCCCGACAGACCGGTGAACACGATCAGCTTGTCGCGCGGCAACTCGACGTTGACGTTCTTGAGGTTGTGCTCGCGGGCACCCCGAACGATGATCTGCGGTTCATCGGCCTTGGCGGTGCGACGGGTTCGGGGAGGCTTCGTTGCCGGCTCGGCGGCGGAGGTGCGGGCGGCCATCGACGACCGATCCTACCGTACGAACATGTGTACTGCCACTCCAGGTTCCCGCGGGCGGGCACCAGAACATGACAGAGTTCGAGGCGTGGCCGCCACCTCCGCTGCCGACCCGGCGCCGGCCTCCGGGCATCGGATGTTCCCGACGGCCCTCACCGTCGCCCGGGCCCTCGTGGTCGCCCGATGGCTCACGCTGATCTGGATGGTCGGTGTCGTCGTGGTGTCGACGGATCGCGATGCGCTCGTGCACCCTCTCGCCGCC
>JANPCI010000107.1:0-8002 GCA_031430875.1 Actinomycetes bacterium | reverse complement strand
TCGCGACACCTCGTCACTTCGGATCGTGGCATGCAGCGGTTCGGCGCTCTCGGCCGCCGTCGCGACCGCCTGGATGGACCGCTTCGGCGACCACCTCTACAACCTCTACGGATCAACCGAGGTGGGCCAGGCCACGCTCGCAACCCCCGACGACCTGCGCGCCGCTCCGGGAACTGCCGGCCGTGTCATCGCCGGAACGGTCGTCGAGATCGTCGGCGAGCGCGGCGAGCGCGTCCCGGCCGGTGAAGACGGCTTGATCGTGGTCGGCAGCGACGCCCAGTTCACCGAGTACACCGGCGGCGGTACCAAGGAACGGATCCGGGGCCTCATGTCGTCAGGCGATGTCGGACACTTCGATGCCGACGGCCGGCTCTTCGTCACCGGACGCGCCGACGACATGATCGTGAGCGGCGGAGAGAACGTGTTCCCGCTCGAGATCGAAGAGGTCCTCCTTTCGCACGACGACGTGGTGGATGTCGTCGTGGTCGGCGTGCCCGACGACGAGTTCGGCCAGCGGCTCGCGGCGTTCGTCGTCGGTGCGCCCGATGCGTCGATCGACGCCAACGGGGTCCGGTCGTTCGTCGCCTCGCGGCTCGCGCGTCACAAGGTTCCGCGCGACGTCACCTTCGTCGCGGAACTCCCCCGCAACACGACGGGCAAGCTACTTCGCGAGCAGGCGTCACGCCTCACGTCGGAGTGAACGGCCGAGGCGACCGCTGGAGCTGAGCTCCGCCTTCAGTGCGGAATGGATCCCGCATTCCGGGACCTATTCCGCACAGAAACGAAAGGGTCGAATTCGCCTCGATCAGCTGTCGAGGTTCTCGGCGAGGTCCTCGCGCACGGCGGTGACCTCCTCGATGGCGATCTCGTTTTCGGAGAACTCGCCATCGCCGTCTTCATCGACTCCGGTGACGGTGGTCGACTCGATCACGTCGAACTCGCCATCGCCATCGATGTCGATTGCGCTCGTCGTCGTCACTTCGACCACGTCGGCGACACCATCACCATCGACATCGATCGCGGTGATCGTGGTCTCCTCGATGGCGTCGACGACACCGTCGCCATCGACGTCGTACATCGTCGTCGTGGTCTCCGAGACGATGTCGGCAATGCCGTCACCGTCGATGTCGATGACCGTCGTGGTGGTCTCGATCACCATGTCGGCGACACCGTCGCCATCCACGTCGATGACCTCGGTCTCGATGGTCACGTCGATCTCACCTGTGTTTTCTGTGTCGCTCATGCACGGAGTCAAGCAGGTGACGGGCCGCAGTGACAAGACCGCCCCGGACAAGAACCGGTTGCAACAGTGCTCCCGCGATGCTCTGATGAGGCATGGTCGAACCGACAGCTCCTCTCACCGACATCGTTGCGGCACTCGAAGCCGGTGCTGTCTCGGCGCGGGAGTTGCTCAACGCCCACCTCGACCGCGTCGCCCGGCTCGATGGGCCGATCAACTCGGTCGTGACGCTGGCACCCGAGCGAGCCCGGGCCGAGGCAGCCGCCATCGACGACGATCGCGCCAACGGCCGCCCGGTCGGCCCGCTCGCCGGTGTGCCGATCACTGTGAAGGACGCCATCGCGACGGCAGGGATCCGTTCGACCGGTGGCGCCACCGAGCTACGTGACTTCGTGCCCGACGTCGACGCCACCGTGGTCGAGTCGGTCCGGCGGGCGGGAGCCGTCGTTTTCGGCAAGACCAACATCCCCCGCTGGTCGGGCGACTACCAGAGCTACAACGAGATGTTCGGGACGACGAACAACCCGTGGGATCTCACGCGCACCCCTGGCGGTTCGTCGGGAGGTCCGGCGGCAGCGGTGGCAATGGGATTCACGGGGTTCGAGATCGGGACCGATATCGGCGGGTCGATCAGGGTGCCGTCGTCATTCTGCGGGGTGTACGGCCACAAGCCGAGCTTCGGTGTGATCCCCACCTTCGGCTACCTCGACAATCCCACCTACCACCGCAACGTCGCCGACGTGAACGTGTTCGGCCCGATCGCACGATCCATCGATGACCTCGAGTTGCTGCTCGGTCTGCTCGCCGGCCCCGACCCCGACGACGCCGCCGGGTGGAAGCTGGAGCTGCCACCGCCGCGTGCTCGCGACCTCGGCGGCTTCCGAGTGGCTGCCTGGCTCGATGATGCGTTCTGCCCGGTCGACCCTTGCGTCCTCGACGTCCTCGAGGCAGTCGTGGACCAACTGGAGGAGGCAGGCGCACAGGTCGACCACGACCGGCGACCAGCGATCGATCCCTCCGGTGCGATGTACACGGGCATCGGTCTCATCAGCGCAGCATGTGACATCTCCGACACCGAGGAGGACTTCGCGCAACGGCTGGCGACGGGTCGGGTGGTTCCGCATCGAGCGTGGGATGTGCTGCACCGCCAGCGCAATGAGATCCGGCAGCGGTGGACCGAGTTCTTCACCGACATCGACATCCTGCTGTGCCCGGTGGCGCCCGTGCCGGCGTTCCGCCACCTCCACACGCTCAACGGTTCGAACTGGGAGCACGGGACGCTCGATGAGTTCGGCGGCCGCCCCTACGCCGACCTGATCGGCTGGTGCGGGTTGATCGGCAGCGCCTACCTCCCCGTCACGGTGCCGCCGGTCGGGGTCACCGCCTCCGGGTTGCCGGTCGGGATCCAGGTCGTGGCCCCGTATCTCCACGACCGCACCGCACTCGCCTTCGCCCGATGCATGTCCGACGTCGTCGGCGGCTACGTTCCCCCACCCGCCGCTCACGCCGATGGTGTTTCCCCGTGACAGCTGAAGAGATGATCCGAGCTGTCCAGCGCCAGGTCGAGGCGTACAACGCCCGCGACCGGGTGCGGGTTCGGTCTGTTCTCCGACGTCCAACTGGGTGATAGCTCAGGCCACAGAACGCGAAGGGTGGGCACCTCCGAGGAGACGCCCACCCTGGGTATTTCTGCTCGGGACCGTTGTGTTCAGATGGTCTGCAACTCCTCGTCAGCCGGGTCGGCAGCAGCCGTGTCGGCAGTGGCGACCTTCATCTTCTTCTTGGTGTCCCAGATGAGGACGACGCCCGACACCGTGCAGACCACACCGAGGCCGGCGAGCAGTGCGGCGACACCGAGAGCGAGCTGCAGTGTGCTGTGCGTCGCCGCACCCACACCGAGTTCGGCGACCAGTGCGTGCGCCGTTCCACTCCAGGCCATGTCACGAGCCTGGCCCTGTACCGGATCCATCCGGTCGAAGCCGGTCCAGTAGCGACCGTCGACTGCGAAGTCGCAGGTCACGCCCTCCGCGGGGAATGGATCGGGGACCTGCACCGTCTCGGCTTTGCAGGTGTACTCGGTAGCGACAGTTCCGTCCTCACCGGTGAGGTCGGCCTCGGTGAGCGTCACAGTTTGTGTGCTGTTCAGCGTGTGATAGGCGATCGTCGCCATCTGGAACATGTATTCCGTGGCGCTGTTCACGAGCGGATCGTTCGGATCGAGGTCGGCGCTGACGACGGGGAAGCCCCAATCGTCCTCGAGCAGCACCATGATGGCCTGCGCACCCTCTACCTCCCCGCGGTCGACGAGATCACCGTCTTCGTTGTAGCTGAGTTCGACGTTTTGCGCAGCGCTGAACGACTGCAATGCGTCGTACCCGCCCTGTACCTTGCTGTAGGCGACACCGGCACCGACGAAGTAACCGATGCCGACGATGATGAGGAAGATCCCCAGCAACCCGAGTGGCTTCTTGAACATGACCGACCTCTTTCTGGGGTCTCGATGGTTCGTGAACCACGATTACCCCTCTCGCTTGTTGTCGAAACGTTTTCGACCCACCTCCATGATGATGTTTGTGCGCGCAAATGATCAGAGCCCTAGGTCCCGACCTTCACGAACTCGCAGGGCGTGCCCGTGTCGTCGCTCGTAGCCTGAACTGATGGTGGCCGTCGACGTCCAATTCGCATCGACCCATACCGACTGGCCGACGCTGCGCGAGGCCTCGCTCCAGGCCGAGCGAGCCGGCTTCGACGCGGTGTGGGTCTTCGATCACATTGCTGGGGTGTCACTGGGCGGAGACCGAAGTCTCGAGTGCTTCACCTGGCTGGGGGCGCTCGCCGAGGCGACCTCGACGGTCGAGTTGGGAGTGATGGTCGCGAACACCTGGAACCGCCAGGTTGGAACACTCGCGGTGGCGGCAGCCTCGGTGAGCGCCATCTCAGGGCGGCGGTTCCTGCTCGGTGTCGGTGCAGGCGCCGCGCCCACCAGTCGATGGGCGGCCGAACAGCACGCGGTGCGGGCCCAGCTCGAGACCCGGCTCGACAAACGCCAGGCTCGCGTCGAGGAACTCCTCGACCTCACCGACGAGATGTGGCACCCCGACCGGACCGACGAGTACTCGACGTTTCCGCTCCCGACGCCCGCACCTCCCCGCATTGTCGGTGTCAACAGCGTGGCACTCAGCACCATCGCCGGACGCCGCGCCGAAGGCATCAATGTCGCGTGGAATCATCCGCGGCGTGACGAGTTCCTCGGCGCCTCCCGCGATGCAGCGGCCGGACGGCCATTTCTCAGCACGGCATGGATCATGTGGTCGCCCGAATTGACCGACCCCGATCACCCCACGCGACGCGAGATGGATGCAGCCGGTCTCGACCGGATCATCCTCGTCGTGATCGACGATGTCGACGCCTTCGCGAGTCAGCTGTGAGGATCAGCGAACGAGCTTGGCGAGCTTCGGCAAAACGCACGGACGCCCGGAGCACGCATCCCAGGTGGACAGGCCGCCACTGAGCGCCCGATGGCCACTGATCTCGCTGACTTCACGAGCAAGTTGGAGGTCGGCAGCCAGTTGTTCAGGCGTGTACGGCATCCACTCGGCTCCGTCGTTCGCAACATCGTCCTCGATAGCCGCGCCGTCTGAACAGTTCCACCCGGTGTCGGCTGCGGTACGCGACCGCAGCACCCGGATCTGTCCGTGCGGGCTGACGAGAATGACCCCGGGGCCCAATTCGGTGAGTTCCGGCGCGTCCACCTCTGACGTCGCTCGGGCAGTTGCCATGCGAATTCATCGGCACCCGACCATCGCAGGTTGAGTGCTACTCGGACCAGGACTTGATCTTCTCGATCGTTTCGAGGGGTTCGGGGCCGACGGGGGTCACGTTGAGATACGTGACGCCGACCTCCTTGAACACCTGGAGTCGTTCGCGCACGTAGCCCTCGTCGCCGATCAGCGACGACAGGTCGATGTACTCGTCGGGCACCGCGGCGATCGCCTCGGCCCGCTTGCCCGACAGGAAGAGGTCCTGGATCTCGGCGGCGTCCTTCTCCCAGCCGTAGCGCACGAACAGGTCGTTGTAGAAGTTCTTCGACTTGGCACCCATGCCGCCGACGTAGAAACCGATCAGTCCACGAGCGGCCTCACGGGCCTCGGCGATGTGCGGCCCGGAGCCGAGCGCCACCGTGCCGCCGGCGATGATCTCCAGCGGCGCCTTGGCCGGATCACGCTTGGCGGTGCCTGCCGCGAGTGCGTCGCCCCACACCTGCTCGAAACGGTCGGGCACGAAGTGGATCGTCTGCCAGATGTCGGCGATCTCGGCGGTGAGCTCGACGTTCTTCGGACCGATCGTGGCCAGCGCGATCGGGATGTCGTGCGCCGGCGGACGGTTCATGTAGCGCAGCGCCTTGCCCAACCCCGTGCCACCCTCGGCGAGCGGCAGGCTGTAGGCGACGCCATCGTGCTCGACCTTGTCGCCGCTCCACACCTTGCGGCAGATCTCGATCGTGTCACGGGTGCGGGCGATCGGCTTGTCGAACGGCACCCCATGCCAGCCCTCGATCACCTGCGGACCGGACGTGCCGAGCCCGAGGATGAACCGGTCGCCGGACAGCGCGGCGAGCGTGGCGGCGGTCTGCGCGATCAGCGCCGGGCTGCGCGAGTACAGCGGGATGATCCCGGTCATCAGCTTCACCGTGGAGGTCTGGCCGGCGAGATAGCCGAGCGTCGACACGAGGTCGTAGCCGTAGATCTCCGCGCCCCAGATCAGGTCGACGCCCGCCGACTCGAGGTCGCGGGCCTGCGACGCCAACTTCTTGGGGTCACCGTTGAATCCAATGGTGGTGGAGATCTTCATGCTGAGCGCCTTTCGTACTGGGTGTGGCCAGACCGTACTCAGATCGGGCTCAGTCGGCGAAGGCCAGACCGAGACGCTGGGCGACCGTCGTCGCCGACTCGGCGACGCCCGCAGCGAGCAGTTGGCGATCGGCGCTGACCAGTACGACGCCGAGGCCACGAGCTGCGGCCGCCCATGCTGCGCCGTAGAACGTCAGACGATGGACAACCGCGAGCTCGGCGGCGTCGGCAAACCACGTCGAGTCCATGACGAGCGGAGTTCCGACGATCGTCAGCAGGTCGGCGAGCTGGTCGGCGACCGCGGCCGCCGGCCACGACAGCGCCCGAACGAGCACATTGCCCACCTCGTACATCGCCAGGTCGAGGATGTGGGCATCGATTCGGCCCGCAACGTGGGCATCACGCAAACTCCGCGCCGCCCCGAGCTCGGATTCACCCTCGAAGTGGAACCACTTGATGACAATCGAGGTGTCGACGAGGATCGCCGTCAACGGCGACCGTCCCGGTCGACGCGCACGAGATCCGCCGACTCGAACTTCCCGTTGGCCGCGAACCGTGCTTGCGATCGTGCGACCGCCGCCGCGACCGTCTCGGGATCACGTCGTTCCAGTTCGCGGCGCGCGGCTTGAGCGAGCAGCGCGCTCCTACTCATCGCCCTGCGCCGAGCCTCGTCATCGATGCGTCCGAGCAGATCGTCGGGCAACGACACCATCACCTTGGACATACTCGGAGTATAGCTCGTGGTATTGCCCGAGCCGGGAGGTCGGGCCCGGCGGCCGCCGGTTCAGACGCGTTCGATGATGATCGCGGGCGCCATGCCACCGCCGGCACACATCGTGATGAGGCCGAATTGCAGGTCGCGTCGTTCGAGTTCGTCGAGCACGGTGCCGATCAGCATTGCGCCGGTGGCGCCGATCGGATGGCCGAGCGCCATGGCGCCCCCGTTGACGTTCACCTTGTCGCGGTCGAGGTCGAGGTCGCGCATGAACTTCTCGGCGACCACGGCGAACGCCTCGTTGATCTCGAACAGGTCGATGTCGGCGAGCGTCATGCCTGCCTTCTCCAGCACCTTGCGCGCGGCCGGAACGGGAGCGTTGAGCATGAGCGTTGGGTCGTCACCCAGGTTGGCGGTGGCCACGACTCGCGCCCGCGCCGTCAGCCCATGTGCCTTGGCGTAATCGGAGCTGGCGAACAACAGCGCTGCGGCACCGTCGACGACACCGGAGGAGTTGCCGGCGTGATGGACGTGCTGGATGTCGAGATCGGGGTACTTCTGGTTGATCAGCTCGCGGAAGGTCTTCGAATCCTCCGAGAAGCGATGGTCGGCGATCTGGGGGAAACTCGGCGGGAGCGCCGCCAGTGATTCCGCCGTGGTCTGCGGCCGCGGGAACTCCTCATGGTCGAGCGCGATGGTGCCGTCCATGTTCAGCACCGGGATGAGGCTCTTGTCGAAGCGGCCCTCTCGGATCGCCCGATCGGCCCGAGCCTGCGACTCGGCAGCGAGCGCGTCGAGCGACTCGCGCGAAATGCCCTCCATCGTGGCGATGGCGTCGGCGCACACGCCTTGATGCGACTGCGGGTGGATCTCCTGCAGATGGGCGTTGTTGGCGCCCATCGGGAGGAGCCCCTTCTTCGGCAGCGACATCATCTCCGTGCCGCCCGACACGACGAGGTCTTCCATCCCGGCCATCACGGCGTGGGCGGCATAGTTCGCCGACGTGATGCCCGACCCGCAGAACCGGTCGAGCGTCGCTCCACTGGCGGTCACGGAGTAGCCGGCGTCGAGCGCAGCCATACGCCCGAGGTCGCCGCTCTGTTCGCACACCTGCGAGCTGGTGCCCCACACCACGTCGTCGACGTCGGCGGTGTCGAAGCCGTTGCGCTCGACCAAGGCGGCGAGCACCGTGGAGGC
>JANPCI010000106.1:0-6164 GCA_031430875.1 Actinomycetes bacterium | reverse complement strand
CCCCCCCCTCGTCCACACCCACCCCCCCCCCCCCCACCACCCCCCCAAACATATAATGTCGGGTGTGTTTGTGCGCCTGCCCCAAACAACCACTCCGAATTTGGGGGTGGGGTCGCGACGCGTACGATCGACGGCGTGAGCTTGCCGGTACCGATCGTCCAACTCGACCACGACCTCCCACTGCCCGAGTACGCCCACGAGGGCGACGCCGGCCTCGACCTGTATGCCCGTGAGTCCGCGACGCTCGTCGCCGGCGGCGGCCGGGCACTGGTGCCCACCGGGATCGCCATTGCCATCCCGATGGGACACGGCGGGTTCGTGCTTCCCCGCAGCGGCATGGCCGTCAAGCACGGAATCAGCGTGGTGAACGGCCCCGGCCTGATCGATGCGGCGTACCGCGGCGAAATCAAGGTGGTGCTGATCAACACCGACCCAGACACCCCCTACGAGGTGCACCGCGGTGACCGCATCGCCCAGCTCGTGGTGCAACGCGTCGAATCGGTGGCCTGGCAGGTGGTCGACTCACTCGACGGCGTCGACCGCGGTGGCGGCTTCGGTCACTCGGGCCGCTGAGTGAGACGCGGGACCCACGTCTCGTTCACCCCCAGGCGAAGACGGGTTGCTCGAAATCGGCAACGCGCTCATTGATCCGGCCGTCGAGGGCCACCCAGCGGAACTGCACGAGGACTGCTCCAGTTGGAGCGTGGATCAGGTCGCCGCCCAATGGGACCTGGACGACGGGCCGATCACTCTCGGGAATCGTCACGAAACGGGGCGAGTCGTCTCGGGTGAGTTCGTGCAGTCCGATCCGGTACACCGCGAGCACCTCGCCCGGATCGGGTATCAACTCGACCGATGACCCGCCCCACACCACTACCGGTGTGATCACGTAGCCGGATCGCGTGGCGTAGTCGTCGAGCAGACCGAGCACCGAGGTCTCATCGAGTCGCACCCCGATCTCTTCATCGGTCTCGCGCAGCGCCGCCTCGATGGGCCCCTCGCCAGGATCGAGTCGTCCACCGGGCAGCGCCCACTGCGACGCATGCCGGTTGAGGCCGGCGCTGCGACGACAGAGCACGAACGATGCGCCTCCTGCCACATCGGCCATGCGGCCATCGAGACCCGAAGTGTCGGATGGAACCACCGACATCTCCGCCGGGGTTGCCCCATAGGGGTCGTCGACATCGGTGCCCAGCTCCGAATCGACGAGGAGGATCGCCACGGCCGCGTGACGCCGACCGTCGAGCGCCAGCTCGGTTCGGTCATGACGCGAGAGATTGGATCTGATCCGCTCGCGGAGCTGTTCGTCGAAGTCGATCATGAGGCGACCTCGCTCGGTTCGGGATCCCGGTTCGTGGATGCCAACACCTTGGCAGCGAGGGCGGTACTGATCGGCACCGAGGCGACAAGGCCCACCGACCCCACCAGCGCACGAACAATCTCGACGGCCACGATCTCGCGTGTCGCCACCGAGCCCAGGCCCTCGTTGGCCTCGCTGAAGAGCAGCAGCAGTGGCAGTGATGCTCCGGCGTACGCGAGGAACAGCGTGTTGACGGTGGATGAGATGTGATCGCGACCGATTCGCAGCGCCTGGGCATACAACTCGGAGAAGGTCGCATCGGGTGTTGCCCGCTTCAGTTCCCACACCGCCGACACCTGGGTGACCGTCACGTCGTCGAGGACACCGAGCGACCCGATCACGATGCCGGCCAGCAACAACCCCCGTGGATCGATCTGCGAACCCAACGCATCCAAGAAGCCGACATTCTCGTCGCCGAAGCCCGTGAAGTTCGACGCGGCGAGGAACACGCCGGCTAGCAGGGCGGTGATCGCCAAGCTTGCAAGAGTTGAGAGCAGCGCCACAGCGGTGGACAGTCCGCGACCATGCGCGAGGAACAACGCGATGAAGGCGATGGCGCCCGCGGTCACGATCGCAACAGCGACAGCATTTCTGCCCTCGAGCAGGGCAGGCAACGCGAACACGACGATCACGACGAAGCTCATCGCCAGCCCCGCGAGCGCGCCAACTCCCCGCCAGCGCCCGAGGACGACGATCGCCGTCACGAACAGGATCACGAGGAGCAACATGGGCGTGCTGCGCTCGAAATCGTAGAAGACGGCCTGGACGGTGCCACTCCCAAGGTCGACGAGATCGACCAGGATCCCGTCACCCGATGAGATGGTGCTGTCGACCGGCTGCTCGATGTCGAACTGCTCGCTGCGGTACTCGCCCTCCGAGACGAGCACCCCGACGAGTTTGCACGCCAGCAACGGGTCGAATGAGCAGGGCACCTCGGCCACCGACACGACCGACGCCCTGACGGGATCTCCACCAAGGCCAAGCGGGTCGAGCCGGTCGCCGCCACCGCTCGGCCAGAGGGCGATGAGCCCCACAACGACGACCGCTGCGCACATGCCGACCGCGATCCAAAGAGATCTGCGTATCCCAGGATCGACGAGTTCGTCGAGATCATGAGCAACGTCGACTGAGTGTGAATGACCGTGACCCATCACACCAGTGTGATCGAACCCAGCCACGAGTGCGACGATGGTGCGTGCTGCCTCTTGGTACTGGCTGCGTGAGATGACTGCCGGGCACGGTGTACTTCGCGAACCGCTCTGAGTTCCTGATCGGCGAATCGGACACCGCGATCGAAGCAGCCGCGAGACCGATGGCTACGCCTGCCGGGTCGCCTCGTCGCGGTGTTCAGCCGCATGTTCGGGCTCGTGCAGATGGCGGTGGCCGACATCGTCGTGGTGGTCGTCGCCGTGGCCATGACCGTGACCATGGCCGTGATCGTCGACGAGCAGGGCCTCTGTGCCGACCTTGAGCAGCCGCCCACCGAAGGCCATTGCGAGGTACTCGGGTTGCAGTACGTCGGGGGCCGCACCATCGGCGATGACGCAGCCGGCGAGCAGCATCACCCTGTCGGCGCGCTTGGCCTCTTCGAGGTGGTGGGTCGAGAAGACGACCGCTGCACCACGTGCGACCTCCTCGTCGACGATCCGCAGGATGGTCTCCTGGCTGGGCAGGTCGAGGCCGGTGATCGGCTCGTCGAGGAGCAGCATTCCCGGCGCACCGATCAGCGCCTGAGCAACGAGTACACGCTGACGCTGGCCTCCCGACAACTCGCCGAACGAGCGGCCCATCAGGTCGACGACCTCCAGGCGTTCGGCGACCCGCCGGATCTCCTCGCGATCGTCCTTGGTGATCCGCCCGAGCAGTCCGCGCCGTCGATAACACCCCATTCTGAGCACCTCCTCGACCGGCAGCGGCATCCAGTCGTGGTGGCCGTGCTGCTGGGCGACGAACGCCGCTTCGACTCCCTCGGCACGTTCGACCGTTCCCACCGTGGGCGACAGGAGACCGGCGAGAAGGAGCAGCAGTGTGCTCTTGCCACTGCCGTTGGCGCCGACGAGCGCCACCGAACGACTCGCTTCGAACGACGTCGTCGTTCGATCGAGGGCAATGACGTCCGCGTAGCGGACCGAGACGTTGTCGAGTTGCGCAACGACGAAATCCACAATCCCCATGTTAGCGCTTGGAAGTGAGAATAGTTCTCACTATCATCGTGAGGATGCTGTTCCGGCAAGCGATCACTCCGCTCGTTGCTCTTGCACTGGTCATGGCTGCATGTGGGTCTGACCAGACCACCGACTCATCGGCCGAGTCACCGAACGGAGCCCCGACCGTGGTTGCCACCACCACGATCTGGGCCGACGTGGTCCGCAACGTGGCCTGCGACGGGCTCGCCGACGTTCGGACCATCGTTCCCGCCGGCGGCGACCCCCACTCATTCGAAGCGTCGTTGAAGGACCGCGAAGCAATGGGCGGCGCTGCCCTCATCGTCGCCAACGGACTCGGCCTGGAGGAGTCGATGGCCGACATCATCGGCGCCGTGGAGTCCGAGGGTATCCCTGTCGTGCGTGTCGGTGAATTCGTCGAAACGCTCCCGGCGGGCGACGAGGAGCACGCCGACGAGTCAAGCGACGAGGAGCTTGCCGGCGAGGAACACGGCACCGACGACCCGCACATCTGGTTCGACCCGACCAGAGTCGCAGCGACACTTGCGGCCATTGCAGACGCGCTTGCCAAGGCGGGCCTCGACCGCGAAGCGCTCGACGCCTGTGTCGCCGACTTCACCGATCAACTCGCCAAACTCGACACCGACATTGCCGCAAACGTCGCATCGATCCCGGTCGACGAGCGGCTGCTCGTCACCAACCACGACTCGCTGAGCTACTTCGCCGACAGGTACGACTTCGAGATCCTCGGCAGTGTCATTCCGTCGCCGAGTTCACTGAGTGCCACGAACCCTGCCCAACTCGAGGAACTCGCCGGCATCGTCGAACAGACCGGCGTTCCGACGATCTTCGCCGAGACCCAGCACTCGTCGACAGACACCGAGGCGCTGGCCGCACGTGTCGGCGACGTCGACGTGGTCACCCTCCAGACCGACACACTCGGTGAGCCCGACAGCAACACCGCCACCTACGTCACCTGGCTCACCACGACCGCCCAGACGATCGTGGACGCTCTCCGCACCAGCACGTGATGGAGTTCCTGGCCGATCCATGGGGGTGGTGGATCGCTCCATTCACCGACAACCAGTTCATGCGCGACGCGCTGCTCGCCGGCATCCTCACCGTCATCACGACATCGCTCGTGGGCACGTGGGTGGTGTTGCGTGGGATGAGTTTTCTGGGCGACGCACTGGCCCACGGCGTACTGCCGGGGATCGCCGTGGCGTTCATCATCGGCGTCAACACCTCGATCGGGGCGTTCGTCGCTGCCGGGGCGATGGTGCTCGGCATCAGCGTGATTCGTCGTCACTCACCACTGCCCGACGACACGTCGATCGGCGTGCTCTTCGTCGGATTCCTCGCACTCGCGGTGGTGATCATGTCGACACAGCAGGCGTCATACGTCGGCGACCTCAACCGATTCCTCTTCGGGTCGATCACCGGCGTCGACGATGCCGACCTCGTCCGCCAGGCGATCGCCGCGCTGATCGCACTCGTCGGAGTGGTGGTGCTCTACCGAGCCTTCCTGGTGATGACCTTCGATGCGTCGCTCGCCCGCATGCTCGGCCTGCGCCCGGGGTTCGCCCAGTGGGCGCTGCTCGTGCTGCTCGCCGTGTCGATCGTGTCGTCGTTCGAGTCGGTCGGCAACCTGTTGGTGTTCGCGTTCCTGATCGCACCGCCCGCGGCGGCCACGCTCATCGCCCGACGCGTTCCCGTCATCATGATGGTTTCGGTGCTGCTCGGGAGCTTCGCCACCGTGGTCGGCATCCTGATCAGTTATCACTTCGACAGCGCAACGAGCGCAACAATGGCGTTGTGCTCGGTCGTACTGTTCTTCGTCGTCCTTGCCGTGTCGGCCGTGTCACGAAACCTGCCGCGGCGCGCCCCGGTGTCGATTCAGGAACGGCAGTCGGCGCAACGGCCGTAGAGGTCGATCGTGTGATGCGCTGGAGTGAACCCCTCGGCACTCGACACCGTGGCGAACGCCGCGTCGAGGCGCCTTTCGAGATCCGGCGTCAAGGTCACGTCACGAACCGACCCGCACTGTTCGCAGATCAGGTGATGGTGGTGCTCGGTCAACTGCTCGGCCAGCTCATACCGGGCGTGATCTGAGCTGTGGACCAACCGACGCACGACGCCGACCTCCTCGAGTACCGCCAGGTTGCGGTAGGCCGAGCTCTGAGCCAGCGTCGGAGCCAGCTCGATCAACTCAGGCAACGTGACCGGCCCATCGGTGCTCGCCAACGCGTCGACGACAGCGCGTCGGCCGGTCGTGTAGCGCTGGTCGTTCTGGTCGAGACGATCACGCACCGTTCGGTGGATCTCGGCATGTGCCGGCGACATCAATCGCCCGCTCAGCCGCGGTACCCGCTGGTGATCGGCAACCGGCGATCCTTGCCGAAGGCCTTCCGGCTGACTCGCACGCCCGGGGGCGACTGGCGTCGCTTGTACTCGGCCAGGTCGACGAGTCGGGTGATCCGCCGAACCATCGTTTCGTCGTGGCCGAGCTCGATGATCTCCGCAGCGGTGCGGTCGTCCTCCACGTAGAGCCGCAGGATCGGGTCGAGCACTTCGTAGGGCGGCAGGCTCTGATCGTCGCGCTGGTCGGGTCGCAGCTCGGCCGACGGCGGCTTGGTGAT
>JANPCI010000105.1:0-2826 GCA_031430875.1 Actinomycetes bacterium | reverse complement strand
GGGGGAGAACGTCACGGTGACGTACGAGGACGGGATGTTGCACTACGTGTCCGATGGCCTGCCGAACCACGAACGCGACGCGCAGTATGCAGTCCCCGACGCGGGTGTCATGGTCCCCGACGCATCCACGGCGAGTGCCGCTGATGATCCGACCGTCGCGCAGAGTTACGACTACCTGATCCCGTTGACGCCCACCAAGGCGGCCGAGACGACGCCGACCAGTCTGGGTGTCATCGGCGTGATGATCTCAGGAGCGTCGTTGTTCAATCCCTACGAGGGTGACAACGCAACGGTGGCGACGCAGTCCAACTTCTCGGTCAAGGATGCCAACGGCAACGACGTGTGGTTCCTCGACGACTGCTCCGGGCACCCGACCCCGATGGGCCAGGACCACTATCACGCGTTGCCGAAGTGTGTCACGGCCACCGTCGAGGAGGCTGACGGCGCCTCGCACATCATCGGGATCGCCTTCGATGGTTATCCGATCTACGGCGACCGGGCCATCGATGGGGCGCAGTTGACCGCTGACGATCTGGATGAGTGCAACGGCATCACCAGCCCAACCCCGGAGTTCCCCGACGGCGTCTACCACTACGTGCTGCTCGACGTGGCCGACTCCACGTCGTCGATCCGCTGCTTCAGCGGTGTCGTCGATGCGTCGTTGACGTCGATGTCCGCGATGCCGGGAATGGGCGGCGGACCGCCGCGGCCCTGACCTGAGCGCTCAGTTCGGGAAGACGTACGTGACGTCGTCGAACGAATCGACGCCGAACACGTACAGCAGACGGAGGACGCCGGCGCCGGTGTTCCCCACTGCATGCACGGCGTTGGACGGCACGAAAATCGTGCTGCCGTCGCGGATGTCGTGCAGTTCGCCGTCGATCGACACGACGCCCGTCCCGGCGAGGATGTAGTACGCCTCGGCCGGTTCGTGGCTGTGCAGGTGGAGCTCGTCGGGTGCCCCGGGCTGGATCTCGGCGATACCGACCGTCAGCGAGTCCGTCGGCGTCCGGTCGGCGCTGATGAGTGTGCGCCAACTCACGCCGTTGCGGCCCGACTCGCTCCAGTCCTCGACCTCGCAGTCGCTCTCGTGGACGACGAACGGCCGCGAGGTGGAACTCGGATCGCCGTTCGTGGTCACGAGGTTGCTCCGTTCGAGGTGGAGTCGAGGAACCCGCCGATGAGCTCCGTGAGGATCCCGGCCGCCCGGTCGTTGAGATGGATGTGATCGGTCAGCAGCGTCAGTCCGTTACGCCGTGCGACGTCATCCCAGCTTCGCCGGAGCAGCAGGTGGCCCGCGGCGGCCTTCGCCACCAGCGACACACTTCCCTCGTACGGCGTCGGCCGGTGGCCCTCGGGCACCGCAGCGCGTAGCTGCGCATTGAGTGGGAGACACGGCACGCCGTGTGCATCCGCCGCGGAGCGGAGCTCCACGTTGTAGTCGTCGACCAGGCCGTTCATCCGGCTCGACAGGTCTTCTCCGAGGATCGGGATCTCGATCACGGCAATCCTTGCGTCGGTCTCGTCGCCCAGCCTGGAGAGGATGATGTCGAGGTTCTCGCGGTACCACGCCAACGTCGGCGTGACCGGTAGATGCTGCTGTTTCACGTAGCGCTGCTGAAACTTCTCGTCGAAGCCGGCGTTGACGTCGTTGGTGCCGACGAGCAGCGTGACCACGTCTGGCCGACACGCGATGATCGCATCCAGTCGCTGCACAACGTTGTAGGCGAGTTGGCCGTTGACGCCGCCGTTGACGAACTGGTAGCCGCGTGGTGCCCACTGAGTTGTCAGGCGATCGACATAGTTCGCGCTGACCTGCCCGTGGGTGATGCTGTCGCCAGCGCACACCACGAGCGTCGTCGCATCAGGTCGGCGACCTGTTTGCGCGAAGGCTTCTGGCGTGTCGGATCGGTGGCCGGGCAGGAATCTGCGGAGGTCGGGCATGCCGGTGATCTTCACATGTCGTGTCCCCTGGACCTCAACCGATCGAGACACCAACCGGCCCAGACGTCAGCTGATCGAGGCGAGCGCCAGGAACTCGGCCTCGGTGTAGCGGGGGGTGATGTACTTCGGGCAGTTCCAGTCGAACGCGACCACCTCGACCAGGACGAGACCTTCCAGGCGTCAGCTGATCCCGAGCCGCTCGAGTTCGGCGGGGTCGGGGTCCGGATCGAACGAGGCGTTGCCGAGCAGCTTGAGGCGCTGTCGGTTGGGGTAGTCCACGGCGATCATCGCGATGCGCCCGTTGTTGTCGAGGTGCCCGGCTGTGACGAACTGTCGGTTGCCGGATCGATCCGCCCAGGCGATGTGCGTGGGATCGTCGATCGTGATGAAGCCGGGTGGCCCTCCGCGGTGCTGGACGTACGGCCAGCCGTTCTCGCCGACCGACGACAGATAGAAGCTGTCGCGGCGTCGCAGGAAGTCGATCTCGTACTCCCCGAGACCGTCAGGCGGAGGGAAATGCGATCCCTCGGCGTAGCCCTCGAACGAGCCCCGTTCGCGTTGGTGGCGGCGTGCATCCTCGCTGAACGCGAGGTCGTGGAATCGTTGCATCATGGTCGTGCTTCCTTTCAACGGGGTGCCTTTCAGCGGGGTGAGGGTTCGAGCAGGAGTGACGGGAGTCGCTCCAGCGATCGTGTGAACGGTCGGAGGTTGCCGGTGACCCTGGCGAGCACGAGCGCTCCTTCGATCGCAGCGACTGCGTCCTCGGCGCGCCGGCGGGCCTCGGCTCGCGCCGCCCCCTCGGAGCGGGCAACGTCGGCGAACGCCGCGATCCATCCTTCGGCGGCGAGGCCGAGCCCGGTGGTCGCCTCCGTGCCGGGATCG
>JANPCI010000104.1:0-31234 GCA_031430875.1 Actinomycetes bacterium | reverse complement strand
GCACCCGTGATCGTGTCGCCGCGCTCGTAGTTCTCCTCGAGTTGATCCATCGTCTCGTTGAGGAGTTCCTGGATCTTGCGTGTCGAATCGACGACACGATCCTCGGCCACCTCGAACATCTTCGACTCGGCGAGGTCGACGGCCTTGATGACGTCGTCGGGTTCGCTGAACGCGAGGTCGGTGATCTCGCCGGCGGTCTGGATCAGACGGCGCAGGAGCGCGGTATCCATCACGATGCGGGCATAGTGCTCGGCACCCGACACCGACGGTGTGGCGTTCTGCAGGTCGTTCAGCCGCTCGATGCCACCGATCTCGTCGAGCAGACCGTGGCGGCGCAGTTCGTCGGCAACGGTGACCACGTCGACGGGACCCGACGACGAATACAGCGACCGAATCGAGTCAAAAATCTGCTGGTGCGCAGGACTGTAGAAGTCACGCACGTTGAGCCCGGCCTCGCCGACGACGCCAATGGCGTCACGCGACAACAGCAGTGCGCCGAGCACCGACTCCTCGGCCTGCAGGTTGTGGGGAGGAACGCGTCCGCCACGACTTGTGGCACTGCCACTGCGCTCAGTGCGGTTCGTTCCGAGTTCTCGATCAATCGACATGGGGATCCCACTCTCTCAGGGTTTTCCTGTGTAACGGAAGGGGAACAACCCTGGGTCTTGCCTGTTGAGGGCCTGGGGACAACCAGCGAATCCTGTGGGCCGACGGGGTGTGCATAACCTGTGGGCAAGCGCGCTGAACGGATGGTCTTCATCCATGCACATTGACCGCGAACCTGGCACCGTGCCAGGCGTCGGTCAGCCGGCGGCGATGACGTCGATGGTGATCGGGAACGACACGTCGTTGTGGAGCGACGCCGTCACCGTGTGCTGACCGAGGGTCTTGATCACGTCGACGTCAATCTGGCGACGATCGAGCTCGATGTCGGTCTGCTCGTGGACGGCGGCAACCACGTCAGCCGCCGTGATCGAACCGAAGAGTTTGCCTTCCGGGCCGGCCTTGGCCGACACCGTGATCACCTTGGGCACGAGCGTGCTGGCAATGGTGGTCGCGGCTTCACGAGCGCTGGAGTCGCGCTGATCGCGAGCTTGGCGCATCTGGCCGGCCTGCGCTACTGCACCGTCGGAGGCCGTCAGGGCGTGGCCCTTCGGAAACAAGAAGTTGCGCGCATAGCCGTCGGCCACCTCGACGATGTCACCACGCTTGCCGAGGCCATCGAGATCGGAACGAAGAATGACCTTCATGCTCAGACCTCCTCAGTCTCGGCAGCGTCGTCGATCGAGGTCTCGACGTCGTCAATCAACTCGTCAATCACCTCGTCGTCGACGACGACGGCGCTGTCGTTGACACTGTCACTCAAGCTCGTCTCGCGATCGCGGCCTCCGTCACGACCGCCTTCGCGGCCTCCGTCACGACCGCGGCCACCGGTGCGTGTCGAAGCGACACGCTTGGCGTATGGGAGCAACGCCATTTCACGGGCGACCTTGACGGCGTTGGCGATCTCACGCTGTTGTTGCAGCGTGTTGCCGGCGACACGCCGGTTCTTGATCTTGGCGCGGTCGCTCATGAAGCGACTGAGGAGATCGACGTCCTTGTAGTCGATGAACTCGACCTTGTCGATGACCAGGACGCTGGTCTTCTTCTTGAACTTTCGAGGGTTGAGGTCACGGGCGCTGCGCGCCTTGTTCTTTTTGCTTGCCATGATGTTTCCGGTGCTTCCTTACGAGTGGTGATTCAGATCGATGGTGGTCAGAACGGCTCTTCGTCGCCGTACACGGGGTCCGGTGCTCGGCTGGCGCCGCCGCCGCCGCCTCCACCGCCGCCACCGGTGCGGGCTGTGGCATCGTCACGGCTGATGCGCTCGATCTGCACCTGCGCCCAGCGCAGGCTCGGGCCGAGTTCATCGGCGATCACTTCGGTGACGTTGCGCTTCTCGCCCTCTTTGGTGTCGTACGAGCGTTGCTCGAGTCGACCGGTGACGATGACGCGGTTGCCCTTGTTGATGCTGGCTGCTGCGTTCTCGCCGAGGTCGCCCCATGCGACGATGTTGAAGAACGACACCTGTTCCTGCCACTCGCCATTGACCTGGTAGCGACGGTTGACGGCCAGCCCGAAGCTGGCGACGCCGCGGCCACCGGTGGTGTAGCGGAGTTCAGGATCTTTGGTGACGTTACCGACCAGGGTGACGCTGTTTTCCGATGCCATGTGATTCCCCTTTGTGTGGCTGTTGCCGACTCAGGCGGCAACGACTGCCATGCCGCGGCGCTCGGCCTCGGCCTCGGGCAGTCGGATGAGCTTGTGACGGACTACATCGTCCGCGAGACGGAGCGTGCGCTCGAGTTCGTCGAGCGAGCCGGCGGGTGCCACCAGCTCGGCGACCATGTAGTAGCCGGACGGCTTCTTGTTGATCGGGTAGGCGAACTGACGCTTTCCCCACCAATCGATTTTGCCGTGAAGTTCGCCACCGACGGCGAGAACACCATCGGTCACCGTCTTCATCCAGGCCTGCGCCTTCGGGTCATCGACGTCGCCGTCGATGATGATCATCAATTCGTATGCACGCTTCATGCGTGTTTCCTCCCTTCGGATCCCCCACGACTGCTTGATGACAGCGACGTGGCGGGAGCCCCGGAATGGGGCAGGGCCAATATGGACGGGCCAACCCTACCGGGGCCGATGACGGTCGCGTGATGGTGTTGCATGGAGACCATGATGACGAGGGGGTGTCACGGGGTTGGCTGGGGGCTCACGGGTTGACGGGGATCACAGGTTCGTGGCGAGCGGACACACCTCGGCCTCGGTGCCGTCAATCAGCTCGAGTCGCGACCCGGGGCCCACGCCGAGCTCGTCGAGTCCGCCCTCGAACACCTCGAGTGCGAGGTCGTACGCGGCTCCAGGCGAGTACAGCGGGCAGTCGCCGGCGGGAGTGTCGAGGCATGGCGCCATGTCGGCCGAGCCCACGTGGTCGGGGTCGAACCAGGCAATCGACAGCGGGGCCGGTGTCTGGAACATGTAGAAGGATCCGGCGATCGGTTCCTCGAACCGGAACACCATCCCGACAGCGTCGCCGAGGTCGGTCACACCCATGAGTCCGCGTGCCCGTTCGTCCGGCGTGTCAGCGAGCCACACGCACACGTCGCAGATCTCGCCGTCGGATTCGGTGATCCGCGCAGTGACGGTCGAGAAACCCTCGGGTTGCTGGCCCGGTGGAGTGGTGTCATTCTGACCCGCTCCTTCGCCAACGGTTACCGGCGCCGACGTGGCTGATGACTCGGTCGAGTCGACGATCGTGGTCGCGTCAGAACAGCCGAGCAGACCAACGGCAACGACCGAGACGACGACAGCGGATCGAACGAGTCGACACCGAGCAACGGCACCCACGTGATCTACGGCCGGCCGCCGACGGGAATGATCCGCAGCAGATGGTTCCAACGGCATTCGACGCAGGCCTCGACGACGTAGGCGCTGAGTTCATCGCTGCGGTCGTTGAGTTGGCGCATCTCCTTGGCGGTCGAGACGCAACGTCCCTGGGCCGACAAACGGGGACCGAACACGTAGGTGACGAGCTTCAGGTCGGCCTCCTCGCAGATCGGACAACGCATCGTGGTCTGCGTGCCGACGTTGCGGGCGGCGCGAATCAGCTCCGGATGCGCATCGCACACCTGGTCGAGCGGAACCCGCCCCTTCTTCACCTGCGCGATGAGCATGCGGCGCGCCAACCGATGGTCGATCAGGCCACGCGAACCATCGGACCCGCGAAGTGCGCCGACGGAGAACGCCATGGCCCCGGACACTACCCGCTCGATCTCGCCATGCACGCCGTGATCCCCGTGATCGTCGGCCACGTCGGCCACACTGGTTGCGTGGTCGCCAACATCAACTTCGGACCCGGTGCGCCAGACGACGACGAGTTGCGTCTCTGCGGCGATGTCAGCGACGGTCGGCGCGCCGTCGAGCTCGGCATTTCACCCTGGTACAACTCGATCGGTTTCGCCGCGGCAGGCGCGAAGGCGATCGCCGTCGACACCGACGCCGCACGGATCGCCGAGACCAGAAAACGCGCGCTCGCAGCCGAGGTCCCCGTCCAGTGCCTCGAGACCGACTTTGCCGATCTCGGCGACATCGCATCAACGTCCTGCGAGGTCGTCCTCGCCGCGCACACGATCGGTGACGTCGACGACCTCGGCCGGCTGCTCCGCCAAGTCCACCGCATCCTCAAGCCGAGCATGCCGTTCGTCCTCTCGATGACGCACCCGTTCTCCGCGGTCGGTGCCGACCATCCGTACGGCGCAGAAGAACGGACGATCGGATCGTGGTTCACCGCGCTCAACCGCTCGAACTTCCGTGTCGATCAGCTCATCGAACTCGGCGCGTCGCCGACCCAGCCATCACCGACCACACTCGTGCTGCGCGCCCGCAAAGAAGGTTCTTGAAAGACCCGTTGCCCATCTTGTCAGGCGTCGACTCGTTCGGCGGCGGTGATGCCGGCTGGGCGGGGGCGACCGAACAGGTAGCCCTGCCCCTTGTCGCAGCCGAGTTCGCGCAGCCGGCTGAGCTGTAGCGGGGTCTCGACGCCCTCGGCGACCACGCTCAGCCCGAGCGAGTGTCCGAGCCGGACAACGGCTTCGACGATCGAGGTGTCGTCGGCCTCCAGACCGAGCCCGGTCACGAACGACCGGTCGACCTTGATGGCCTCGACCGGGAACCGCTTGAGGTACGTGAGCGACGAGTAACCGGTGCCGAAGTCGTCGACCGAGAGGTGCAGCCCGAGCCCGCGAAGGTCGCGCAACGCGTTGCCTGCCGCATCGGTGTCGGCCATCAGGGCCGTCTCGGTGATCTCCAACCACAGCGAATCGGCGTCGATGCCGGTCTCCCCGAGAGCGTCGTGCACCAGGTCGAGGAAGCTGCCGTCGACCAACTGTTGCGTCGCCACGTTGACCGACAGCGAGCAGTCGGCGAACCGCAGACCAACGGCTCGCCAGTGGGCGAGCTGTGCCAACGAGTCACGCAGGATTCGGGCACCGAGGTCGACGATCAGCCCGGCCTCTTCTGCCATCGGAAGGAACTGACCCGGCACGAGCAGTCCGCGTTCAGGGTGCAACCATCGCGCCAGCACCTCGAAGCCGACGACCTGCCCGCCGTCGAGATCGACGATCGGCTGGAAGTACGGCACGACCTCACCCCGCTCCAGTCCGCGTCGGAGTTCGCCCGAGGTCTGCAGCGCAGCAATCGAAGCACGCCGGGTCTCCTCGGTGAACGCCGCGACTCGGTCGCGTCCACCGGCCTTGGCCCGGTACATCGCCGCGTCGGCATCACGCAGCAGGTCGTCTGCGGTGAGCCCGAGCTCGCTGTTCACGGCAAAGCCGATACTCGCGGTCGTCACCAGCTCGTGACCGTCGATCATCACCGGCCGCTGCACCTCGCGGCGCAGTCGCTCGGCGACTCTGGCTGGATCGACGCCACCGTCGACGAACACGACGAACTCGTCGCCACCGAACCGAGCGAGACGATCCGTGTCGCGCATCACATGGCGCAACCGGCGTGCCACTTCGCGTAATAGTTCGTCGCCGACGCCATGTCCGAGACTGTCGTTGACCACCTTGAAGTTGTCGAGGTCGATGAAGAGCACCGACACCTGGCCCGGCATTGCTCCGGCGAGCAACTCGTCGAGTCGCTCCACGAGCGCGGCTCGATTCGGGAGTTCGGTCAGGTCGTCGTGCGTTGCTGCATGCGTGAGCCGCTCGGCGGCCAGTCGTTGATCGGTGACATCCTCGATGTGAGTGATCGCGAGCGCCACACCCTCATCCTCGGTGACCGACACACGTGTGCGGGCCCACACGAACTCGCCGTCGCTGCGCAGATACCGCTGCTCCAAGAGATATGTGTCGGCGATACCGAGTTCCAGGCGGGCGCGTTGCGGCGCAGCGGCCCGGAGATCGTCTGGGTGCGTGATCTCGCGGATCCCCATCCCGATCAGCGAATCGAGCGGTCGGTCGAGCATGTCGGCCAGCGACTGGTTGGCGTCGACGATCCTGCTGTCGTCGAGCCGGACGAGTGCCATGCCGGTCGGCGCCGAATGAAACGCCTGCTGGAAACGTCGGCGCGCCTGTTCCAAGGCCACGGTGCTACGCGCCCGATCGGTGACATCGCGCAACAACACCACGAGCCCGCCGGCGCCGCGACCCTCGTCAATCGACGGGCGGTGCAGCGACGCTTCGACGAGGTGCGCCTCGCCGTACGCGTCGACGAGTTCGAACAGCACGTGATTGCCGATCGGGCCGGTCAGGTCGAGGGGTTCGGGCATCGGGTCGTCGAAGTGCCATCGTTCGGTGACGACGTCGCGGTCTGAATCGCCGATCATCTCGAGGAACGTGCGACCGACCAACTCATCGACAGTCCGACCGGTGAGCTGCGCAGCACGCCGGTTGGCCGACTCGATGACGCCGCGCCCGTCGAGCCCCATCACGGCATCGGGCAGATCGTCGAGCAGCCGGCGAATCTCCGCCTGTGTGCGCTCGAGCTCGTCGATCGTGCGCCGGAACCGCCCCCCGATCCGACGCGACTCGACTGCCGTGGCAGCGACCGCCACGATGGCGAGCAGACCGATTCCCGTGACTGCTGCAATGGTGCCCGGACGCGGATCCGATCCCGCCCTCAGTACGACGAGTACCAACAGCACCACCGACACCGCAACGATCGGGAGGATCAACCACCATCCTCGAAACGTTCCGTCAGGCTTCGACTCCACCGCCCAACGGTACGACGGTGAGCCCAGGTCAGCTGGGGATGGTGCGCTGCGCCCACCACTCGTCGAGGCGCGTCCGGATCGCCCCGTCGCCGAGCAGGCCCTCGTCGAGACGGACCTCCATCAAGAAACGCATCGCCTCGCCCACCTCACGACCCGGAGCGAGCCCCAACTGTTCCATCACTGCGGTGCCATCGAGTTCGGGGCGCAGAGCGGCAAGCTCCTCGGCGGCGTCCAGCTCGTCGATGCGCTCCTCCAGTTCGTCCATCCGCTTCGACAGACGTGCCGCCTTCTTCTCGTTGCGGGTCGTGCAGTCGCAACGCGTGAGCACGTTGAGTTCACGTAGCAGCGGCCCGGCGTCACGCACGTAGCGCCGCACCGCCGAGTCGGTCCAGCCCATCGCATAGGTGTGAAATCGCAGGTGGAGCGCAACGAGTTCGGTCACGGCAGCAACGTCGTCGTTGGAGTAGCGCAGTGCATTCATCCGTTTTCGGGTCATCCGAGCACCGACAGCATCGTGATGATGAAACGTCGTGCCCTTGCCCTCGAGGTAACCGCGAGTGCGCGGCTTGCCGATGTCGTGGAACAACGCTGCCAGCCGCGTGCGGCGGAAGTCGAACGTCGGCTCGTCACCGGCGACGACTCCCGGATGCTCATGCGGCGGACGCACGTTTTCGACCACGGCAATCGAGTGTGACAGGACGTCCTTGTGCCGGTGGATCGGATCGATTTCGAGGCGCATCGCCGGCAACTCGGGGAGGAACTGATCGGCGAGACCCGTGTCGACGAGGAACCACAATCCGCTGGCCGGGTGGTCGACCGTCATCAGTTTGTCGAGCTCGTCACGGATTCGTTCGGCCGACACGATCTCGAGGCGCGACGCCATGTCGCGAACCGCCTGCACGAGATCGTCGGTTGGCTCGAGTTGGTATCCGGCGATGAACCGAGCCGCTCGCAGCATGCGCAGCGGGTCGTCACTGAAGCTCACATCCGGCCCGAGTGGCGTCCGAAGTGTTCGCGTACCGAGGTCGGCGACACCTCCGAACGGATCGATCAAAGCCGGGAGATCACCGTCGGCGGTCAGCTCCAATGCCATTGCATTGACGGTGAAGTCACGCCGCGACAGGTCGGCTTCGATGTCGTCGGCGAACACCACGTGGGGCTTGCGGGAGTCGTCGGTGTAGGCCTCGGCTCGAAACGTGGTGATCTCGTAGATCCGCTGCCGACCGGTTGCGGGATCGACGCGCTGGGCGCCGATGGTGCCGAACTTCTCGCCTTGATTCCAGATCGCGTCGGCCCACCCTTCGAGACACCGCTTGATCTCCGGCGGCCTGGCATCGGTGGTGAGGTCCAGGTCGAAATCGCCTCGACCGCCGGCCACGAACAGATCCCGCACTGTCCCACCGACGAGGTAGAGACGATGACCGCCGGCGCGGAACCTCTCCGCGAGAGGTTCCAACTCGCGCAACACCGGAGTCAATCGTTCGGGGACCACATCGTCAGGCTACGACAGGCGTCGACGCGTCCGACGCCGTGCGGTCGGCGCGATCACTCGTGCGAGTACCTTCAGTGCCGTGAACACCGCGGCAGCCGAGCATCCCGTCCGGGCTCGCCTCAGTCGATGGCCCGGCGACGCTGATGTCGCTCATCTCGTGCTGCTCGACCATCACATGGTGCCCGACCGGGACCACGTCGAGTCGTGGATCGCCGACGCGCGTGAGCAAGGCGCAACCACGCTGCGTACCGGTGCCCTGTTCCCGCCGTCGGCTCCGGCGTTTCTTGCTGGCGGCTTCGAGGTCATCGACACACTGAGTCTCCTCGAACTCGACCTCCACGTTCCTGTGCCGGCCCGCACGAACGAACAACCGGTCGCGCGTCTTCGTCGACTTCGTGCGTCGCAACTCGACGATGCCGCGATCATCGACCGGAGTGCGTTCCCTGCGCCGTGGGCGAACAACACCACCGCGCTGCACGACATCGTCACCGCCACGCCTCGACACCGCTCCCGTTGTGTGCACCACAACGGACAGATGGTGGCATTCTCGATCAGCGGCCGAGCATCGACTTGGGGGTATCTCCAACGCCTCGCAGTCGACCCCTCCGCCCGACGGCTCGGGCTGGCACGCCTGCTCGTTGTCGACGCGCTCGACTGGATGACACGGCGCAACGTCGAACGAGTCCTCGTCAACACCGCAGTCGACAACACCGCCGCGCTCGCCCTCTATCGGTCACTCGGCTTCGTGGAACGACCGGAACGGCTGACGATCCTCGAACGATCACTGCGACCCAGTTGGTGCGAACCGTGAGGCGACGCATTTCCGAATCGTCGCCTCGCAGGCTCGGATCTGCAGTCGTCGCTCTGGCAGCGCTCATGCTGTCCGGCAACGTCGATGCCTTGACTCAACGGCCCACCCAGGCGACGCCGACGGCTCCCCGCCTCGAACTTGTCAGCCAGAATTTTGCGTTCGAACCCGATGGTGTGATCCAACTCCGGTACCGACTCGTCGGCGTCGTGGACGACGCGCTCGGCTTCGCCGCGCAACCGGCGGTGACACCGCCGGTCGAGGCGCCAATCGAGGCGCCGATCGACACGAGTGTGCCCGCGTTGCCCGAAGCCCCCGAGCCACTGCAACTCACGATCGAGGTGACCAACTATCAGCCGCTCACGACCAGCACCAACGTTGACGAGTTCGTCGGCAGCGACGTCGACCCGGACGCGTTCGCCGGAGCCATTGATGGCGTCGCCATCACCGACCTCCGCGATCGTGCGACGGTCGACGAAGCTGGAACCGTCGAGTTCACACTCGAGATCCAGACCGACGTCGTCGACAGCATCGAACAGCGGCTCAAGTTCGAACGATCGGGCTTCTATCCGCTGCGCGTGCAACTCTTGACCGGCGATCCACGCGACGACAACATCATCGCCACCGCCGGCACCATCGTGCAGCGACTGCCGGGGCCGACCGACGCACAGGCGCCACCGATCGACCTGTCTGTCGTTGCGATGACCCCTTCACCCTCACCCAACGCGACCGCCGGCGAGCGCGGCGCCGCCCAATCAGCCCTCAACGACGCCGTCGACCTCGCGGCGACACTCGACGCACCGGTCACACTCGAGGTCCCGCCAACGCTTGTCGCAGAGGAGGCCGCCGCACCGCCGGGGGCCGAGCGCCTCGCGGGCGCGCTCGATGGTGACGAACTGGTTGCACTCCCGGTCGCACCACTCGACGTCTCGTCAGCCGTTGCGGCCGGACGCGCCGACGCCTACACCCGACTGGTCAACGCTGGTGAGGAGCTCCTGACCGCCGCCGTTCCGACCGCGTCGGTCGTACGCACCGTCTGGATGACGACCGACCCGCTGAGTGCCGGTGGTGCGCAGCAGTTGCGCGATCTCGGCGTCCGCTTCGTGGTGATGCCGACCGAGCTCTACCTCGAGACAGTGAGTTCGCAGCTTCCCGACACCGACCTGTTCGTCAATGCCGAACTGCCCGACGGCGGAACGCTTCCGATCTTGCTCGTCGACCCGCGAACCGTCCAGCTGACACCAGCTGCCGCCGACGACATCCTGGCCGTCTCGACGATCACCGAATGGTCGGTGCAGACCGCAGCGACGATCCTCATCGACCGCGCCGAGGCCGACCTGGACCGCAACGAACCACCCGCCCAACGCAGCATCATCCTCACTACACCTGACCTCACCACACCCGACGCCCGACTCCTGGCGGGACTCGAAGACCTCGTCGCGACCACACCATCGTTGCGCTTTTCCGCTGCGTCATCGCTCATCGGGGTGACAGACACCCAATTCGAAGACGGCGCGCCGATGACCGTGGCACTCCCCGACAACGCCGGCCCATCACTCACCGAACGTGTGGCGTTGATCGACGCAACTACAACTCGAATGACGGGCGTCGCGTCGATGCTGGCACCCAACGACCCTCGGCCAATTGAGTGGGCCAACGAACTCGATGCACTGATCTCGACGGCCTACAGCGATGCCGACGTCGAGGCCGCGACGACGGCGCTTGCCGCTCAGGCCGACGCCCTCGAGCAGGCCGTCGAGCTACCCGACCCGTTCACCTTCACCCTGACGGGCCGCAGCGGCACGATCGAGATCCAATTGGGCAACACCAGCAACGAGCCGTTGAACGTGGTGGTGCAGCTCGAGTCGTCGAAAGTCGAGTTCCCCGACGGCAACCGTGAAGTGACGCTGCGACCCAACGACGAAACCACGGTCATCGTTCCCGTCGAGGCGCGCGCGAACGGCACGTCGTCGATCACACTCACGGTCACCACACCGGCAGGCGTCGCGATCGACGAGCCGGTCACCCTGACCTCGCGTGTCACGGGGTTCACCGGTTTCGGCCAGCTGCTCACCGGGGCGTTCATCCTCGTGCTGCTCACCTGGTGGCTCTCGCATTGGCGTTCCAAGCGACGACCCCTCGCCGACGACGATGGACGCGACCGCCATCCAACGGCTCGCGCAGTAGAATCTGACGCCCCATGAGCACCAACTACTCCAACGACGTGGTCATCGTCACCGACAGCTCGTGTGACCTCCCCGCAACGATCGCTGATGACCTCGGCATCATCATCGTGCCGTTGACGATCCGTTTCGGCGATGAAGAGTTCGTGGATCGCGTCGAACTCTCGACCGCTGAATTCTGGTCACGTTGTGTCAACTCGCCGACACTTCCCGAAACCGCGGCACCAGCCCCCGGCCACTACGAACAGGCATACCGTGACGCCGCAGGCAAGGGAGCGTCCGGCGTGCTCGTCGTCTCGTTGTCCTCCGCTCTGTCGGCCACGATGCAGTCGGCACAACTCGCCGCTCGGACGGTCGGGGCCGACGAATCGCTCGATCTCGACGTGCGTGTCGTCGACAGCCGGACGATCACGATGGGCCTCGGCACCATCGCCATTGCCTGCGCACGAGCCGCCCGAAACGGCGCCGGTATCGACGAGATCGAGCGCCTCGCCCACGACCTGGTCGGACGCACCCGCGTCTTCGGGGCCCTCGACACGCTCGACAATCTCAAGAAGGGTGGCCGTATCGGCAACGCCAAGGCAATGCTTGCCACTGCGTTGTCGATCAAGCCGATCATCGAGGTCACGGGCGGAGTCGTCGAACAGGGCGGAAAGCAAAGGACCCGATCAAAGGCGTTGTCGTATCTGGTCGACAAGGTCACGAGCTACGACGGCATGATCGAGAATCTTGCCGTCATGCACGCCGACTGCAGCGATGTCGACCTGTTCGTCGACCTGCTCTCGCGGCATTACTCCGGTGACATCGTCGTCGGCGAGATCGGTCCGGTCATCGGTACCCACGGGGGCCGCGGCACCATCGGTGTCGCGTTCCAGGTCACCTCCGCCTGACGCTCCACCTCACAAGGCCTGACTCGTCGGGACCGATCCGACGGCCTCGAGCTGTCGGATTGACCCCACCGCCGCCGCCGCCACCGCTAGCGTTCGCTCCAGTCATGTCCGCCGCGGCTCCGCCACCCACATCGACGGTCATTGCGCACCGCTACGAACTCCAACGCATGCTCGCGCAAGGTGGCATGGCCGAGGTGTGGCTGGCCGTCGACCTCACGCTCGACCGTAAGGTTGCCGTGAAATGGTTGAAGCCCTCATTGGCAACCGACCCCGTGGTGGCCGAGCGATTCCGCCGTGAAGCCATCGCTGCGGCAAGCCTCAACCATCCCAACATCGTCGCCGTACACGACGTCTTCGAGCAGGACGGCCGCCAGGCAGTTGTCATGCAACTGGTCGAGGGCAAGAGCCTGCGTCAGGTACTCGACACCCAGAAGCGGCTGAGTCCGGAGCTCACCTGTCACATCGGTACCTGCGTGGCCGCGGCACTCGACCACGCCCACGCCGCGGGGTTCGTCCACCGAGACGTCAAGCCGGGCAACATCATGATGACGTCCGACGGCCGGGTCCTCTTGACCGACTTCGGCATCGCCAAGGGTCTCCAGTCGGCCGACGACGACCTGACCAGCGACAACATCATGATGGGCACCGCCAAGTACCTCTCCCCCGAGCAGGTCCGCGGTAAGAAGCTCGACGGCCGAGCCGATCTCTACTCGCTCGGACTCGTGCTCTACGAGTGCCTCGCCGGCCGTGTGCCGTTCCTGGGTGAGACCGATGCCGACACGGCGCTCGCCCGGCTGCAGCGCGACCCCACGGATCTCACGCGTCTGCGGGCGACACTTCCCACCAAGCTCGTGATCGTCATCCACCAGTTGCTCGCCCGTAACCCGGCACAACGCCCGGCGTCGGGGGCCGAACTGGTCAGCACGTTGCGCGACGCCGCCAAGGACGGTCCGCCGCCGATCGATCCGACCCCCTACGAACGGTCACCGGTCGCGCCGTTCGGTGGGCGCCGCCTTCGGCGCGCTCCCTCCGACGTGGTCGGCCGGGCGTCCGATCGGGTTCGTGCAACCAGTACCCCTCCGAGCGGTGCGCCGACCTTCGGCGCGATCCCCGGCGAGGTCGGCCATACGGGCACCACGCCGATGGTCACGACTGCGACCGCATTCAGTGCACTTGGCGCCCATGACGAACTCACCCCTCCTGCCGGTTCGGATCTTCGGGGGAGACCCGCGCGTGGACTCACACAGGAATGGAAACCGGCCTTCACCGTGGTCGCAGTGCTGCTCGTCGCCGCCATGGGCATCGGCGCGTTGCTGTGGGCCAACTTGGAGTTCGGTGGCGGGGAGTCGGTCGCCTCGACGCCTGGCGTCCCTGCGGTCAGCGTTGTCACACCGGTCGGCAGCACCCCTGCGGCGGTGGTCGGCACGACCATTGCCACGATCACCGCCTACGACCCCGATGGTGACGCCAGCGAGAATGACGGTGATGCCGTGCTCGCAACTGCAGATGGCAACCCGGCGACCTCATGGGGAACCGTGTGCTACTCCTCGAAGTACCTCGGCGGCAAGGGAGGTGTGGGGCTGGTCGTCAGCTTCGACGCACCCGTGCAGAAGGCGCTCCAGGTCGACCTCCAGTCCGCGCCCTATCAGGTGGCGTTCTTCGCGTCCGACGCCGAGACCATTCCGGCAAACATCGGCGACTGGGGCGCCGAACTCGGTGCCACCCAGTTCGCCGACGAGACAGGCACGGTCACGTCACCCGTGCCGCCCGCCCCGGCGCGCCATATGTTCATCATGCTGAAGGAACTCGGCCGTGATGCCACCTGCACCGCCGCCAATCCGTATCGCGGACGCCTCGGTGAGATCGCCATCGTGAACTGAGCGGTTCGTTAACCTCCGAGCATCTCCACACATCTCGACGACAGCGCATTGGTTGCCGCCGCACAGGGCGGTGATCGCAACGCGCTCGACCAACTACTGCGGGCGCACTACGACCGGATTCACGCCGTCTGTCGTCGTATCGCTGGAAGCAGCCGCGATGCCGACGATGCCTGCCAGGAAGCCCTCATCAAGATCGTCCGCAACCTTCCACGCTTCGATGGTCGATCGTCGTTCGGTACCTGGGCGTATCGCATCGCCACGAACGCCTCGCTCGACGAACTTCGAAAACGCGACCGACGACCGAGACTCGACGACGCTGACGACCTCATCGAACGCGCCGACGACCGAGCTACTCACGACGTCGAAGGTGTCGGCGATCGCCTGATCCTCGACCAGGCCCTCGCCGATCTCTCCGACGACCTCCGCACTGCGGTCGTGCTTCGCGACGTTGCGAACCTCGATTACGCCGAGATCGCTGCGGCGCTCGACATTCCGGTGGGGACGGTGAAGTCACGCATCTCGCGGGCCCGCTCCGCCCTGGCTGACCAACTCCGTCTCGACCTCGATCTCCCGATTTCATCCGAGCCCGGGAACCAACCGCCCCCCGACGAACGTCCAACAGATCGCACATGAACGACGACCTGACTCTGCTTGCGAGCGCGTACCTCGATGGTGACGTGAATGCAGACGAGCGCGCCCGTGTCGAGGCCGACCGGGCGCTGCTCGAAGAGGTCGAACGGCTGCGGTACGTCCGGGTGCTCCTCGCCGACGCCGAGACGTCGTCGATCTCGACACGTGAAACGCTGCTGGCAAACGCACTCGATGCGTGGGACCGAGTGCCCGCACCACCGACATCACTCGCTGACCGCCGACGCATCACCACGAATCGTCGACTTCTCGGTGCTGCGGCAGTCCTCGTGTTCGTCCTCGCCGGTGGCGTCGTGCTGCAGACCCTGTCGTCGGACACCGACAACGACACCGCCTCGCAGTCGGCCGGAGCCGTAACCACCCAACCCGAGGTGGCAGCGCTCGCCGAATCAAGCGACGACGCCGGAGCCGCGATCGCCGCCGACGAAGTGGCGCCGTCAGCCCGGGTCCCCGCCGAAGTCACCGTTCCAGTCAGTGCCGAACTCGACACTGGCATCAACAACGCCGCACCACCGACCGAGACCGAACTCGAGCAACTCGACACGCCCGACGAACTCGGGATCTTCGCCTCCGACGCCGTTGGTGCGCCTCAGGACCCCGGGGTGCCGGCCGCAACCAGCCAAGCGATCGACGACCGACTCACCGATGCGCAGGCGGAGATTCTCGCCTCGCAATGGCCGTTGTGTCTCGGTGCCGACTATGTCGTCGGGCCGGCGCGCTACCGATCCACCGAGGTGGTCGTCGGCGTCGACGAAGGCCGAGCACTGGCCATTGCGTATGAAGCGGCAAACTGCCGCGAAGTCGCCCGTGCGCGCCTTCCGTGAGCGGCGGCTAACCTCGCCGACATGCCCTCAAATCCGCTCACCGATCCGAACTGGGCCACCGAGACCACCGACATCGTCGTCAGCTTCATCGACACGGTGCGGTCGAAGACGACGCAGAACCTGGTCTACGCTGCCCGGGGGGTTGTCTTCGGTCTGATCGCTCTGATCGTGGGGGCGTTCGCACTCACCATTGCACTCGTGATGTTGATGCGCGGACTGCAGTCGCTGCTGGAGCTGGCAACCAACTGGGAACGGGCGGTCTATCTGAGTTACTTCATCGTTGGCGGTGTCTTCTCGATCGCCGGCGCGTGGCTGTTCAAGAAGCGCAACACTGTCGCGAGTTGACCGATCGTGGCGGGGCCCCCGCCGTGCATCTCGAACACTCCCCCAACGCACTCAAGGAGTCCTCATGGCCGACGTCCGTGACGTCATCATCATCGGATCGGGCCCTGCCGGCCTGACCGCTGCCATCTACACCGCCCGAGCCAACCTGTCGCCGCTGCTCATCGAGGGTGAACCGTCGAGTTCCGGAGACCAACCCGGCGGACAGCTGATGCTGACCACCGAGGTCGAGAACTTTCCGGGTTTCCCCGACGGCATCATGGGCCCCGACCTGATGGCCAACATGCGCGCCCAGGCCATGAGGTTCGGTACCGAGATCATCACCGAGAAGGTGACGAAGGTTGATTTCTCCGAGCGTCCCTTCCGGATCTGGATCCGTGACGACCAGTACCTGGCGAACGCCGTCATCGTCAGCACCGGCGCCCAGTCGCTGATGCTCGGTTTGGAGGCCGAACAGCGACTCATCGGCCACGGTCTGTCGACGTGCGCCACCTGTGACGGGTTCTTCTTCCGCGGACATGAAATTGCCGTCGTCGGCGGCGGCGATTCGGCCATCGAGGAAGCAACGTTTCTCACGAAGTTCGCCTCCAAGGTCACCATCATCCATCGCCGCGACGAATTACGCGCCTCGAAAATCATGCAAGATCGCGCGGTTGCCAACCCGAAGATCGAGTTCCTGTGGAACTCGCAGGTCACCGAGATCCTCGGTGAGACGACGGTGAGCGGCGTAGAAGTCACGAGCACGCTCGACGGTTCTGTCTCGACACTGCCGGTCACCGGATTGTTCGTGGCGATCGGACACCGGCCGAACACCGATCTGTTCATCGATCAGCTCGACATGGACCGTACAACGGGGTACCTGGTGACCAAGCACGATTCGTCGTACACCGATGTGGACGGCGTGTTCGCATGCGGCGATGTGCAAGACGACGTCTACCGCCAGGCGATCACGGCGGCCGGGTCCGGATGTATGGCGGCCATCGATGCCGAGCGTTGGCTCGAGGCCACCGTCCATCACTGAGCGACGCTCCAGGCAGGTCGGCACCAGTATTGGGAATGCTCCGGGTCACTTGGCGGTTGTTCCCACTTCAGCTGGTGACTGCCAGCCCCTGAAAGGACAACCCATGGCCAACGGCATCGTGAATCTGTCAACCAACACCTTCGACGAGACCATCATCGGCTCCGACAAGCCGGTCATCGTCGATTTCTGGGCCGAATGGTGTGGACCGTGCAAGCAGATCGCCCCGATTCTCGAGGAGATTGCTGGCGAGCGGGCTGATCAACTCACCGTTGCCAAAATCAACGTCGATGACAATCCCGACCTCGCCATGCGATACAACGTGATGAGCATTCCGACGCTGCTCGTGTTCTCCGGTGGTGAAGTGGCCAAGCGCCTCGTCGGCGCCAAGAGCAAGGGCACCCTGCTCCAGGAGCTCGACGAATTCCTCACGACCACACCCTGAAGAACCTGCTCCCGCTGATCGAAGGTCAGCGTGGAGAAGCAGTTCGCGACCTCCAACGTCGCCTTGGCGCCGCCGGATTCCCATCCCCCGGTGACGCGTCCGGCGTTTTCGGTGAGTCGACGCGAGCGGCCATCTCCACGTTTCAGCGCCAACGCGGCCTGCACGTCAGCGCAACCTGCGACGAACCAACGTGGTTGACACTCGTCGAGGCGGGATTCTCACTCGGCGACCGTCTGCTCCTGCTCGCGGCCCCGCAGCAGCGCGGTGATGATGTCAACGCGCTCCAGACCGCGCTGAATCACCTCGGATTCGACTGCGGGCGGCCCGATGGCATCATGGGGCCCGCCACGGTGCGTGCGCTCGAGGATTTCCAACGCAATTCCGGTCTCGTGGTCGACGGTAGGTGCGGCGTCCACACCGTGCGAATGCTCGAACTCGTCAGCCGCCAGAGCGGCACCGGGCCCGGTGTTGCCGTTGTACGCGAGAACGAGCCGATGACTGCGCACGCGTCGTTGGGCAGCCTGCGGATCGTCGTGGGTCAGTTCGGCGGACTCAGCTCGATCAGCCGATCATTGGCTCGTGCCCTACGCGACGCCGGCGCCACGGTCATCTCGACCGACGAATACGAGGCGAGTGCCCACGCAGCCGCGGCGAACCGTTTCGGCGCCAACCTGTACATCGGATTCGAGGCACGATCGGATGAACGTTCGGTCGTCTCCTACTTTGGCGTACCAACGTTCGAATCGGTCGGAGGTCGCACGCTGGCCTCACGTGCTGCCGAACGCTTACAGCACGTACTCACCGTTGCGCCAGAGTTGCGTGGCATGCGGTTGGCGGTCCTTCGTGAAACCCGGATGCCGGCCGTGCTGTGTTCGCTCGGACCGGTACGCGAGGTCGTCGACGCGACCGACGCCATCGCAGATGCGCTGGTCGCGGCCATTGTTGCCTGGGCCTCGTCACCGATGACCGATCGCCGCCCCGAATCACCCGAACCGTCCTAGTCAGGTGCTGCGGGGCCACCTGACGCTCCCCATCGGGGTTATCCACAGAAGTGTGCACAGCTTGTGGGTTTGTCTCGACCAGACGTTGAGCAGATGACCACCAAGAGTGGGTGAACACCGGGTGAACGGTGCATGGCCGTGACGCTTCGCGTTCATGTTGGTCATCGACCTACTCTCACGCGCGACCTGAGGATGAACATACTCAGGTCATGGTCGAGGTCGGTTCAGCCAGCAATGACGCGGTAGATCCGCTCGAGGTCTTCCAGATCGGCGAAGTCGATGCTCACGCGACCTCGCTTGGCCGACAACTGCACGCTTACGCGTGTCTCGAGATGCTCCGCCAGCAGGTTCTCGAGTTCCAAGAGCCCGGGGGGGCGCAGCTTGGTGGCCGGCGTCAGCCCGGCACCGTCGATCGAGGTGCTCGATCGATCTGGTGCGGGAGGAATCTCCGGATTGCCATCGCGCCGCACCGCATCTTCGACCATACGGACCGACCAACCACCGGCGACTGCCTCACGAGCGAGCGACTCCTGGCGTGACCGGTCGGGAGTCCCCAGGAGTGCCCGCGCGTGCCCAGCCGACAACTGCCCGTCGGCAAGCAGACGCTGCACGGCGGGTGGGAGTCCCAGGAGCCGCAAGCTGTTGGTGATTGCCGAGCGACTCTTGCCCACTCGAGACGACACCTGATCGTGTGTGAGTCCGAAGTCGTCGATCAACTGCTGATAGGCAGCCGATTCCTCGAGCGCGGTGAGGTCCTGGCGGTGCAGGTTCTCGACCAACGCCTGCTCGACCGAGCTCACATCGTCGGTCACACGAATCACCGCGGGAATGGTGGTCAGCCCCGCTCGCTGCGCAGCTCGCCACCGGCGTTCTCCGGCAATCAGCTCATACGTGCTCTCGTCGAGGGGCCGGATGAGGATCGGCTGGAGCACGCCCATCTCGGCAATCGATGCCGTCAACTCGCTCAGGCTCTCCTCGTCGAACAGCACGCGCGGCTGATGAGGATTCGGGGTGATTGCCGTGATTGGGATGTCCGCCAAGACCGCCGCCACCGCACCAACATCAACGTCTGGCCGTTCAGCCGAAGGAATGATCGAACTCAAGCCCTTGCCGAGACCGCTAGATCGAGCCATTGTGCACCTCCCGTGCTGCATCTCGGTAGGCAATCGCGCCTCGCGAGGTGGGGTCGAACGTGGTGATCGGCTGACCGAACGACGGCGCCTCGGACAACCGAACCGACCGCGGAATCACCGATTTGAGCACCTTGTCACCGAAGTGCTCGCGCACTTCGCTCACGACTTGGCTGGACAACTTGGTCCGAGCGTCGTACATCACGCACAGAATCGTACTGACATCCAGCGTCGGGTTGAGGTTGCGCTTGACCAAGTCGACGTTGCGGAGCAACTGGCCAAGCCCTTCGAGTGCGTAGTACTCGCACTGGATCGGAACCATCACCTCACTGGCTGCAGCGAGGCCATTCACGGTGAGTAGTCCCAGCGACGGGGGACAGTCGATCAGCACGTAGTCGTAGTCGTCGAGCACGGCGTCGATCGCCCGTTTGAGACGCTGCTCACGGCTGAATGCTGGAACCAGCTCGATCTCCGCACCCGCCAGGTCGAGGGATGCGGGCGCAACGAACAAGTTGCGCACGTCGGTCGGCTCGACAACATTCTCGAGTGGTTCTTCATGCATCAACACGTGGTACATCGAGAGCTCGAGACCGCGATTCTCGATGCCGAGGCCCGTCGACGCGTTGCCTTGCGGATCGAGGTCGATGATCAGGGTACGCAATCCCATGTCGGCGAGCGCCGCACCGAGATTCACGGTCGTCGTCGTCTTACCGACTCCGCCTTTCTGATTCGCCAGCGCGATGATCCGCGGCAACGGATGCCGGTCGCGAACCGTCAATGATGATCCGGAGACGCCAGGGTCAATGGGCTGCTCCGGGGAAACGGACGCCGGGGCGTCATGATCCGACACAAAAAACTCCAGTGGGGACGTGCCGTGGGATGTGGGCTCCAGCGGCGGGATGTGCACACTCTGCCGTACCTGCCGTCGCGACACAAGCATTTGCGCTCATGTTTCACGTGAAACAGCCGCGCGACGTCTGGAGTGAATCGTCGGGATGTGCCACGTGAAACAATCCAGGGACCCGCTGAGACAGGGATCGCTCGCGCCGGCTCACTGCAACGGGTGGCCGGCAATCTCACCCGTTCGAACGAAGACCGCGACGCGGCTGAGGGGACCGGAGACACGTTCGACACCGGCACGGGCCATCACATCATCCTCCCAACGATCACCTGTCGGGGGCTCACTGATCACCACGCGACCACCGACCCGAACCAGACGGGCAGCAACTGCCAGGGTGTCGGCGGGCGGGCCGAAACCACGGGCCACGGCAGCATCGAACAACGAATCCGGGCTGAACGCGGCGACATCCACGCCGAGGACCGAGACGCGTTCACTCCAACCCAATCGGCGAACGCTCCGTTCGAGGAAGTCGGTGCGCTTCGTGCGCCGATCGAGCAGTGTCACGTACAGGTCCGGGCGGTCAGCGGCTATCACGAGGCCCGGCACACCGCCGCCGGAGCCAAGATCGATGACACGCGCATTGGCCGAAAGTTCACTCAGTGCCTCGACGAATGCTCCGGCGTGTTCAATCACCTCGGTGATGGGACGTGCGCCGAGAAACCCAAGGTGTTGGGCTTCCGTCAGGGCATCGACGAGTCCGTCAGCCACCGGACATCGATTCGGACTGGTGACGGCTCAGGCCGGATCGACGATGATGCGGCGATCGGGGTCTTCGCCCACCGACCGTGTGGTGACACCCTCGATCTCATTGAGAACATCGTGTACGACCTTACGGTCGGCGGATGTCATCGGCTCCAGCGAGCGTGCGGTCCCCGACGAGAGCACCTGATCAGCCACATCGCGCGCGAAGGAACCCAGGGCTGCTTCGCGGCGTTCGCGGTAACCCGCTACGTCAACACGCAAGCGAGTCTCGTGGTCACCGAGACGACGCTGTGCGGCAACGCGAGCGAGATCTTGCACGGCATTGAGAGTCCGGCCGCCCGGGCCGACGAGGAGGCCCAGTTCAGTTCCCGTCACGGTCACATCGAGTTCGATCCCGTCGACCTTGACCGCCACGGCCGCGTCAGCACCAAGTGCCGTCGTCAAACCCTCCATGAACGCTACGGCGGCCGCCCCCACTTCGTCGGGGGTCACCGTGGACTCGGGTCGCTCGTCATTGGTCATCGTGGACTCCTCGTTGCGCTTGCTGGTGGTGGTACGTCGACGCGCACGCTGCGACGTCGAGTTGTCGGACGGCGATGTTGTTGCGGCGGCGGCATCGCCCAGCGCAGCGGACTCGTCGTTGTTCACTGATGATGTTGTCGCCGTCTTCGTCGATGCTTTCGTGGGCGACTTAGCGGTGGTCGACTTCGGGGTCGTCGACTTTGCCGAAGCTGTGGTCGACGACTCGTTGTCCGACGATCCGGCTGCGGCGTCGGAGCGGCCTCGCCGTCGACGCTCCTGCTTCGGACGCACCTGAGTGGGGCGTACTCGTGCCCGCAGACGTGCCTCGCCTCGAACTCGACCGAACAGCCCGGGACGGGGCTCCTCGATCACGTCGAACTCTGCTTCATCGGCTGCAACGCCGAGCTGATCGAGGGCTGCCTCGCGGGCCGCATCGAGAGTCTTCGCGGTGGTTTCTACCCACTCCATGGTTCATTCACTTTCTCATACGGGCAGTGGTGTCTACGACAGCGCCGCCGGGGGGCGTCAGTTCGACTTCTTGGTGGGCTTGGGGCGTGACGACTTGGCCGCCTTGGCTGCCTTCGCGCGTTCTGCCTCGGCTTGCTGGCGCGACGGTGTCGGACGGCCCTTCGCGTTGGCTGACGGTGTCGGACGGTCCTTGGGCGGCGTGACGCGCTTGCTTGTCACGTCTTTGCTCGTTGCCGGTGTGGTGTCCTGCTTCGATGTCGACGGCTTCGATGTCGACGGCTTCGAAGACTTCGGCGAGGAACCGGTACCCAGGTCTCGTTTGGCCTGGGAGAAGATGCCGCCGGTCTCGCCGTTCTTCTTGGCCTCTTCGCGAGCCTCCTCGCCGGCGCGTTGGGCCTGGCGACCGAGTGACTCGTCGTGGCCGTAGAAGGCACGGGTGATGTAGGCCTGCTGGGCGATACGCAGCAGCGTCTGGAAGATGTAGTAGACGACCAGTGCGGAGAGAAAGAAGATCTGGAAGATGGCAAAGAAGACAGGCAGATACTGCATCAGCTTCTGTTGACTTGCCGACATGGTCGGGCTGATCGATGCACGAGCCGCGACCATGCGCTGTTGGACGAAGTACAACGCACCGAGCACCACGACAAGCAGCACGTAGGGCAACGCCGCCACGAAGCCGTTGCTGATCTCGATGGCTGCCGACTTCGACAGGTCGAGCCAGAACGACATCATCTCGTACTTGCCGAACAGCGATTGGTACAGGGCCGAGTCGAGCGACAGATAACGGGGAATGAATCCTGGGTTGAGAACCTCTTCAGGACGCTCGAATGCGCCCCACACCGCATCGGAGATCGGCCGGGCAGAACCACGGGGCGCGTACGTGAGGCCACGAAGGATCCGGAACATGATGATGAAGACCGGCATCTGCGCGACCAACGGGAGACACGACGCCATGGGGTTGACCTTGTGCTCTTGGTAGAGCTTCATCATCTCTTCGTTGAGCTTCGTGCGGTCGTTGCGATACTCGTTCTGCAACTTGCGCATCTCGGGAGCCAGCCGCTGCATTTCGAGCATTCCCTTGGTGCTCTTGAGTGTCAGTGGGGTCGTGATCGCCATGACGACCACGGCGATGAGGGCAATGGCGATGGTGTAGCTGTTGGTCAGGCCGTAGAACCATGACAACAGCGCGGCAGGGATCTCAAACATTGCTCAGTGGTCCTCTTTGGCATGGTTCATCGGCTGGTCAGAGTCTGACTCGCCGGCGTGTGTGACGGCCTCGGGAACCGGGTCGAAGCCCGATGGGCCCAAGGGACGACACCGCAGGAGACGACGAATGGTCAACCATGATCCTCGAACCGTTCCGTGCACTGCGTAGGCCTCGTGGGCATAGACCGAACAGGTGGGGTAGAACCGACATGGCGATGGTCGCCCCGCAAATGCACGCTGATATGTCCGGATCCAGGACACTGCGCGCCGCTGCGTCCAGGTCATGTCGGTTCGGTCGATCGGGTTGCAGCCTTGCGCATCAGGTGTGCCATGCACTGCTCGAGCTCGGCGAACGTACGTTCGGTGGCGCGCGGGCCTGCGCCGATCAGAAGGAGACCCGGTGGCACTTCGCAGCCGCGAAGTACCGCCCGCAGCCGTCGGCGAAGAAGATTGCGCTGCACGGCCGACCCCGTGGCGCGACCGATTGCGAAGGCCACCTGCGGTGGAACCACCTCGGAATCGGGAACGAACGAGCACCAGAGCGGGTCGACCCGCAACCGGACACCGTCCCGCCGGAGGCGGATGAAAGCGTCGCGTTCGCGGATCCGGTCGATCAAGCCGACAGACGGGTTCGGCCCTTGGCGCGGCGGGACTTCAGTACGGCGCGCCCGGCCCGAGTACTCATGCGCGCACGGAAACCGTGTTTGCGGGCTCGGCGGCGGTTGTTGGGCTGATAGGTACGCTTCACGGCGATCTCCGGACACTTCTCGATGCAGCAATCACGAACCGTGCCGGGAACCACACGGTCCACCGGCACAGACTGACCTGCCAAGGCTACGGCCACGCGTGCACTCGCGCCAACCACCGGGCTGAAACCACACCGATGTAAGTTGTCCACACCTCAGGCTCGTTCGCGTCTTCCCAGCGTAACGGCTACGAACTGGCCCCTTTCGTGCCAAATGCCTCAAGTTTTCCTCCGCTGGACAACGTGGTAGCTTCATCCGCCCGCCCACTGTCCGGTACATGTCCACATCGTGTGGACAACCGTGTGGACTATCGGCGGTGCAGATCGGGAGATGCCAGGTGAGCGAGAGCGCAGACGTATGGACCCAGGTGACGCTGTCGTTGCGCTCACAACTCGCCGAGTCCGTCTGGTTCTCGACTTTTCAAGACGTGTCCCCGTTGGAATCCGATTCCGACACGTTGCGACTGCTCGCACCAAGTGCATATGTCCGCGAGCGCATTCTCACTCGGTACCTTCCGCTGGTCACGGCGGCACTCGATGATGCCAACGAAGGGCAGCGGCGTGTGGAGATCGAGGTCGTGGCCGGCGAGGCCGTCGTCGACCTCGAAACGGCGGTGATCGACGACAGGGGCTCCGACGCGGACAACGCCGCTCGTGCCGATGACCGAACTGCTCAGCAGTCACTCCTGCTCGACGAAGCTGGACTGAATCCCCGCTACACCTTCGAGACCTTCGTGAAGGGCGCATCGAATCAATTTGCGCTCGCTGCGGCCCTCCGCGTCGCCGAAACTCCCGGACGTAGCTACAACCCGCTGTTCATCTACGGTTCGGCGGGCCTCGGCAAGACACATCTTCTCCACGCAATCGGTCACTACGTCCACGCCAACTACCAGCACCACGAAGTCAGGTACGTCTCGACCGAGACCTTCATGAACGAATACGTGGATGCCATCCGCCAGAACACCACCAACTCACTGCGCCGCCGTTATCGCGACATCGATGTGCTGTTGATCGACGACATCCAGTTCATTGCCGGCAAGGAAGGGCTCCAGGAAGAGTTCTTCCATACATTCAATTCACTCCATGGTGCCAACAAGCAGGTGGTGATCTCCTCCGACCGCATGCCCGACGCCATTCCGACACTCGAAGAGCGTCTCCGTGGGCGTTTCAAGTGGGGTCTCATCACCGACATCCAGCCTCCCGATCTCGAGACCCGCCTCGCCATCTTGCGCAACAAGTCCGAACGAGACCGGGTGATGGTCCCCGACGAGACGCTTGAGTTCATCGCCACCAACATCGCCACCAACATCCGCGAACTCGAAGGTGCGCTGATCCGAGTCACGGCCTACGCCAGTTTGAACCAGGTGCCGATCACCACTGACCTGGCCCAGACACAACTCGCCGACCTGCTCAAGGACACCAAACCCAAGACTCGCACCGACGAAGAATTGCTCGCCGACATCGCGGTCATCTTGAAGTTCCCCGTCGAAGACCTCAAGGGCCGAAGCCGACAGCGGCCGCTCGTCACCGCGCGACAGATCGCCATGTACGTTTTCCGGGAACTGACCGATCTGAGCTACCCCGCGATTGCTCGACTGTTCGGTGGACGCGACCACACCACCGTGATACACGCCAACGAGAAGATCCAACGCCTGATGAGGGAGCGCAAACAGATCTACGACCAGGTCACCGATCTGCTGCAACAGCTCAAGGCCTGACGCACGCCATGACCCACATGATCACCCACTTGACATCGCGAACAACATTGGGGACGCGGATGGGACAACCCCCAGGCCGCCGGTGGACATCGCGACGTTGTCCACCGGACTACACCGTCGTCATTCCCACAGTGGGGATCACCGCCCCATCCCGTGTGGATGCCGGCGACGGTCCTACGCTGCAACGACGCGTGCTTGTCCCCAATCCACAGCACCTACTACTGCTACTGAACATTGAAACATCCATGCATGAGGAGAAGTGCCAATTGTGAAGTTTCGTTGCGAACGTGACGTTCTCGCCGACGCCCTCGGTTCTGCCGGACGTGCGGCCACGAACCGCACCGGCACATTGCCGGTCCTCGCCGGTGTCCGTATGGAGGTCGAAGGCGATCGCCTGACGGTCACCGGTACCGACCTCGAGCTGACCATTCGCCTGACCATCGAGGTGGGGGGTGAACGTGATGGCGCGGCAGTCGTACCCGCTCGGCTCGTCGGCGACATCGTGAAGGCACTGCCGGCCGGCGCCGTGTCGGTTGAGCTCCACGACGATGAGATGTCGATCAGTGCAGGCCGATCACACTTCTCGGTGCGCCCGCTGTCGCTCGACGACTATCCCGCGCAGAGCGAACCGTCCGCCGATGCGGTCACGTTGCCGGCGGCCATGGTGGCCGAAGCCCTGCGCCAAGTGGTCCGCGCCGCCTCGACCGACGACGCTCGCGCTGTGCTCACGGGTGTGCTCCTTGCGTCCGAGGACGACGGTCTGCGTCTGGTCGCGACCGATTCGTACCGTCTGGCGGTTCGCGATTTGCCAGGGACCACCGTGCTCGGTGCCGGGAGGAACGTGCTGATCCCGGGCCGTGCCCTCAACGAGTTGGCGCGGGTCATGGGCGATGCGGACGAGCTGAGTGTTCGCCTCGGCGAACGTGAGGCGACTTTCGAGGCGGGCGGTACCCGACTCAGCACTCGGTTGATCGAGGGTGAGTTCCCGAACTATCGCAACCTGTTGCCGTCGAGCTATCCGAACCTGCTCACGGTTGGTAAGGCCGCCATGCTCGAGGCAATCCGCCGCGTGAAGATTCTTGCTCAGGACTCCACACCGGTCCGCCTGACGCTGGGCGGCGACACGGTACAGCTGACAGCGATCACCCAGGATGTCGGCAACGCGGCGGAGGAAATCGACGCCAGCTACGACGGGATCGAGATGACGGTGGCGTTCAACCCCGACTATCTGGCCGCCGGCATCGACGCCATCGACAGCGACGATGTCACGTTGGCAACAATGGATCCGATGAAGCCCGCCGTTCTACGTGGCGTAGGTCGTGACGATTACCTGTACCTCCTGATGCCCGTCCGCGTGCCGTAATGCGGTGATCATCGAACATCTGGAGTTGGTCGACTTCCGGAACTACGTCACGGGGTCGTTCGACCTGCACTCTGGTACCACAGTGGTCATCGGCGACAATGGACAGGGCAAGACCAACCTTGCCGAAGCACTGGCGTTTCTCGCCACGTTGACGAGCTTTCGATCGGCGCCGACGGAGGCACTGATTCGCGCTGGTGCCGACACTGCGATCATTCGTGCAATGATCCGTCAGGACGACGGGCGCGACACGCTCATCGAGGTCGAACTCGCCGCCGTTGGTCGTAATCGAGTGCAGGTCAACCGACAACGGCTGGCCCGGGTACGCGATCTTCTCGGTGCGGTTCGTGTCACGGTGTTCTCACCGGATGACTTGATCCTCGTGAAGGGCGGCCCCGGCGACCGTCGCCGGTTCATGGACGACACGCTGGTTGCGTTGGCCACGAAGTACGACACCGTGCGACTCGAGATCGACCGGATCGTGCGTCAACGCAACACCCTGCTCAAGCAGGCCGCCGGTCGTCTCACCGACGACATCGAGGTGACGCTGGATGTCTGGGACGCAAAGTTCGCCGAGATCGCCGATCAGTTCGGCTACGCCAGGGCGACGCTGGTCGCACGGCTCACGCCGATGGTGCGGGAGGCCTACGAGCAACTTGCCGGGACACCGACACCACTCGACCTGTCCTACGAACCCGACTGGCGGGCCGCAGGCCTGGCTGAGGCATTGATGAGGGCCAGACCACTCGACGTCCGTCGTGGCGTGAGTACGGTCGGCCCGCACCGAGACGAGTTGCAGATGACCATCAACGGACTGCCGAGTCGCACCCATGCGTCGCAGGGTGAACAGCGCACCTTGGCCTTGGCGTTGCGCCTCGCGGGGCATCGGCTGGTTGCCGAACGAACCGGCGAGGCTCCGGTACTGGTGCTCGATGACGTGCTGTCGGAACTCGACGATCATCGTGCCACGGCGCTGCTCGGCCATCTCCCCGCGGGGCAGGTCGTGATCACCACTGCGAGCGAACTGCCGTCGGCCGCGCGCGCCGACCACGTGCTGCGTGTCGTTGCCGGCCACGTCAGCCTGGATTCCTCCTGAGACATCCCGATCCCGCCGGAATTTCGGAGCCGAACATGCGCTCAGCGCGACATTCGCTCCGAATTTCGGGACGGGGTATGTTGCAACTCATGGCTGAGCCTGTTCCGATTTCACGGTCGCTCGACTCGATCATGAAATCGTTGCGTGGGACCGATCGCCTTCAAATCGGAGGCGTCTTCGGACGCTGGGATGACGCCGTTGGACCGACTGTTGCCGCCCACGTTCGACCTGTGCGCCTCGACGACGGCGTGCTCGTGGTCGAGGCTGACGAACCAGCCTGGGCGACTCAGGTGAAGTTTCTGAGTGGCACCATCACAGCCCGATTGGCCGAAGTCGCGGGCGTCCAGATCGAACGGGTCGAAGTGCGCGTCGGGCGGCCTTCCCAGCCGGCTCCCGGACCCCCATCAAACGCCACGGGTTCCCCGACTCCGTGACACCCCGCTGGTAGGCTGGGGACCACTCGCGATGCAGCGTGGGCGCCCCGCCGACTGGTATGTCGAAGGTTGGCCGACCTCGCTGTTCGCCCCACCAACGTGCCCCTTTCGGGGCATTCCGCCAGACAGCCAGAAGTATCGAGGTACGAGTGTCCAGCGACACCGAATCACCAGCGGCCGACGTTCCCGACACCAACGGGGCATCGCCGCCAAAGAAGAAGTCCAACGCCAACTCGGCAACCACCACGGCGGCCTACGACGCCAAGGCAATCCAGGTGCTCGAGGGTCTCGATCCGGTGCGCAAGCGCCCGGGCATGTACATCGGCTCCACCGGTCTGCAGGGGCTCCACCACCTGATCTGGGAAGTCGTCGACAACTCCGTCGACGAAGCAATGGCCGGCCACTGCACTCGTATCGGCGTCACATTGCTCGCCGATGGCGGTTGCCAGGTCGACGACAATGGCCGCGGTATTCCGATCGACCCGTTCACCGCAGGTGAGCACAAGGGCAAGAGTGCCGCTGAAGTCGTGCTCACCGTGCTCCACGCCGGCGGCAAGTTCGGTGGCGAGGGATACAAGGTGTCCGGCGGCCTTCACGGCGTCGGGGTGTCGGTCGTGAACGCATTGTCCGAGCGTCTCGTCATCGAGGTCGACCGTAACGGCAAGCACCACCGCCAGGAGTACGCGAAAGGCGGCGAGCCTCAAGGCAAGATGACCATCGTCGGCGACACACCCAAGCAGGGCCGTGTCACTGGCACCACGATCACGTTCTGGCCCGATCCCACGGTCTTTGCTGCAGACGGTGTCGAGTTCGTGGCGCGCACCGTGCTCGAGCGACTGCAGACCATGGCGTTTCTCAACCGGGGTCTCGAGATCGTCTTCGAAGATCAACGCGAGACCCGCGAGCAGACGATCTCGTACCAGTACAAGGGCGGAATCCTCGACTTCGTCAAGCACCTCAACGCCACCAAGGAGCCGTTGTTCTCCAAGGTGTGCCAGTTCGAGGACGAAGACGCCGCCGACGGCCAGATGCTCGACATCGCGATGCAGTGGAACACCGGCTACTACGAGGGCATCCATGGTTACGCCAATGGCATCTCCACCACCGAGGGAGGGATGCACGTCGAGGGCTTCAAGACGGCGCTCACCTCGGTGATCAACAAGTACGCCCGCGCCAAGAACCTGCTCAAGGAAAAGGACGTCAACCTCACGGGAGAAGACATCCGTGAGGGCATCACCGCCATCGTGTCGGTGAAGCTGCGCGAGCCGCAGTTCGAGGGCCAGACCAAGGCCAAGCTGGGCAACGTGCCCATGCGATCGTTCGTGCAGAAGGCAACGTACGAACGTCTCGGTGAATGGCTCGAGGAGAATCCGACCGAGGCGAACAAGGTCGTCAAGAAGGGCCTCGCCGCCGCGCAGGCTCGAGTCGCTGCAAAGAACGCCCGCAACGCGATCAGGCGCAAGACCGCCCTGTCCGGTGCCGGAATGCCCGACAAGTTGAAGGACTGTTCGTCGAAGAACGCCGACGAGTCCGAGCTGTTCATCGTTGAGGGTGACTCCGCCGGTGGTACAGCCGTTGACGCCCGCGATCCTCGTACGCAGGCAATCCTGCCGATCCGCGGCAAGATCCTCAACGTCGAGCGGGCGCGCGTCGACAAGATGCTCAAGAACAACGAGATCCAGGCACTCATCACTGCGATCGGTGCAGGCGTCGGTGACGAGTACGACGTCACCAAGTGCCGCTACCACAAGGTGATCTGCCTGGCCGATGCCGATGTCGACGGCAGCCACATCCGCACGCTGCTGCTCACGTTCTTCTTCCGTCAAATGCGCGAAATGGTCGAGGCCGGATACTGCTACATCGCTCAGCCTCCGCTGTATTCAACCGAGGTGGGCAAAGAGAAGATCTACCTCAAAGACGACGTCGCCAAGGCGGCGTTCCTCGCGGACCGCCCGAACCACAAGAAGGGGTTCAACCGGTTGAAGGGTCTCGGAGAGATGGACTGGGAGGAGCTGGGCTCCACCACCATGAACCAGGTCACCCGCACGCTGTTGCAGGTCTCGGTGAGCGACGCCGCCATCGCCGACGACGTGTTCTCGGTGCTGATGGGCGAGGACGTCGAGGCCCGGCGCACCTTCATCCAGCACAACGCCAAGGACGCCCGTTTCATCGACATCTGACGCGGCCGCACTGCGCCGGCACCCGGGACGAAGAGACCGGGAACCTTCGAGGGAACAAGAGGTGCAACGATGCCCGATCAGCAGGACTTCGGCCACGTGAACGTGGAACCGGTCGAGATCCAGGAGGAGATGGAACGCTCCTTCCTCGACTACGCGATGTCGGTCATCACGGCCCGCGCGCTCCCCGACGCCCGTGACGGGCTCAAGCCGGTCCACCGTCGGATTCTCTACGGCATGTTCGAGGACCGCATGCTCCCCGATCGGGCCCGGAAGAAGTCGGCAACGGCCGTCGGGTACGTGATGGGCCGGTACCACCCGCATGGAGACACGGCGATCTACGACGCCCTGGCCCGCATGGCCCAGGACTTCTCCCTGCGCTACCCCTTGGTCGACGGCAAGGGGAACTTCGGCTCGCCCGACGACCGTCCGGCGGCGATGCGCTCCACCGAATCGAAGCTGTCGCGGCTGTCGATGCACCTGCTCGGCG
>JANPCI010000103.1:0-1591 GCA_031430875.1 Actinomycetes bacterium | reverse complement strand
GATCGACCGACCCGGCGCGAGCTCTACGAGCAGGCTCGACGCCGGCGGTCGAACGTCATCGCTGCGGTCAGCACGATCATCGTCGTCGGCGCGTTGATCGTGCTCGTGCCGATGACCCCCGGGTGGGACCGGGTACGTCAGGCGTTCTTCGACGGCGACGTGTTCGTCGAGAGCTTCCCTCGCCTCCTTCGAGCGTTCTGGCTCGACGTCCAGATCCTGATCTGGTCGACTCCACTGATCCTGATCGTCTCACTCGGCATCGCGTTGGCCCGCAACACACGCAGCCCGGCGCTGTTTCCCCTGCGGGCCTTCGCAGTGATCTACACCGACGTGTTCCGCGGCATCCCCGTCATCTTGCTCGTGTTCCTCATCGGCTTCGGCGTCCCGGCGCTCGGGCTGTCACGCGAGTGGGCGAATCCGTTGATCTGGGGCACCGTGACGCTCGTGTTGTCGTACTCGGCGTACACCGCCGAGATCATCCGGTCGGGAATCGATGGAGTGCACGAGAGCCAGCGGGCAGCGGCGCGGTCGCTCGGCATGACGAACCGCCAGACGATGAACTCCGTGATCCTGCCGCAGGCGTTCCGGCGCATCGGCCCGCCCATGATGAACACCTTCGTCAGCCTGCAAAAGGACGTGGCGCTCGTCAGTCTCATCGGCCCGGTCGAGATCTTGCGCCAGGCGGGCATCGACAAGGCGAAGTTCGCCAACTTCACCCCGTACGTCGCGGCGTCGCTCATCTTCCTGGCGATCACGATCCCGTGTACGCGGCTCGCCGACCACGCCCTTGCCAAACAGCGCCGACGTACCGGCTCCACGACCATCTCATGAACTCCGATCAGCGCGACGAGCAGCCCCTCAAGCTCGAGCTGCGAAACGTGGTCAAGTCGTTCGACGCGACGACTGTGCTCGACGGCATCAACCTCAGAGTCACTGAAGGCGAAGTTATTACGTTGATCGGCGCGTCAGGCTCGGGCAAGTCGACCCTGTTGCGGTGCGTGAACCTGCTGGAGCCCGTCGACGACGGGACGGTGATCTTCGACGGTGTCGACATCGCCGAGCCAGGGCTCGACGCCGACCCGATCCGACGCCGCATCGGCATGGTCTTTCAGAGTTTCAACCTGTTCCCCCACATGACCGTGACCGACAACGTTGCAATCGGTCCGCGCAGAGTTCTCGGGGTGCCGAAGGCAACTGCACGTGCCGATGCACTCGCGATGCTCACCCGTCTCGGGCTTGCCGCTCGCGCCGACGCCTACCCGGACCAGCTGTCCGGCGGCCAGCAGCAGCGGGTTGCCATCGCCCGGTCGTTGGCGATGAATCCCGAGGTGATGCTGCTCGACGAGATTACGTCGGCACTCGACCCGGAACTGGTTGGCGAGGTGCTCGACGTGGTGCGGGGGCTCAAGCGTGACGGCATGACGATGCTCATCGCCACGCACGAGTTGGCGTTCGCCAAGGAGATCAGCGACCGGGTCTGCTTCCTGCACCAGGGCCGCATCCTCGAAGAGGGCACGCCGGCCAAGATCTTCGGGACGCCGAGCGAACCCCGCACGCAAGAATTCCTCCAGCGAGTGATCGACGCCGGCCG
>JANPCI010000102.1:0-19503 GCA_031430875.1 Actinomycetes bacterium | reverse complement strand
TCGTGTACAAGATGCCGCGCATCGACGTGACCTACCTGGGCAAGGTGGCAACGGCACTCCTGATGTTTGCCGTGCCCGGATTCTTGATCGGCAGCACCGACGAGTCGTATGCCGGACTGTTTCAGGTGGTTGCGTGGACCGTCGGAATCCCCGGGCTGATTCTGAGTTGGTGGACCGGGATCGCCTATATTCCGCAGGTGCGTCGGGCCATTGCGGCTGGTGGGTCCGCTCGCTCTGCAGCAGTTACAGCCGACACGTGAACCCAGGTACGGTGGCACCATGAACATCCCTTCCGAACTTCGCTACTCCACCGACCACGAATGGGTGCGCGTCGAGGGTGACACGGTCACGATCGGCATCACCGAGTACGCCCAAGACGCGCTCGGCGACGTGGTGTTCGTCGAGATGCCTGAGCCGGGAGCTGCCGTTGCGGCGGGATCGACCTTCAGCGAGGTCGAGAGCACGAAGTCGGTCAGCGACATCTACGCGCCGGTGAGCGGGGCGATCAGCGCAGTCAACGAAGCACTGGATTCGCAACCCGAACTGCTCAACAGTGATCCATACGGTGAGGGTTGGATCTGTCGGATCACGATGACTGACGCGTCCGAGCTCGACACACTGATGGACGCCGAGGCCTATCGAGTGCTGACGGAGGGTTGATCTTGAGTACCTACGTCTTCTGCAACCAATGCGGGCATCGAAATCCGCCGACGAGCAGTTTTTGCTCGAGCTGCGGTACACCGCTCGACTCGCTCGACGATCGCACGATCACACTCAGCGCCGTCGACCCGCTCCAGGACGCGGCCGGATCCGACGACGACGTGGTCGTGGCAATCGGGGAGTTGCCCAACGAGGTCGGTGTTCTCATCGTGCGCGCCGGGGCGCAGGCCGGCGCCCGATTCGCCCTCGATGAAGTGGTCACGCATCTCGGGCGACATCCCGATTCCGAGATCAGCCTCGACGACATCACGGTGTCTCGACGTCATGCCGAGATCGAGCGCACACCTGACGGCCATGTGGTCACCGATGCGGGATCGCTCAACGGCACGTATGTGAACCAGGAGCGCATCGACAAGATGCTGCTACGTCACGGCGACGAACTCCAGATCGGCAAGTTCCGCCTGGTGTTCTTCGAACGGCCCGATGCCTGATTCAGCGCCGCCCGCGACGACGTCGGTGATCGGGCAGCCCCCGACCCCCGGCAGTCACCTGTCGATCGGCGAGGTGCTCGCGTTGTTGCTCGAGGAGTTCCCCGACGTCACGATCTCAAAGATCCGTTTCCTCGAGAGTCAGGGCCTGATCGATCCGGAACGTACGGCGTCGGGATACCGCAAGTTCTACGGCGACGACGTCGAGCTGCTTCGCTGCATTCTGCGCGAACAGCGTGAGAACTATCTCCCGCTGCGGGTCATCAAGGATCGCATCGACTCCGGCGAGATCGACCCGACCAACGAGCACCCACGACCACGCGGCATCAAGAACGTGTCGGAAACCGCTGATATCCCACGACCCGACGCACACCCGAGCGCCGGCGGCGTCCGTCGAACCGGCGGATCGAACGGTGCCGATGCTGACGCCGTGACAGGAGCAGCAGTGCTGTTCCAACGCACCGATGCACCGGTGGAAGCAGCACCTGTCGAGGCGCCGCAAGTTGTCGCTCCTGCGCCGGCCCCGATGGGTGCCGTACTGCCGGGGCTGATGCTCACGGCCGACGAGTTGTGCGCAATGGCAGGTCTCACCCGGGCGCAATTGGGTGATCTGCAGTCGTACGGCGTGGTGGTGTCGCAATCGAATCGCCCTGACGGACCGTTCGATGAAGATGCCGTCGAGATCGCCACCGTGTCGAAACGACTCCTCGATGCCGGTCTCGAACCGCGACACCTACGTGGCTGGCGCGTCGCTGCCGATCGGGAAGTCGGCCTGCTCGAACAACTGATCCAGCCGTTACTGCGCCAGCGCAACCCCGAGGCACGTGCTCAAGCGGTGGCGCAGCTGACTGAGCTGGAACTCGTTGGCGGGCGGCTGCGGGCGGCGATGATGCGTTCGTCGTTGCACGACGGCGCACACTGATCACGACGCCGTTGCTCGCGGTCTACCCGGGTACAGTGCAAGGCGTGGTCCCTTTGGAGCTGATCGGTGTGCGGGTCGAAGTGCCGGCGAACACGCCGATGCTGCTCTTGCGCGAGGCCGACGGACGCCATCGTCTGCTGCCGATCTACATCGGTAACCCGGAGGCATCGGCAATTCACTACGCCCTCGAGGGCGTCGAGCCACCGCGTCCGCTGACACATGATCTGATGCTGATCCTGCTCGGTGAGCTCGGTGCCACGGTGACCAAGGTCGTCGTGACCGAGATGCGCGATCGCACCTATTACGCCGAGCTGCATCTCACGACCGATGCGGGCGACAAGGTCATTTCTGCCCGGCCGTCGGATGCCGTTGCGCTGGCCATCCGAAGCGGGGCACCGATGTTCGCGTCGGACGCCCTGATCGACGAGGTCGGTCAGGAACCGCCGATCGAGCCCGAGGACGACGCCGCCGAAATCATCGACGAGTTCAAGGACTTCATCGAAAACGTCAGCCCCGAAGACTTCCAGTAGCTGCGACGGCAGTGAAGCGGTGCGCTCCGGTGTGCCAAGATGCAGTCGTGCCCGGGGGGTCTGGGCAGTTTCGGGAGGAAAGATGCCTTCAGCACCTGGTGAGCGTCGCGGGTTGTGGAGGTCGCGGTGGGCGGCGATCGGGGCTGCTGTCGCGGTGACGTTCGGGGCCGGCGGGCTGTTCGCAGCGAACGCCGCGTCGCCGGAATCGAGCACGGTCGCGATTGCGCCGGTCCGTATTCTGGATACGCGTGATCCCGTGAATGTGGGCTTGCCAGGTCCGTTCGTGTCGGCAGTCGCCCAGGATCTGAAGGTGACCGGGCAGGTGCCCACAACGACGGGTACCCAGGTCGTGGTGCCCGCTGGTGCCACCGGGGTGTTTCTGAACGTCACACCCGTCGGATCGACCGCCGCAGGGTTCATTTCTGTGCGTCCGGCGAATGCGACGGGGGCACCAACCACATCGAACGTGAACTTCACAGCCGGGGCGATCAACCCCAACGGTGTGCTCGTCGAGCTCCCGGTCGGTGGTGCCGATGACGGCAAGATCGAGATCACCTTCGACGCGTTCGGTGCTGCCGGCCCGACCGCCGACGTCCTCGTCGACGTCGTCGGCTACACCGGAGATACGAGACTGAAGGCGCTCGAGGCCGCCGTCGTCGACGGGCCGGAGGTGATCGGGATCCAAGACAACATGGCGGGCGTCATTGGCACAACGCAGGGAGCCAACCTCACCGTTTCGTTTTCCACGAAGCGAGCGTCTCGATTGGCTGTGAGCCTGAATGCAGCGCAGTCGTTGGCGTCATGCGCTTCCCTTCGAACCGTCTGGCTTGCGCTCGACGGAGCCCTGGTTCCTTACAGTCGGGTGACGGCAACAGCGGAGCTGCAGTTGTTGTCGCTGACCGGGGTGACTGACGCCGTGATACCTGCCGGCAATCACACTCTCCAGATGCGGAACAATTGCACGGGATCCTCAGGCGGTCAGTACTACGACGGCGCCACTGGGACCGTCACCTACATCTCGGACGTACCGTCGAGCGCCACATTGACCGACGACCAACCTTTGCTCGGCAACTCTGAGATCGCCGCATGTACGGGAGTGCTCTCCGACGACGGCCATGTCTGCACCGTCGGCGAAGCGCCGTAGGACTGCGAATGGACCGCATCGAGAACGTTGGCCCGGAAGACTTCCAGTACCGTCTGGCCCCACACCAGTGTTCGGCCGGAAGCATCCAACCTCAACATCGATGAGCTGCTGTCGCTGGCGCGGTGAGCGGTCCCGAATCTGGTCACGGTGCCTGTCGGGGTTGACGGTACAGTCGACGTTTACAGCAGTGCCGGCGGCAACGTCATCGTCGATCTCCTCGGCTGCTACACGGCGGCTGATACCCCGACAGCGGGTCGATTTGCCGCGCTCGCGGCGCCCACACGGGTCATCCACCGGGGCCCAATTGCTGGACATCGGATAAGAGATCGTGAGATGGTGAATCCGAGGCGGCCATGGGGGCATCTCGGCACCAGTCTTGGAGGTCTCATGAGTCCTGTTGCATCCACCGATGTTCGGCGTGGTTTGTGGAGGTCGCGATGGGCGGCGGTCGGTGCTGCGGTCGCGGTAACGCTTGGGGGCGGCGGGTTGGTTGCTGTCAACGCGGCGTCGAGTGCGCCGTCGTCGGTGGTGACGATTGACCCCGTGCGTATCTTGGACACGCGTGATCCGGTGAATATTGGCTTGCCGGGCCCGTTCGTGTCGGCGGTGTCACAGAAGTTGCAGGTGACCGGTGCAGCGGTGCCTGCTGGTGCGACGGGCGTGTTTTTGAACGTGACGGTCGTGGGACCAACTGCGGATGGGTTCTTGTCGGTGCGTCCGGGCGACGCTGCCGGTGCGCCGTCGACGTCGTCGTTGAACTTCAAGGCGGGCGACATCGTGCCGAACTCGGTGCAGGTGGGGCTACCGACCGCTGGTGCGAACGCCGGCAAGATCGACATCACCTTTGACGCGTTCGGGAGCCCTGGCCCGACGACAGAAGTGCTGATCGACGTGGTCGGCTACACGGTGGCCGGTGGCGCAGGAACCGGACCCGCTGGACCCGCAGGTCCTGTGAACCTTCGCTGGGCAAAAGTGAGCGCGAACTCTTCGGGAGCCACACTGTTGAGCGGATCCGGCGTGGTCAGCGTCGTTCGTAGCACTACTGCAGGTGTCTTCAATGTCGCGTTCAATGCGTCGATCGTCGGTTGCGGGTGGACAGCCACTCTCAACGACAACGATGCGACTTTTTCGGCCCCCGGAGAGATCTCGATCGAGCGGAGAGTCAGCACCATAACGACGGATCTGTTTGTCAGGACCTACAACAGCGCCGGGACGCCGACGGATCCGGCCCCCGGCGATGGGTTCACGGTGACGGTCATCTGCCCCTGATGCTTCACGCCCGCCCCGAATCGCCCGGGGCGGGCGGGGTGGATGCGGGCTCGGCGTGTGTCGCTCTACGTTCAGCGCCTGAGTCGGCGCGGGAGGTTCGAGTCCCTATCATTGCGTCGTGCGTCTTCGATCCGTTCTCGCCCGACTGACCTTGATCGCGGCCGTCGTGGTCGCCACGGTCGCCACAGCGGTCGCTGCCCCGGTCGGGACTGTCTCGGCGGCGGGTGCGACCAGTGCCTACGTGGCGATGCCGGTGTCTCAACGTCTTGTTGACACTCGCCTGACTGCGGCGCTGGCGCCGGGCGGCTCGCTCTCGGTGAGCGTCACGGGCGCCGCACCGCTTCCGGCGGCAGGCACAGTGACCGCAGCGGTGCTCAACCTCACGGTGACCGCACCATTCGGGGCCGGCTTCTTCACTGTCTGGCCGCACACCAGTGCTCGGCCGGACGCATCCAACCTCAACATCGACGAACTGCAGGCACTGGCCGGGGGAGCGGTCCCCAACCTGGTCACGGTATCCGTTGGGGCTGACGGTGTGGTCGACGTCTACAGCAGTGCAGGTGGCAACGTCATCGTCGATCTGCTCGGTTACTACACGGCGGCTGATACCGCGACAGCGGGTCGATTTGCGGCGCTCGCGGCGCCCACACGGGTCATGGACACGCGGCGCGTCGCCACGTTCGCACCGGGTGAGACCCGAGCGTTCACGATCCCGGGCGCGGCAGGGGCGAACGCCGTGGCGGTGAACCTCACCTCTCTCACCAATGTCCCCGGATACTGGCAGGTGTACCCGATGGGCGGTCCGGTGCCGGCGACGTCGAACCTCAACTCGCCGGCGGGCTTCAATGCCGTGGTCGCCAACCAGGCAATCGTCACCGTCGACGCCGGTGGCGCCATCAGCATCTTCTCCGAGCAGGGTGGCGATCTGCTCATCGACCTCGTCGGCACCTACACGGGCGCCGGTGCGCCGGCGAGCACAATTGGGCTGTTCGTGCCGACCACATCGCCGACGCGTATCGTCGACACCCGCGTGCCGGCGCTCAACCCGGTCGGCGGTGCGGCACGACCCGAGCCGGCATCGACCTTCGAGGTTGCCGTCTCGAGCAACCCGGCGATCGGGCGGCCCGATGTCTCTGCGGTCGTACTCAATGCGACGAGCGCCGGAACCCTCACTACCGGATTCGTCACCGTGGGAACCGCAGGAGCCACAGCTCCCGGTGCGCGACCCTCGACGTCGACGATGAACGTCGTGCGCCCGGGGCAGATCCTTGCGAATCACGCCATCGTGCCGGTGTCGACACGTGGGTTCTCGATGTTCACCGAGGCCGGCGGCGACATGATCGCCGACCTCGCTGGCTACTTCCTCGGGAGTCCTTCGGCGGCACCGTTCGGTGCGCCCGTCAACACGCCGTCACCCACCTGTGCCACACCAAAGGTCGGCTACCCGACGGTTCCGGTCGGCCCAATCGTGATGGGATCGTCGCGCTCGTCGGTGGCGACGCTGCAGAGCCGACTCCTGGCACTGGGTTTCTGGAACGGTGGCGCCGATGGCGGATACGGGCTCACGACCGTTCAGGCAGTGATGGCTTTCCAGAAGTGGAAGGGATTGCCGGCGACCACGGTCGTCGATGTCGCAACAGCGTCTGCTTTGAACATGCAGGTCTGCCGCCCCGGAGCGCGGACGACCACCGGCACTGTCTTCGAAGTCGACAAGGCCAAGCAGATCGCCTACGTCGTCCAGGACGGTCAGACGCGCTACATCTTCAACGTCTCCACCGGCAACGGTGAGAGCTACGACGAGGAAGACCAGAAGAACGCCGGAGCACGGAGTATCGGTATCGCGTTGACGCCCACCGGAACGTTCCGTACGTATCGTGAGAGCGATGTCGCTCGATACGAGAGTGACCTGGGCACGCTCTACCGGCCGAAGTTCGTGGTCGGCGGAATCGCCGTGCACGGAGCACGGAGCGTGCCGAACTATCCGGCGTCACATGGCTGCATTCGCGTGGCCAACCCGGTGATGGATCTCATCTGGGGCGAGGACTTGCTCCCGCTGCGATCCACCGTGGTGATCCGCGACTGAGGTCTCAATCAAGCGAGGGTCAGTCGTACAGAGCTTCGTTGACCTTTCGCAGGCGGGCCACCAGCGTTTCGATGATGTGCATCGAGATGTCGGGCTCCTCGCGAAGCAACGTGCGCATGTTCCAGGCCGACAACCCGAGTGTGTCGAGTTCGCTGGTTGCCACGATCGCCGCCGAACGTGGACTCCCGTCGAGCACGCTCATCTCGCCGAAGTGGTCGCCAGGGCCGAACGTGGCGACCGCCTCGCCGTTGATCTGGGCCTCGGCCGTACCGCTGACGACTGTGTACAAGCGACCGAAGCGCCCCGAAGCATCAGCGTCGATGACGGACTCGCCCTCGGTGAAATGGTACGGCTTTGTCTGCTGAGCGATCCGCCCGAGCGTCTTGTCGTCGAGCCCCGCGAACAAGCCGACACCTCGGAGTGCGGTCACCGCGCTGTCTTCGTGCTTCATGGCTGGCTCCTTGCTGTCGGAACCGCCGACATTACTCACTGTTGACGTAGTGGCCCGAACTCCGTAGTCTTCAGAGTCTCACACGGCCGTAGTTACGGAGGTGTGAGATCGTGCGACGTGTTCGAACACGGTCGTGATGTTGGGCGAATCGAACCGGAGGAACTTCGTGCAGAACACTTCAGACGTTGGCGCAGCGAGCACTGGCGAACTCGGGTACAGCGGAACCCAAACGGCCAAGGTCGTCGGGATCTCGTACCGTCAGCTCGACTATTGGGCGCGTACCGATCTCATCAGGCCGTCGCTGAGCGACGCCACAGGGAGCGGGAGCCGACGGGCCTACTCGTACAACGACCTGTTGGAGCTCAAGGTCATCAAGAAGCTGCTCGACGCCGGCATCAAGCTCGAGCAGGTCCGCAAGGTCTTCGAATATCTGCGTCAGCACGTCACGACCGACATTGCCGCGGCCCACATCGTCATCGACGGCGGCAGCGTGGTGCTGTGCGACGGCGACCAACTCGTCGACGTTCTCCGCAACGGTCAAGGCGTGCTCAACGTGCTGTCGCTCGGGGGAGTGCGCGAGGAACTCGAAGCTGATCTGGCCCCGATGTCGGCCGACGCCGTCGACATCGACACCCATCGCCGCACGGGATGACGCTCAAGCGTTCCCCGCTCGACGCCGAGCACCGGTCACTCGGTGCGACAATGGTCGAGTTCGGCGGTTGGGAGATGCCGATCGCCTATCCGTCGGGCACCATCGACGAGCACCTCGCGTGCCGCAATCGGGCCGTCATGTTCGACGTGTCGCATCTCGGCACCGTGCGCGTCGACGGCGCAGATGCCTTCGACACACTTCAGGCAACGCTGACCAACGACCTCGCCAAGATCGGGCCCGGTCGGGCTCAGTACACCCATCTGCTCGATGCGGCCGACGCGTCGGTGGTTGACGACATCATCGTGTGGTGGCACGCCGACGGGGTGTTCGACGTGATGCCGAATGCGTCGAATACCAGCGGGGTTCGATCGGCGATCGGCGGCACCGACACCACCAGCTCGCGTGCCGTCATCGCGGTCCAGGGCCCCGAGGCCAAGGCGCTCGTGGCGTCTGTGTTCCTTGATGCCGGCGCGGTGGGTCGTTTCCGCGTGGCCTCGTGCGACTGGAATGGTGTGGCCTGCACGGTGGCCGGTACCGGCTACACGGGCGAGGCCGGCGTCGAGATCGCCGTGCCTGCCGATGTGGCTCCGGCATTGTGGCGGGCACTGCTTGCCGCGGAGATCATGCCGGCGGGCCTCGGTGCGCGTGACACGTTGCGGCTCGAAGCAGCCCTGCCGCTGCACGGTCACGAGCTCGGTGCCGGGATCACGTCGCTGCAAGCCGGCCTCGGCTGGGTCGTCGCCTGGGACAAGGCGTCGTTTGTCGGCCGTGATGCGGCGGTCGCCGAGCGCGAGAGCGGCGTGAGCCGTCGACTGATGGGGATTTCGACCGAGGGCCGACGTCCGACGCGTGCGGGCTGTGTCGTTTCGATCGACGGCGTTGCTGTGGGCGAAGTGACATCCGGGAACTATTCACCGGTGCTCGGCCACGGCATCGCGTTGGCATTTCTGCCACCAGACACCGAACTCGGCGCCACCGTGGTCATCGACGTGCGCGGCAAACCCGTGTCGGGCACCGTTGTCGAAACGCCGTTCGTCGCGCACTGACCCGCGACTGGGTTCGTGGTTCAGGTTTTCGCCGCTCGCTTCTTCGCAGGCGCTCTCTTCGCAGCTGGCTTCTTCGCGACAGCCTTCTTCTTCGCTGCGGCCTTCTTGGCCGGGGGAGTTGGGGTGTGGATCACCTTGGATTCGGTGACTACGGTGCGCGCCGATGGGGGAGCGGCCGGAGTGCGTGTACCCGGCACGCGAAATCCCCCGAACAGACCACCGGCCGATTCGGCGAGTTGCGTCAGCGGGCTGAGGCGATGCGACATTTCGGCGAGGAGATCGGAGAACTGCCCGATCTGCGACGGGAGTTGCGTGAAGGCCGGTGTGCTGAGGGTGTCGGCGAGGCGATTGAGGGCAGGAGCGACAGCCATCGCCGGCCCACTCACCACCTGCATCATCTCATCGGCTGCCTTCACCGTGCGGGTCACCTGGGGGATCGCCGCCCGGATCGGCTCCTCGACGTCGGCGAGCAGTGAGTTGAACCGTTCGGTGGTCTCGTTCAGGTTGGCCATGGTGCGATTGAAGTTCTCGACGCCCTTCAAGAACTCGTCGACGCCCTTACGGAACTGATCGAACGAGCGCACGGTCCCTGACAGCGGCGCCGCAAACAGGGTGAACAGGTCAGCGAGCGGGTCGTTTCGGTCATCGGCCATGTTTGCCACGCTACTCGGCACTGGCGAACGGCTACCGGCTGGCGACGGCGTAGGCCTCCAGCGGTTCGCACGAACACACGAGATGACGATCACCCTGGGCGCCGTCGATACGCGACACCGCCGGGAAGTACTTCGACGATCGCAGGCCGGCGACCGGGAATGCCGCCAGGTCACGCGAGTACACGCGGTCCCATTCGCCCAGGAGATCCTCGGCCGTGTGGGGCGCATGATGGAGCGGGCTGTTCTCATGGGCCCATTCACCGCTGCCGACGCGATCGATCTCGGCTCGAATGGCGATCATCGCATCACAGAACCGATCGATTTCGCGTAGCGACTCGCTCTCGGTGGGCTCGACCATGAGTGTGCCGGCGACCGGGAAACTCATCGTCGGGGCGTGGAATCCGTAGTCCATCAGGCGTTTGGCGACGTCATCGACCGTCACCCCGGTGGTCTTGGTGATCGGGCGCAGGTCGAGGATGCATTCGTGGGCGACGCGGCCATTCGCGCCTCGGTACAGCACCGGAAAGTGGGGATCGAGGCGTTCGGCGATGTAGTTGGCGGCAAGAATGGCGACGGTCGTTGCCGTCGTGAGGCCTACGCCGCCCATCATCTCGATGTACATCCACGTGATCGGCAGGATGCCGGCCGATCCGTAGGGGGCAGCCGACACCGCACCGACCGGCTGGTCGTCGCGCAGCGGGTGGCCCGGCATGAATGGGGCGAGGTGCGCACGCACGCCGATCGGGCCGACACCGGGACCTCCACCGCCATGGGGGATGCAGAACGTCTTGTGGAGGTTGAGGTGGCTCACGTCGGCGCCGAATTCGCCGGGCCTGGCGTGGCCGACGAGTGCGTTGAGATTGGCACCGTCGACGTACACCTGGCCGCCCGCCGCATGGATCATCTCGCACAGCGTGCCGACCTCGGCCTCGAACACTCCGTGAGTCGAGGGATACGTGATCATCGTGGCTGCGAGGCGATCATCGATGTCGGCGATCTTGGCGCGCACGTCGTCGAGGTCGACGTTGCCGGAGTCGTCGCAGGCGACGACCACGACGTCCATACCGGCCATTACCGCGCTCGCCGCGTTCGTGCCGTGGGCGCTCGACGGGATGAGGCAGACCGTTCGTTGGTCGTCGCCGCGCGAACGGTGGTACGCGCGGATCGCCAGCAGCCCCGCATATTCGCCCTGGCTGCCGGCGTTCGGCTGCAGGCTCACGGCGTCGTAGCCGGTGATCGTGGCCAGACGTTGTTCGAGATCGCCGATGAGTTCGAGGTAGCCCTGCACCTGATCGGCGGGGGCATACGGGTGGATGTCGGCGAATTCGGGCCACGTGATCGGCACCATCTCGGAGGTGGCGTTCAACTTCATGGTGCACGATCCGAGCGGGATCATCGTGCGGTCGAGCGCAAGATCCCGGTCGCTGAGCCGGCGCAGGTAGCGCAGCATCTCATGCTCGCTGTGGTACCGATCGAAGACCGACTGCGTGAGGAAGTCGTCGGCTCGACGATTGATCACGGGGAGGCCATCGGCCACCTCATCGAAGTGCGCCGGCTCGACCGGCGCGCCGCCGAGGGCGCCGACGATCGCCGCGACATCACCAACTGTCGATGTCTCGTCGAACGTCAGCGACACGGTGGTGCTGTCGATTCGTCTGATGTTGAAGCCGGCGCCGAGCGCTGCGGCCATGCTGGCGTCCGCTGACGGCACCGACAGGCTCAACGTGTCGAACCACGTCGCGTTGCGCACCTGCACCCCGCCGGCAGTGAGCCCGGCGGCGGCGATCGAGGTGAGTCGCTGGACGCGCTCGGCGATCCGGGTCAGGCCGTCGCGTCCGTGCCAGGCGGCGTAGAGCCCGGCGATGTTGGCCAGGAGCACTTGAGCGGTGCAGATGTTCGACGTTGCCTTCTCGCGCCGGATGTGCTGCTCGCGAGTCTGCAGCGCGAGCCGCAGCGCCGGACGACCGGTGGTGTCGGTGCTGACGCCGACGATGCGGCCGGGCATGGATCGCGCGGCACGCTCGTGGGCGGCGAGGAAGGCGGCGTGTGGCCCGCCGAAGCCCATCGGCACGCCGAAGCGTTGCGCTGAACCGACGGCGATGTCGGCGCCGATCTGGCCCGGGGGAGTGGTGAGCACGCAGGCGAGCGGGTCCGTCACCACGACGGCGATTCCGCCGTGGGAATGGACCTCGGCGATGGCGTTGGTCCAGTCGATGATGGAGCCCGACGACGTCGGCAGGCTGAACAGCGCACCGAACAGGCCGGCGGCATCGGCAAGCTGGTCGAGGTCGCCGACGACGAGGTCGATGCCGACAGGTTCGGCTCGTGTTCGCAGTACGGCGATCGTCTGTGGATGTGTGTCGTGGTGGACGACGAATCGATTGGAGTCGGACTTCGATTGACGGCGCGCCATCGTCATGGCCTCGGCGGCTGCGGTTGCCTCGTCGAGCAGTGACGCATTGGCAACGTCGAGCCCGGTCAGCTCGGTCACCAGCGTCTGGAAGTTGAGGATCGCTTCGAGTCGGCCCTGGCTGATCTCTGGTTGATACGGCGTGTAGGCGGTGTACCAGGCCGGGTTCTCGAGCACGTTACGGGCGATCACCGGCGGGGTGATCGTGCCGGTGTATCCCATCCCGATCAGGCTGGTGACCCGCTCGTTCTTCGAGGCGATGGCGCGAAGACGCTCCAACGCCTCGCGTTCGCTGACCCCGCCCGGCAGATTGAGTGGACCACGAGCCACGATCGAGGGCGGCATCGTGGCGCTGAGCAGTTCGTCGGTCGACGACATGGCAATGGTCGACAGCATGTGAGCGACGTCATCGGCCGACGGGCCCACATGGCGACGGGTGAACTCGTCGGGCTCGATCAGCTCCGACAGGGGAGCGGGTCGGCGGTGCAAGTGGGATGTGGACACGGGGAAGCCTCCTGGGTCGGTCGGACTTCCCCGGCTGTCATCGGTACCTGAGAGTTTCGACGAGACCGGCAGTCTCGGCTTTCCCCGTCGGTGGACATCTGGTGACGACCGGGATGGCCGACGCAGTACCAGGTGACACTTTCCAGCGTGCCTCATCCGAGCGGTCCGTGGGCCTGAGAGATTCCGGGGAGGTTGCTCCTTCGGCGTCGTCAGGGTTCGACGACTCTCCCGCTCGAGTGCAATGGCGATTCAGTTGTGGGCGCAGCGTACCCGCCGATGGGGTCGTCGGCGTGGATCAGGTCCGGGTCAGGCCCGAGGAGCGGTGTTGCCGCAGGCGTCGATCGGCTTGATGAGGGGGTACGGGTTGACGGGTGCACCGCCGCCCGGGTGCACTTCGAAATGCAGGTGCGGGGTGGCGCTGTTGCCCGTGCTGCCGACAGTTCCGACGACCTGGCCGGCGGCCACCGGGGTGCCGACGGCAATGCCGGCGGCAAACGTGTCCATGTGGAGGTACGTGAAATAGGTGCCGTTCTCGGCCTGGACCCGCAGGCCGTTTCCGCTGCGCACGCCCGGAGCGTCGTAGTACATCTTCGAGATCGTGCCGGCTACGGCCGCGTACAGCAGGTTGCCCTTCGCGGCGATGACGTCGACGCCTTCGTGGAGGCGGCCGGCGCCGCGTGGCGCCTGCCACGTATCACCGAACCAGCACTTACCCTGCACCGGGAAGACGTCGATGGCCACTGCGACGGCTGTCGGGGGAGTGGGAGCGGGGGCGGGAGCGCTGCCGAGTCGGCCGGCCGTTGCCTCGTCGAGCTTGCCCGTCGGGGTCAGACCCGAACGGCGTTGGAACTCCATGATCGCTCCAGCAGTCGCCGCTCCGAACGCACCATCAGCGCCGCCAGAGAAGGTGACACCGGACGCGATGAGTGAGTTCTGCAGCGCCGTCACCCGAGCGCCGCGTTCGCCGTACACCGGAAATCCGGCGGGGGAGGTCACACCCTGCGGTGTCGCCGATGGCGCTACTGCGCCACCGAGACCGAACGTGGTTGCGTCCTTCTCCGACACCACTCCGGTCTCTGGGAATCCGTTCGTCTTCTGGAAGGCCATCAGCGCCGTTCGTGTGGCATTGCCGAACACACCGTCGGCACCGCCGCGAAGCACCAACCCCGTCGTGATGATTGCGCGTTGCAGTTCCTTGACGAGGTCGCCGGTCGCCCCGACGGTCATGCCGACGTACGGACCGGCCCCCGATGGCGCAGGCGGCGCTGGCGTAGGGGCGGGTGTAGGGGCGGGCGGTGGGACGGGGGAGAGGGCAAGGCCGGCGATCGTGGCATCGTCGAGAACGCCGGTCGCCGGGAGTCCCTTGGCTTTCTGAAAACTGGTCACTGCAGCGGCCGTCATGGCGCCGAACACACCGTCGGCTCCACCGCGCACGGTGATGCCTGCGGCGACGAGCGCCCGCTGGAGGATCTTCACGTTCTCGCCACGGACGCCGATCGTCATGCCGGCGAACGAGGGGGTCGCAACAGCGGCGGGTGCTGGGGTCGCAGGAGCAGCTGCGGGAGCCGGAGTGGCCGAGGGTGCGCCGGTGAGCTTCAGACGTGCGGACAGTGCGGCGTCGATCTCGCCGGTCACGGCGAGTCCGTTCCAACGCTGATAGTTCGACACGGCCGTCTTCGTCGCCTGGCCGAAGACACCATCAGCTCCGCCCGGAACGTAGACGCCTGACGCGATCAATGCTTGCTGGAGTTCGGTGACACTGGCGCCCTTGGCCCCGAGCGTGAGTCCGCCTGCGGTTGCCGCCGGTGCGGCCGGTGCCTGGACAAGCCCGAGAGCGGCCGCGGTTGCTGCATCGACAGCGCCGGTCGCAGGGAGCCCGCTGCGTGATTGAAATGCGGTCACCGCCGACTTGGTGGCGGGGCCGAAAACCCCGTCGGCGCCGCCGGGCACCTTGACGCCGGCCGCAATCAATGCGCTCTGGACCGTCTTGACCTCGTTGCCACGCGCACCTTCACCGAGACCGACGAGAGAGGGGGCCATGGGAGACTCGATCACCATGGGTGACGCGGAGACTGTTGCCGGTACGCCGGCCAGCACGAGGCCACCGACAGTAGCGAGACACAGCCCGCTCGCAACGAAACGCCGACGGCGCGGCAATCGTTTCATGGACATGGACGACATGGACGGCCTCTCTCGTAACACGGAGATGTGATCGGTCCGCCCGATGTGGTTCTGAACCCTCAATAGGAGATTGAGGTCCCTCGACGCTTCAGCGAGTCGTCTGGTTTGCGTGAAGGCCCGTTATGTAGGGCGTCGAGGGGGAGACCAGTCTCGCCGAAAGCGGAGCGTCCGTCCACCCCCATCCTCTATACCTGACATAACGAGGATTATGGGCGTTGTGATCGAAGGTGCCTGGAGTGGCCGAATCAGCTGGATGGGCTGATTTCCCGGTCCCGAAGGGGCTTCGCTGCCGTCATGAGCCACTCGACGGCGTCACGCAGCTCAGACGCCGTTGGTCGTCGGCCCGCATCGAGGTCACGTTCGACGTCCTCGACGGCACACGCCAGGACGTACAGCTCGTCGTGCAATGCATCGAGTTCCTCGCGGGCCACCACGAGTTCGTTCTCGTTCAGCTGGAGTTCGCGGGCCCGGTGCCTTGCCACCCAGTCCCACTGTCGGCACCGCTGGGAACAGAACACCCGTGGTCTTCCCGGGCCCGTACGGGAAGGGAGTGCCCGTCGACACCACCGGCAGTGCGCGATCGGCAGCGATCCCCCGCTGCCGTCGTCGCGGATCGATTTCGTCATGACGAAATAGTACAGCACTGGTTGGTGCACACCGTTCGATGGTCTGGGAGACTCACCTCCCGTGACACTGCCTCAACCCCCCTCGAGGGCCTTTGCGAGCGACAACGCCGCCGGCGCTCACCCCGCCGTGCTCGACGCCATCGCCGCTGCCAACGTTGGCCACATGCTCGCCTACGGCGACGATGCGGTCACACGTGAGTGCTCGGCTCGATTCCGCGACCTGTTCGGCGCTGACGTGACCACGCGACTGACGTTCAACGGGACTGGTGCGAACGTCCTCGCCCTCGCGACGATGCTGGGGTCATTGCCTGGCCCACACCACGGTGTCGTGTGCACCGACTGGGCGCATATCGCGGTTGACGAGACAGGGGCCCCGGAACGGGCGCTGGGAACCAAGCTGATCGATCTGCCATCTGTCGGTGGCAAGCTCGTACCCGAGAAGCTCGCCGAGCTCGCCGCAATCCAGGGTGTCCAGCATCACGTGCAGCCCGGTGTGGTGTCGATCACCCAGGCAACCGAACTCGGCACGCTCTACACCCCCGACGAGATCGCCGCCCTGTGCGATCAGGCGCACGCACTCGGAATGCTCGTCCACCTCGATGGTGCCCGGATTTCCAATGCGACGGCCGCACTTGGTGGCACCGGCGCGGCCTTGCGCTCGTTCACCATCGACGCTGGCGTCGATGTGGTGTGTTTCGGCGGCACCAAGAATGGTCTGCTCGGCGCCGAGGCCGTCGTGTTCCTCAACCCAGCGGCGGCGGTCGGCTCGAAGTACGTGCGCAAGCAGGTAACGCAGCTGCCCTCGAAGATGCGTTTCCTCGCCGCTCAGTTCAATGCGGTGCTCGAGAACGACCTCTGGATCGACCTCGCTGACCATGCCAACGCAATGGCCACCGAATTGCACCGCTTGACCGTGGGCATCCCCGGCGTGGTGCTCGACCGTGAGCCGGCGGTGAACAGTGTGTTCCCCTGTTTGCCACCCGACGCCATCGCTCCACTACGTGACTGGTGCTTCTTCTGGGACTGGGACACGACCCGTCACGAGGTGCGTTGGATGACCTCGTGGGACACGACGAGCGAAGATGTCATGACCTTCGCGGCGGGTGTCGAGGCGATCGTCGTCGACGGTGCACGTGCCTGAAATTAGTTGACACATGCAATTGACTCAGTGGTCGATTCCATTTAGTCTGTCGCCCTGCGGAGCTTGAACAACTCCGGTCCGGTCCAGTGGGGGAAGCAATCAATCACACGGGGGTGTGCGTACATGACGGCCATCGAATTCTCCATCGATCACATGCAGACCGATGAGGACAACTGGATGCGAGATGGAGCCTGCAAGGGGATGACACACCTCTTCTTCCCGACTGCAGCCGAACGGCCACAGGCCCGCGAGCGACGAGAAGCCGCCGCACAGGACGTTTGTGCGAGTTGCACCGTCCGCACACAGTGCGTCTCCTTCGCCCGCCAGCATCACGAGTACGGGTTCTGGGGTGGCGAATCCGAAGACGAACGCCACGCCGCCGGCTACCGACTCATTGCCCCCATCGGCATCCGCGCCCGCGCCAGCTGAGTGCCAGCTGAATGATTGACGTCGCCGTCATCGGCAGCGTCAATCTCGACCTCGTCGCCACCACCGCTCGTCTCCCTGGCCCCGGTGAAACCGTTTCGGGAACGGCGTACGCGGAACACCCGGGCGGCAAGGGTCTGAACCAAGCGGTGGCCGCTGCCCGCAGCGGAGCAGGCGTGGCCATGATCGGCGCCGTCGGAGACGATGACGCCGGACGGCACCTGCGATCGATTGCCGAAGGCGAGGGCATCGACGTCGAGGCCATCGCGGTTGTGTCGGGCTCACCAACGGGACGGGCGCTGATCATCGTCGACGCCCACGCCGAGAACTCGATCGTCGTGATCCCCGGGGCGAACTCGTTCGTTCGCGCCGATGTCGTCCCCGATGCCCGCGTGATGATCGCCCAGCTGGAGGTTCCGATCGACGAAGTGATCGCGGCGTTCCGATCCGCCCGAGCGAGCGGCGCCCGTACGATCCTGAATCCGGCGCCGGCCCGACCGCTTCCCGACGAACTGGTCGGGCTCTGCGACATCATCGTGCCCAACGAACACGAACTGGAGCTGATCGGCGGAGTCGAGTCACTCCTCACTCGTGGCGCCGGCACCGTCGTCGTCACTCGTGGGGACGCGGGCGTCACCATGACGGTCCGGGCCGAAGCGTCGCCGATCGAGCGCCACCAGCCCGCATTTCCGGTCACGCCCGTCGACACCACCGGCGCCGGCGATGCGTTCTGCGGTGCGCTCGCCGCTCGACTGGCCGCAGGTGACGACCTGGAGTCCGCCGTGCGTTACGCCGCAGCAGCCGGTGCGCTGGCGACCACGGTCGAGGGTGCCGTGCCGTCGCTCCCCCGCAGAGCTGACATCGCAGGCTTTCTGGCCCGCCAACCCCCACCCCAGCGATGAGTCTCGGCGCGACCCGTGCGCGCCCAGACTCATCGGTGGACGTGGCGGGTGGGGTGATCGTCAGGGGTGACGGAGGGTGACAGCGGCCCAACCGTCGAGGGTGCTGGTCCGGTCCACGACCATCGGGGCAAGTGCGGCGAGTACGTGGTCGTGGCGCTCCGCGAGGATTCCGCTGATCACCAGCCGGCCCAAAGGCCGGGTGAGCCGGCGGAGATCGTGGGCCAGCTCGACGAGCGTCGGCGCCAGGATGTTGGCCACGACCAGGTCGTAGGTGGCGTCGAGGTCAGCCGCGGGTGTTGTGTCGACCTCGATCCGATCGGCAGCAGCATTGCGGGTGGCATTGGCACGCGTCGCCTCCACGGCAGCCGACGCCACATCGACGGCTCGCACCGATCCGGCACCGAGCATCGCCGCCATGATGGCGATCACGCCCGTGCCGCATCCGACATCGAGCACGTCACATCCGTTGGCGAGTTGGCTGCGGGCCGCTTGCAGCGACAGCAGTGTCGTGGGGTGGTCACCGAGACCGAACGCTCCCCCAGGCTCGATTGAAACAACGACGACGTGCTTGTCGAACGTGTGCTCCTGCCACGCCGGAACGATGACCAGTCGCTCGTCGACCCACATCGGTTGGGCGTAGTCACGCCAGGTGTCGGCGGGCCCGTCCGCGATGGCTTCGACGCGCCACGGCCACCGCTCCCCCATCGCCGTGCCCGCCCGATCAATGGCAGCGTCGTCGTCGCCGACGGCCGTCCACAATTCGACGACCTCGGCCAACCGAGGAGACGATCGTTCCTCGATGGCTCGAACTCCGAGCTGCCAGAGCACATCCGACGCGACGTCGACGTCGGCCGAGGGCACCGTCACGACGAACGCCCGCATCAATCGAGGCGCCGCAGATCGGTGCGATACGCCTCGATGCGAGCGACATACGCCGCTGCACTCCTGCGAACGAGGTCGATGTCGGCCCGACCGGGCTTGATCACCGCAGGCGAGCCGGCGGCCAACGCTCCCGACGGCACGTCGACATCGTTGAGGACCACCGAGTTGGCGGCCACGATGGCCCCGCTGTGCACGACCGACCGGTGGAGCACCATTGCCGCGTTGCCGATCAGGACATCGTCGTGGATGATGCAGCCCTCCAGGTGAATCAGGTGGCCGAGGACACATCCGTCACCCACCACGGTGTGCCACTGCGGTGTCGTGTGGATCACGGCGTTGTCCTGGACGCTCGTGCGGCTGCCGATGCGGATTTCTCCGCCATCGCCGCGCAATGTGGCCCCCGGCCAGATCGATGAGTTGGCCCCGATGGTGACCGCGCCGATGATCACGGCATCTGGATGAACGAACGCCGACGAATTGATGGTGGGGACGAGTTCGCCGAGCGCGTAGACAGCCATTGCGGGCACGGTACC